>NZ_JAPSHI010000001.1:0-323038 GCF_031180005.1 Paenarthrobacter sp. | reverse complement strand
GCCGCCCACCGCGCGCGAGGTGGGCGGCCGCCGTCGTTGGTTGCTGAAGCGTTGCTCGCCTAAGCGTTGCTCGTCGCGGCAGCCTCAGCTGCGTTGTAGCCGTAGGGGTTGTTCTTCTGCCAGCGCCAGTGGTCCTCGCACATCTGGTCCACGGTCTTGGTGGTGGACCATCCAAGGTCCGCGAGGGCGGAGGAAGCGTCGGCCCAGAACGCGGGGAGATCGCCGGCGCGGCGGTCGGTGATCTCGTATGGAATCGGCCGGCCCACGGCCTTTTCGAAGGAACGCAGGACCTCGAGGACGGAGGAACCGCGGCCGGAGCCGAGGTTCCAGCGACGGACGCCGGCGCGCTCAGCGATGTAGTTCAGGGCTGCGACGTGACCATCGGCCAGATCGACTACGTGGATGTAGTCGCGCTGCGCCGTGCCATCGGGGGTGTCGTAATCTCCGCCGAAGACCATGAGCTTCTCGCGGCGGCCCACTGCTACCTGTGCAATGAAGGGGACAAGGTTATTCGGGATGCCCTGGGGGTCCTCGCCGATGCGGCCGGACGGGTGCGCTCCAACCGGGTTGAAATAGCGCAGCAGTGCGATATGCCAGCGGCCATCCGCGTTACCCAGGTCAGAGAGAATGTCCTCAATCTGTTCCTTGGTGCGGCCGTACGGGTTGTTGGCGCCGATTTCCATCTTCTCGATGTAGGGAATCGGGTTGTGCTCGCCGTACACCGTGGCCGAGGAGCTGAAGACGATGGAGCGCACGTTGTGCTTGTCCATGGCGCGGAGCAGGTTCAGGGTGCCCACGATGTTGTTGTAGTAGTAGGCGAGGGGTTCCTGGACGGACTCTCCTACGGCCTTCAGCCCCGCGAAGTGGATGACGGCGTCGATCTGGTGTTGGTCGAAGACGGCCTCAACGGCGGGCTCGTCCACCAGATCCACCTTGTGGAAGGCTGCGGTCTTGCCGGTGAGCTCCGAAACCCTGCGGAGGGATTCCTCGCTGGAGTTCACGAGGTTGTCGAGCACAACGACGTCGTGGCCGGCTTCCTGAAGGGACAAAACGGTGTGGGAACCGATGTAGCCGGTGCCACCCGTGACAAGAATTTTCATGGTTCCTACGCTATCGGAAATCGGAGCCACGCCGCTCTGTGTTGAGCGGTGTTGAAGCACGTTCGTGCTAAAAACTACTGGTGCCCAAAATTGTTGATGCCGAAGCCCGGCGCCATGAAGTTGTCCAAGCCGTCTTCCGGATCATTGCCAGCGACGGCTTGGAGCGGGCATCCCTCAGGGAAGTAGCTGACGAAGCAGGGCTGGCTGTTGGTTCGGTCCGACACTACTTCGCCAGCAGCGATGAACTCCTTGTCTTCTCCTTCGCAGCGGTGATTGATCGCATTGCAGGGCGTCTCGAAGCGGCACTCTCGTCGGTCGAGAAAGCTTCACCGGAAAGCCCCGAGCAGCACGAAGCTGTGCTGAATCTCCTCGGTCAGTTCCTGCCCCTGGACGAGGAACTGGCAGTGGATGCCTGCGTGTGGATGGCGTTCCGGCACGCTGCCCGGATCAAGCCTGTCCTGGCCGACGAAGCCGGGCGCAGCCACCGCACCGTGGCCGCCGTCGTCGGTCGCCTCATCATGCTCCTGAATCCCGGTGAAGCTGACTCGCAGCAAACCCTTGTGACGGAAGCGGAACGGCTCTTGGCCACCATGGACGGGCTGTGCATGCACTCGCTGCTGCAGCCTGAGTGGATGACTGCTGAGATGTGCAGTGACGTCCTGACAGCACACCTGCGTTCCTTGAGGGCAGTACCTGCCGCCAGTTAGGGATGCTTACTCCACAAGACGCGGATCACGCCATTACCGTCCGGGGTCATCGGGAATAGACTGGGACATGTCGGGGACCTGCCAAAGGGAGGAATTCGCATGCACGAGTCTGGCGGCCCGGGATGGCGCATCACTATGGATACGTCCGGGCCGATGCTCATCGCCCTGTACTTGCGCGACGTAGCGGGACTGGATGGTGCCGGTAGGCCGATTCTCTCCCAGGCAGCTCCAAAGGTCCGTCATGCGGACCACAAGCACCTCACCTCTGACGTAGGTGGCTTCCCGGCGCTGAAGACCGAGTGGGAAGCTTGGTGGGAGAGCCTGGTGAAGTCGTACCCCAACCCGGCACCCGAACTGGCCCCGCCAAGCTTCAAGGCTTTCGGCAACTCACCGGCACTCCAGCGCGTCCTGCAGGCACATTTCGGCTCCGCGCTGGGATGGGCTACGGACAGGATTGACGAGTACGCCCATCTTGAGGCCGCCCGTGAAGCCAACGGGGTGACACACGTGTTGAATGAGATGGTGGAGGATAGGCTCCTCGAGGTCGGTCGCAGTTCCCGGGACTTCGAACTCACCATCATTGAGCTGCCCCTCAATGAGCCGCGAGCCTGGTATCTGGAACCGGACACTATGATTATGAGCCACCGGTTGCTGTCCGAACCCGACGTGTTCCGCAGCTACGTCCAGCCCGTCGTGGAGATGCTCGCCTGATGGAGCTGTACAAAAACTCAGGTGGCTGGCGCTGAAACAGTGATGGTGACCGTCTCAGCTGGAGCGGCCGAAGGTTGCCAGCCATCGCGCTTCTCCCGGTTCCATGTCTGGCCCGCAAGGTCCACCTGTGTGATGGACAACGTTTTGGCGTTTGCCACTGCCCAATGAGCCACGGCCCACGCCTGCGTTCCGCCAAGTTCCAGTTGAACCGAGCGACCCTGAACGGTGGCCACCTGGGGGCCGAACGCCGTCGTGAGTTCATCGACGACGACGGCAGGGTCGCCCGCCGCCTCCGGCATGCGCAGTTCGCAGTTCAGTGACGAGGTGGAGTGCCCGGTGAGGGCGGAAGCGAAAGCCCGTCCCATCCCCTCATGCTGGGCGTAGGCGCGGGGAAAGGCGGATCGCTGGACCGCTTGGGCGGCTTGGGTAATCTCCATGGCCTCGTAGCCGGGCACCTTAACCAGTCCGTCAAAGAACGCGTTGCTTGCATAGACGGGGTCCATCACCTGCTCCTCGGTTCCCCAGCCTTGCGAGGGGCGTTGCTGGAACAAACCACGGGAGTCCGGTCCGGCGTCGTCGCCGTAGTTGATGTTGCGCAGCCTGGATTCCTGCATGGCTGTGGCAAGTGCGATGCTCGCCGCCCTGGGTGGAAGCCCACGCAGGACGGAGATCGCCGAGATGAGCGATGCGTTGGCAGCCTGGTCCGTAGCAAGCTCATGGCTTTCAGAGCCGACGACGGCGAAGCAGCGCTCCGTGACCAGGGTCTCGGAGCGCTGCAGCACGGCAACTATCGCGTAAATGGCACCTGCTACGAGGGCCAAAGCCAGCACCGCAACGATGGCGCGGCGGAACCGGCGCATTGGGTGTGTCCTGCTAGTTGGCGTGGAGAGCCTCATTCAGCTCCACCGTCTGGCCCTTGCGCGGAAGGACTTCCACGCCGCCGGTTGTGGAGTTGCGACGGAAGAGGAGATTCGGGACGCCGGAGAGTTCCACAGCCTTGATGATCTTGCTGGTGTCCTCGCCGTTCTCGTCCTTCGGGCCCGGAACACGTACACGGGTACCTGCAGTAACGTACAGGCCGGCCTCCACTACGGAGTCGTCGCCGATGCTGATGCCAACGCCGGAGTTGGCGCCGAGCAGAACACGCTCGCCCAGGGCAATCTTTTCCTTGCCACCACCGGAGAGCGTGCCCATGATGGATGCTCCGCCGCCAACGTCCGTGCCGTCACCGGCAACAACGCCGGCGGAGATCCGGCCTTCCACCATGGACGTGCCCAGGGTTCCGGCGTTGAAGTTTACGAAGCCTTCGTGCATGACCGTGGTGCCTTCGGCGAGGTGGGCACCCAAACGGACGCGGTCGGCGTCGGCAATGCGCACGCCGGTGGGAACCACGTAGTCAACCATCCGCGGGAACTTGTCCACGCCGAAGACCACAACGTTGCCGCGCTTACGCAGGCGGGCGCGGGTCAGCTCGAAGCCGTCAACCGCGGCGGGTCCGAAGTTGGTCCACACGACGTTGGGCAACTTGCCGAAGACACCGTCCAGGTTGATGCTGTTGGGCTTGACCAAGCGGTGTGAGAGGAGGTGCAGGCGCAGGTACGCGTCGGCCGTGTCTGCAGGGGCGGCGTCGAGGTCAATCTGTGCGAAGACAACCTTCTGCTCGGTGCCGCGGTCGGCGTCCTTGCCTTCCTCGGCAAGTGCAACGAGTGCGGGATCGGCGTTGTCGACGTCGCGCAAGGTCTCGGCAGCTACGCCAAGCGCAGGTGCCGGGTACCAGACGTCAAGCACGGTTGCTTCCCCGGAAGCCGAGGTGGCGATGGTGGCCAGGCCGAAGCCATAGGCCGATCGGTGGTTGTCGGACGCGTATGCGGGCACAGCAGAGGAAGCAGTTTCAGTCATGCGCCAAGTGTATCCAGCAGGCAGAGGTCGGTTAAAACCCGTCTCATGCCATAGAAGTCGCATTTGCTGGCATTAGGCTGGACGGGTGACCCTGAACCCTGCTCCCGCCCTTCTTGACCTGCGCCAGGACGTTGCCTTGCTGACGGCCGCGATCATTGACTTCAACAGCGTTTCCGGCAATGAGACCGAGCTCGCCGACGCCGTCGAGTCCGCTCTACGCGCCATCCCCGCCTTTACCGTGACCCGGGACGGCGACGCCATCATCGCGCGCACCGAACTTGGCTGCTCGGAGCGTGTCATCCTGGCAGGGCATCTCGACACCGTCCCCCTGCCCACCGTGCCGGGGTCTTTGGGCACTGTTCCGGCCACGTGGGAGTCCGGTATTCCCGGTGAAGGCATCCTTTACGGGCGGGGGACCACCGACATGAAAGGCGGCGTTGCGGTGCAGCTCGCCCTCGCAGCAACACTGTTCGACGACGGGCGGCAGCCCAACAAAGACGTCACCTTCGTCTTTTACGACCATGAAGAAGTGGAAGCGGTGAAGAGCGGCTTGGGACGGTTGGTCCGCAACCACGGGGATCTCCTGCAGGGCGACTTCGCGATACTGCTGGAGCCGACTCACGGCACGGTAGAGGGTGGTTGCAACGGCACCAGCCGTTTCGAAGCCACCACCATCGGCGAAACAGCCCACTCAGCGCGGGCATGGATGGGCGTCAATGCGATCCACGCCGCAGCACCTATCTTGGCCCGGCTCGCCAACTACGAGCCGCAGACCATCAACGTGGACGGCCTCGATTACCGCGAGAGCCTCAACGCGGTGAGGATCAACGGTGGAACTGCAGGGAACGTCATCCCGGACCGCTGTGTGGTGGAAATCAACTACCGATTCGCACCGGACAAGACCCCGGACCAGGCCGAGGCCGTCGTCAGGGAATTGCTGGACGGATTCGACGTCGTCCGTACGGACGCTGCTGCCGGAGCCAGGCCCGGACTGAATCACCCGGCCGCTGCGTCCTTCGTTGCCGCAGTCGGTGCCGAGCCCAAACCCAAATACGGCTGGACCGACGTCGCGCGCTTCAGTGAACTGGGCATCCCGGCAGTGAACTTCGGCCCCGGTGACCCCCTGCTGGCGCACAAGGACAACGAACACGTCGACGCCGACGCCATCCGTGAGTGCCTCCGTGCACTGAGAACGTGGCTGACGCCGTAGTCCCGAAGCTTCCGCGCAGCAAAAGAAGAAGGTCCGCAGCCTGGCAGCTGCGGACCTTCTTCTTTGGTACAGAGTTACTTCTTGTCGGTACCCGGTACATTGACTTCGAGATCCACCGTCTTGATGGCTGACGCCATTCCACCGGCGGCCTTCTTGGAGCCGCGGCGCTCAATCATGATGGCAATCCGTGACACGGTCAGGTTGATCAGGATGTAGATCGCAGCGCCGACGAAGAACGCAGGGAACAGGAAATCCGGTCCCAGGAAGTCGGCCATGATCTGGATCTTCCGAAGGAGTTCCTCGTAGCCCACGATGTAGCCGAGCGAGGTGTCCTTGAGCAGAACCACAAGCTGGGCGATCAAGGACGGCAGCATCCGTCGCACAGCCTGCGGGAACTCGATGGACATCCGCGACTGGAAGCTTCGCAGGCCAATGGCCAGGCCCGCCTCGCGTTGGCCCTTGGGCAAGGACTGGATGCCAGCGCGCAGGATCTCGGCGAAGATGGCGGCGTTGTAGAGAACCAAGCCAACAACGACGGCTTGGAACTGACCCGTGGCGAAAACCAGCAGGACAAACAACATCATGAGGACCACGGGCATGCCGCGGAGGAACTCAAGTACCACCTGCGTGGGAATGCGGATCCAAGGAATCAGCGAGATACGCAGCAGGCAAAGCGCGATGCCCAAGGGGAACGCGATCACGGCGGCCACGGCAGCTGCGGCCAAAGTGGAGAGAATGCCTTGACCGATCAGGCTCCAGACGTCCGGAGCCATGGGACCGTAGAAAATCTCCCAGCGGTCGGCGTCGAAAATGCCCTGCTGTGCCAGCGTTACGACAGCAATGGCGAGGATGCCGAGGATGATCAGGATTCCGGCGGCGGAGCCCAGGAGCGAATACAGGCGGGCCTTGGGCCCGGGGACGTCGTACAGGACCGATGTCATCGGGCAATCGCCACCTTTCGTTCAACAAAGTGCGCTAGAAGTCCCAGCGGAACTGTGATCAGGAGGTAGAAGAACGCCACCCCGAGGAGGATCCACAGAACTTGGTTGCCGTAGTCGTTGGAGAGCTGGCGACCGTAGCCGAACAGCTCAAGGACGAAGAAGGCGCCGGCCACCGAGGAGTTCTTCACCAAGGCGATCAGGATGTTGATCAACGGAGGTATGACGGTTCGCACTGCCTGGGGGAGGACGATGAAGCCCAACACCTGGGTGAAGGTCATGCCGACACTGCGGGCAGCTTCTGCTTGGCCCACAGGCACGCTGTTGACGCCGGAACGGACGGCTTCGGCGATGAAGGCCGCCGTGTAACTGCTCAACGCGATGATGGCCGCGACTTCAAACTGTTCGAATCTGACACCCAAGCGGGGCAGGACAATCGCGGCGAAAAAGAAAATGATGGTCAATGGGGTGTTTCGGGCGACTTCCACATAGAACATGCTGAAGCCGCGCAGAGCAGCCACCGGGGAGACCCTCATGGCAGCCAAGAGTGTGCCGACGAGGAGGGCAATGATGCCCGAAATTACGGAGAGGTAGAGGGTTCGGAGAAATCCGTCCCAGTATTGGGGGAGGCTTGCTATGACGGCGTCCATGGCTTCCTTTGGCTGCAGCTAATCAGGGAACGTGGTCCTTGTTCGGCAACTGCCGCCGCCCGGGGTGGGCGACGGCAGTTGACGGGTCCGACTAGTAGCGGTCGATGGTGGGAAGCTCAGGGACGGTCTTGATGACCTTGCCCGCGGTAGCCTCCCAAGCCTTCTTGTAGGTGTCGTCCTTGGCGAATTCCTCAAGCTGGTCGTTGATCCAGTTGCGGAAGACGGTGTCGTCCTTCTTCAAGCCGATGCCATAAGGCTCCTTGGTGAAGGTTTCATCCGAGGCGAGCTTGAAAGCGTCCGGTTCCTTATCCACGTAGCCGGCCAGGATGACGTTGTCGGTGGTCACGGCAACGACCTGCTTGTTGCGCAGCGGCTCCAGGCACGCAGTGTAGGTTGCGGCGGGGACTACCTCAGCGTTGTACTTCTCGGCGATGGTCTTTGCCGGGGTTGAACCCGTCACGGAGCAAACCTTCTTGCCGGTGACATCTTCGGGCTTGGTGATGGAGTTGTCGTCCTTGTTCACCAGCAGTGCCTGGCCCGCCTCATAATAAGGTCCTGCGAAGGCTACCTTTTCCTTACGGGCATCATTGATGGTGTAAGTGGCGATGACAAGGTCAACGCGGCCCTGTTCGATGAACGATTCGCGGTTCTGGGAGACAGTCTCTACCCATTCAATCTTGTCCTCCGGGATGCCAAGTTTGGCGGCGATAGCCTTGCCCATTTCAACGTCGAAACCGACAGGCTTACCGTCCAGGCCCTTCTGGCCGAACAACGGCTGATCGAACTTGGTGCCGATGGTGATCTTTTGGGCCTCGTTCAACTTCTGCATGGTGGTCCCGGCCTCGAAGCTGGCTGAGGCAACAGGGGGAGTGGTGGTGCTGCCGCCGCCGCAAGCGCTCAGCGAGAGAGCTAGCGCGGCCGATGCGGCCACCAGGAGTGACTTCCTCCGGGTAATAAGAGACTTCATGATGTTCCTTTCATTGGGTGGCCGCCTTACGGCCGGGGGTGCTGGCGGTAAGGAGCTAGTGGGTCAAGAGCTTGGACAAGAAGTCCTTGGCACGGGTGCTCTTCGGGTTGGTGAAGAATTCCTCGGGAGTTGCGTCCTCCACGATCTGACCGTCAGCCATGAACACCACTCGGTCAGCAGCCTTGCGGGCGAAGCCCATCTCGTGGGTGACCACGATCATGGTCATGCCTTCCTTGGCCAGCTGGATCATGACGTCCAGAACTTCGTTGATCATCTCGGGGTCCAACGCGGACGTGGGCTCGTCGAACAGCATCACCTTCGGCTTCATGGCAAGAGCACGGGCAATTGCCACACGCTGCTGCTGGCCGCCGGAGAGCTGGGCGGGAAGCTTCGGTGCCTGGTGCCCGACGCCTACACGCTCAAGGAGGGCCATGGCCTCCTTGTCAGCTGTGCCCTTGGCCACCTTCTTAACCTTGATGGGACCCAGCGTGACGTTCTCAAGAATCGTCTTGTGGGCGAACAGGTTGAAGGACTGGAACACCATGCCGACGTCGGCACGCAAGTGCGCGAGGTCCTTGCCTTCTTCGGGAAGTTTCTTCCCATCGATGGCGATGTCGCCGTCGTCGATCGTTTCCAAACGGTTGATCGCACGGCAGAGAGTGGATTTACCGGAACCGGAAGGTCCGATAACCACCACGACTTCACCCTTCTGAACCTGGAGGTTGATGTCTTTGAGGACGTGCAATTGACCGTAGTGCTTATTGACGCCGTTCAGGGAGACGAGGGCATCGCCGGACGCTTGAGTAGTCATACGATGAATCTAGCGAACAAAGACGCAAATATGACCACGGTCACGGCAACTTCCTGAAGATCGTGACTGAACAGAAACCTGCCCCACAGCGATATACCAGACTGCAATGCAAGAAGCGGGTCGCAGCAACGGAGCATGCCTTCATCCGCGCTAGCCTTGGGCAATGAGCATCAGCCAGCACCCAGTTCCCCACCCCGATGCCAACGGCCGTGTCGAGGGTACCCGCGTGCCGCTCCCGTCGGAGATCGCACCCGCCAAGCACAAAGGTCCCTTGGAACTTCGACGTAAACAGGCAGACACGGGGATGTCGGACCAGCATTTGCTGGATACGAGCGGTGCCGGGCAGTTCATTCATACCGATCCTTGGCGTGTCCTGAGGATCCAGAGCGAATTCGTGGAGGGCTTCGGAGCCCTTGCCGACCTGGGGCCCGCCGTCAGCGTGTTCGGTTCGGCGCGTACCAAGCCCGGAACCGAGTACTACGAGATGGCCGTCGATGTGGGACGCAAACTCGCCGAAGCCGGAGTCGCGGTGATTACTGGTGGCGGACCCGGATCCATGGAAGCTGCCAACAAGGGCGCTGTGGAAGGCAATGGTGTCTCCGTGGGCCTGGGAATCGAACTGCCTTTCGAGCAGGGACTCAACCAGTGGGTGGACCTGGGCATCAACTTCCGGTACTTCTTCGCCCGCAAAACCATGTTCGTCAAGTACGCGCAGGGCTTCGTCGTGCTTCCTGGAGGACTCGGCACCCTTGATGAGTTGTTCGAGGCCATGGTCCTTGTCCAGACCCGCAAAGTAACGTCGTTCCCGATCGTTTTGCTCGGTATTCGGTTCTGGGGACCCATGATCGAGTGGATCAAGGACACCCTGGTGGCAGAAGGCATGGTTTCCGAGAAGGACCTTGACCTGATCCAGCTGGTGGACGACCCCGCCGACGCCGTGCATCGAGTCCTGCACGGTGCACCACTCCCCGCTACTACCAATGGAAATCAGCGCCCGGAGTAGGCGGCTGTTTCTGGCACGATGGACCTTGTGAGCTTTTTCCTGGTGTTTCTCGCGATAGTCCTCATCGGCGCGGCGTTGTATCTCGGCGCCGGGATCGTTCGGGGGCGCTCGATCGGTTCGGGGCTTGACCAGCCGGTCCCGAACTTGCCCGCTGTTCTGCTGCCGGAGGAGGCCAAGCCCTCTGATGTCGACTCCTTGCGCTTTGCCTTGGGGCTTCGTGGGTATCGCATGGATCAGGTTGATCAGGTCCTGGATGAGCTGAGGGACCAACTGCAGGCGAAGGATCGCGAGATCGAACGGCTTGGCGCTTTGGTTCAACCGCGTCTCCAGGACGGCGAAACCGGCCGGACCGGGCAGTGAGTTCCCAGGTCCCCGCGCCGAAGGGAACCTCTGCCCCGAAGACACAGGTGCAGGAGGGGCCCACCGCGCGGCTTTCCCGGGGGCTAGCAGCTGTAGTCTCCAGAATGGCTGGATGGCCCTGGTGGGTGCAGGTTTCCTTGGTCTTTGTGGCCGCCCGGCTGGTCAGCGCCTGTATCTTCATGGCGGCCGCAATTCACCAGGGAACAAATCCCTGGTTCCCGCCGGCTCCGGACTACTGGAACTTCATCACTATTTGGGATGGGCGCTGGTATCAGGAAGCTGCAGACAAGGGATACCCCTCGGTTCTGCCGGTGGACGCGAACGGTGTGGTTCAGCAAAACGCGTGGGCGTTCTATGCGCTCCTTCCCTTCCTGGCCCGGGGGCTCTCGGCGGTCACCGGGATAGGAACCCTGCCTTCGCTCACCATCATCGCAATGCTGGCCGGTGTGGGCGCTGCGTTGGTGATCTACAAACTCTTCCGCGAGTTCGCAGGCAAGCGGGCGGCACTGTGGGGCGTCATCTTCGTCTCTACTTTCCCGGTGTCACCCATCCTCCAGGTCCCGTATGCCGAGTCCTTGAACCTGTTGCTGTTGTCGGGTTCGTTGCTGCTGGTGGTTCGGCGCCAGTATCTGGCCGCTATTCCCGTAGTGCTCCTGATGTGCCTGTCCAGGCCTACGGGGGTTCCTTTTGCCGCCATGGTGGGATTGCTGCTGTTTTGGCGTTTATGGCAGCGCTTCGGGCCATCCAGGACGCTGTCAGTTCAATCCCCTAACGACGGCGGGCCGACGCCGGCGCGCAGCCTGTTTTCGCTGGCGGCACTAGTGCTGGCAGCGGGCGCCGGAGCTCTGGCGTGGCCGGTAATCGCCTGGGCCACCACCGGTGAACCAACTGCCTACACGCGTACCGAAACGGCCTGGCGGGGGCACGATCTTGTGCCTTTCAAGCCATGGTTCGATACAGGCAGGATGCTGTTCGGTCCTGTTCTGGGCGTGCTTGCCCCCTTCCTCTTCACGGCACTTTTCGTGCTGGTCATGGTGTCAAAGCCGGTCCGGGCACTCGGAACCGAATTGCGGCTCTGGTGCGCCTGCTACATGGGGTACCTGCTGGTGTTCCTGCATCCGCAGACCAGTACGTTCAGAATGCTGCTGCCCCTGTTTCCGCTGGCCTTGGCCGTGGCGTTGTTGTCCAAGTCCAAAGCGTACCGGGGGACCGTGGTGCTGATGTTCGTCCTCCTGCAGATCGTTTGGGTGGTGTGGCTGTGGGCGTGGGCTCCGCTTCCCGGGGGCGGGGACTACCCGCCCTGACGTGGACCTTTGCCGCGCAGTGGGAGTATGTACAAAGCCCGGACAAATAGGCGTTTGATTCGCTACGGACGTGTAATTACGGGATAATGGAATAAGAGCAAGGACAAAGCACCGAAAAGTGCCCGGCCAAGGCGGCCTCCCAAGCGGTGCCGCCGGCTGCAATTGCGACGCGGAACCAGCCCGGCCGGGTTGGCGTGACTTGGGACAAATGGAGGGGATTTTCCTAATGGCGGCTATGAAACCACGTACCGGCGACGGCCCTATGGAAGTTACCAAAGAGGGACGCAGCTTGATAATGCGTGTGCCGCTCGAAGGCGGAGGACGACTCGTTGTCGAGCTCAACGCCGCGGAAGCGGCCAACCTCAAGGAATGCCTCGTAGGCGTTACTGAATAGACGTTTTGATTAGAGTTTCAGAGCAGGGCCCGGCGGGCAGTCCAAAGCCGGGCCCTGCTTTTGTTTAAGCTCTGTTACTGGTTCAGGTCCTGGCTTGTTGAACCGTCCTACTTCTTGACGGCCACCAGAAGTCCATCGCCAGTGGGCAGCATCGCTGAGGCCAGCCGCTCGTCGTCGCGAATGGCCTTGCCGATCTGGCGCAGAACCACGGTGGTGGCATCCCGCGCTGCGGGATTGGAAACGCGGTCTTTGTCCAACGCATCGTTGATGACCAGGGTGCCGCCCGATTTCAGCAAGCGGATTGCCTGTTCCACATATTTGGGGAAGTTGGGCTTGTCGGCGTCAATGAAGACGAGGTCATAGGCTGAGTCGGTCAGGCGAGGTAAAACATCTGCTGCACGGCCTGAAATCGTACGGGTACGGTTGGCCGGGCTACCGGATTCCAGGAACGCTTCCCTGGCCGCCTTGAGGTGTTCGACGTCCACATCGATGGTGGTCAGCACAGCATGGGAACTCAATCCACGCAGCAGGCAAACCCCGGAGACACCGGCGCCTGAGCCGACTTCCACCACCGTCTGCGCTTTGGAAGCGGCAGCGAGTACTGTCAGTACGGCGCCCACGCCGGGACTGATGGGGGTGACACCAAGTTCGAAGGACCGCTCACGGGCGCGCAACAACACGTCATCCTCAGCCGGCAGATCTTCTGCGTAGGACCAGCTGCTTGACTTGTCGGCACTCATGAAGGGGTTCGCTTTCCGCGGGTAGGGGTGTTTGTACCAAGACTACTGTGTCCGCCCCCGTAAACACGTTGCAGGGAAGCCTCCCCGCGCCTGTGTCCACGGTTGATTTCAGCCTTGCGGGGAAATGCTCTGCCAATCAGGAAATTCCCAGACAAACTTGGGATGATAATGCTCCGGTCATCCATGAGGTGATGCGGCGCCGAAGACTCGGTGAACCACAGTTTGAGGGGAGTGGACGATGCCGGCATCGCATGCTGCGCCAGTCCAAACATCGGAAAGCCTTGAGGCCGTTACTGATTGGGTCATGCCCAGCTGGGAGGAAGTGGTTTCAAACCACTCCGCCAAGGTATATCGCCTCGCCTATCGCTTGACCGGCAACAAGTTCGACGCCGAAGACCTCACCCAGGAAGTTTTCGTCAGGGTGTTCCGTTCCTTGGAAAACTTCAAACCGGGAACCTTGGATGGATGGTTGCACCGCATCACCACCAACCTGTTCCTTGACGGGGCACGGCGCAGGAGCCGCATCCGCTTCGATGCGCTCGCAGAAGATGCCGAATCCCGCTTGCCAGGCCGTGAACCCGGACCTGAGCAGAGCTTCGAGCACAACAACCTTGACCTTGACGTCCAGCGGGCGTTGGAAGAACTCCCGCCGGACTTCCGCGCGGCGGTCGTGCTGTGTGATCTCGAAGGTCTTTCCTATGACGAAGTCGCCGAGGCGCTTGGTGTGAAACTGGGAACCGTCAGGTCCCGTATCCACCGCGGACGGACCATGCTTCGCGAGAAACTCGCTCATCGCGATCCTCGCCCGGCAGGGGCCCGCAAACCGCGGTTGAAGATGCCCCGCATCGCCAGCATTCTTTAGGTTGTCGATGCCTCGACGTCCCTTTCGTCCGGGAGCCTTGTCCCGGCGCAAATTGGTTGCGCTGCGCCATACGCGCAGTTCGGAACACCTGCAGGATTGCGCGGACTGCCGAATTTCGCTCCGCCGGGAACGGCAGTACCTTGAGCGCCTCCGTGATTCAGCCGTGCCCGAAGCCAGCCAGGATCTTGCGGCGCGACTCATCCGGCACACCGAACGCCTGGCCAACGAACCGGCACCCATGCACTTAACACCGCAGTATCCGTACCGCCGGTTACGTGGCCTTGGCATTGCGGGTATTGCTGCCGGAACGTTGGCGGTGAGCGCAGGAGCGTTGGCACTGTCCGCGTATGTGATCGCCGGCGATGAAAGACCACAGGCCCTCCCGGGAACCAGCGATGGCGGCGCACTTGCCGGTGCCTTGACGGGTAACCCCACAGAAGCCGTGGTTGGACCCGCGTTTCGGGCCGGCAGCAAAGTCAGTTTGAGTATTGCCCAGTTGAAGTCACTGCGCGAAGACGGGTGGGCGTGTCCCGAGCTATCCGGAATGGGCTTCCACGTCGTGTCCGCCCAAGCCACTATGCATAACGGGAACCCTGCCGTGGAGATCAGGCTTGAAAGCAACGGTCACTACGCCACCATCGTGGAGGAACACCTGCCGGCGGATCCATCCGGCACTGGACGTTCTACTTCGGCGCAGCTGTCTGTCACGCAGGGGACCCCGTGGAAGGCCGTCTACACCATGCCGGCAGCTGTCATCAGCTACGCCTCCGATCTCCCGGCGGACACCGCGGACGACGCCGTACCCGAAATCGTGCGGGCAGGGGAAGCCATGACGTTGGCGTCCGACGACGAAGATCCAGAAACGTGGTACGGACGGCTGCTCCGCGGCCTCCAGACACTGCTCCGCCCTGCTGGTTTATGAGCGGCACCACAGACAAGGTAATCTTCGTAGCGTGCTTGGAATCAACGGCCCGGAGTTCATACTCCTTCTGATTATCGGCGTACTCGTCATCGGTCCCAGCCGTTTGCCCGAATACACCCAAAAGCTCGCCAACCTGGTCAAGGAAGTCCGTCGGATGGCTTCCGGCGCGCGCGAGCAGATCAAAGAGGAAGTCGGCATCGACATCGATGAGGTCGACTGGAAGAAATATGATCCGCGCCAGTATGATCCCCGCCGAATCATCAAGGACGCGCTCCTTGATGACGACACCAAGCCAGTCAGTGCCGGAGCTCCCGCAGCTGCTGCCACGGCAGTAGATACCAAGCCCAAAGCTCCTGTGCGGGTCATTGAGCGGCTCGCCGAGGGAGAAGCTGCCCCGTTCGATTCCGAAGCGACCTGATTTGAAGCAGCTGACAGCTCGCTGAGGGTGCCGCCCAGCGTGAAGGGCGAGGGCTAACGCGGCTGAATTCCCAAGGGCATACCGGACAATCCGCGAGGTCGCGTGGCCAAGGCGGCGGCAATGCCTTCCATCGCTCTGGCGGCAGCCGTTTCGGGCGCTGCCAGGACAACGGGATTCCCGGCGTCGCCGCCCTCACGCAAACGGATGTCCAACGGAATCTGCCCGAGGAGCGGAACATCGCTGCCCACGGCAGCGCTCAGCCGCTCAGCCAGGATGGCGCCTCCGCCATTTCCGAACAGTTCCATGCGTCCGCCGTCGGGCATTTCCAGGTAGGACATGTTCTCGATGACGCCGGCCACTTTCTGCCCTGTCTGGGTGGCAATGGTACCGGCACGTTCGGCGACGTCCGCAGCAGCTGCCTGCGGTGTGGTGACAACCAGGATTTCTGCGTTGGGCAGGAGCTGCGCCACGGAAATGGCGATGTCACCCGTGCCCGGTGGCAGGTCCAGGAAGAGGGCATCGAGGTCGCCGAAGTAAACGTCAGTGAGGAATTGTTCCAGGGCACGGTGCAGCATCGGACCGCGCCAAGCTACCGGCTGATTGCCTGCAACGAACATGCCGATGGAGATGACCTTCACGCCGTAGGCGACGGGAGGCAGGATCATGTCGTCCACCTGCGTGGGCTTCTGGTTAATCCCCATGAGGGCGGGCACGGAGAAGCCGTGCACATCGGCGTCCACGATGCCGACCCGGAGGCCTTGGGCGGCAAGTGCACACGCCAAATTGACGGTGACGGATGACTTGCCCACACCGCCTTTTCCGCTGGCTACGGCGTACACCTTAGTGAGGGAGCCAGGCTTGGTGAAGGGTATGCCGCGTTGTCCACCGGGCCCGCGGAGTTGTTCCTTGAGGGCTTCCCGCTGGGCCTGGGTCATGACCTTCAGCTCAACATCCACGCCTGTGACGCCTTCCACCCGGAGGAGGGCGTCGGTGGCATCCTTGGTGATGGTCTCGCGCAGGGGGCACCCGGCAATGGTCAGCAGAACTGCGACGTGCACGGCGCCGTCATCATCAGACGACACCGATTCCACCATTCCAAGTTCCGTGATGGGGCGCCGGAGCTCAGGATCAATGACGGTGGCCAAGGCAGCATGCAGCGCCTCGGCAGATGCGATGCTCATGGGGTCAGGCTCGGCTTTCGGGGTTTTCAGGCGATGGCTTGCCGGTGGAATGTTGTGGACCTGCAGGCCGGGGTGGTCGGACCTTCGGAATCTGCTGTGTGCGGGGGCCCCGCGATTTGTCGCGCTTCTCCTTCAGCTTCTCCTTAACCTTCTCACCCGGCGATTCCGTGCCATCAGCGGAGGATTCGTTCTCGCGCAGTTCCTCCTGGGCGTCGATGATGTCTTCCAGCAGGCTTCGGAGCTCGGTGCGGACATAGTCACGGGTGGCTACTTCGCGCAAAGCGATACGCAGTGAGGCCAGTTCCCGGGTCAGGTATTCGGTGTCGGAGAGATTGCGTTCGGCACGCTGACGGTCCTGCTGGAGCGAGACACGGTCGCGGTCGTCCTGCCGGTTTTGAGCGAGCAGCAGGAGCGGTGCCGCGTAGGAAGCCTGAAGGGACAGCATCAACGTAAGCAGGGTGAATCCCAGCTCCACGCGGTCAAACTGCCAGTCAGTGGGCGCGAAGGTGTTCCAGGCAAGCCAGAACACACAGAACACCGTCATGTAGACGAGGAAAGTAGGCGTGCCCATGAACCGGGCGAAGCCCTCCGTTGCGTTTCCGAAAGCGTCCGGGTTCGGGGAGAACTTGGGCAGGATGCGTTGACGGCCGCTCAGGGGAGTGTCAAGGCTGCTGCTTGAGCGTCCTGTGGACTTGGGGGATCGGGTGGCGTTGTTATCAGCCAATGCGGCCTCCAAGTTTCCTTATAGGGGCGTCGTCCTCATGGGCGCGCCAGTCATCCGGCAACAGGTGATCCAGCACGTCATCAACAGTCACCGCCCCCACAAGGCGGCCGTCGTCGTCAACGACTGGAAGTGAATTCAGGTTGTACGTGGCCAGGGTCCGGGCCACTTCGCTGATGTGGGCTTGGTCCGAAAGTGGCTCGAGGTTCTTGTCCACGAGGTTGCCCAGCGGTTCCGGCGGAGGGAAGCGCAGCAGCTGCTGAATATGCACCACGCCCAGAAAACGGCCTGTGGGGGTCTCCAAGGGCGGACGGGCGATGAAGATGGATGAGGCCAGTGCAGGCGAGAGCTCCTCGCGGCGGACGTGGGCCAGGGCCTCAGCCACGGTAGCTTCCGGCGGCAGGATGACCGGGACCGGAGTCATGAGGCCACCGGCGGTGTCTTCGTCGTATTCCAGGAGACGGCGGACGTCCTCGGCTTCCTGGGGTTCCATGAGTTGAAGCAGCTCTTCGGCTTGGGCGGAAGGAAGCTCGGCCAAGAGGTCGGCGGCGTCGTCGGGATCCATCTCTTCGAGGACGTCAGCGGCGCGTTCCACATCCAACGCGGAGAGGATCTCCACTTGGTCGTCTTCCGGGAGTTCCTGAAGGACATCGGCGAGGCGCTCGTCTTGCAGCTCACTGGCCACCTCGAAACGTCGCTTGTCGCTCATTTCCTGGAGGGCTTCAGCGAAGTCGGCAGGCTTAAGGTCCTCGTGCGTGGCGACGAACTGCGTGGCGGCCTGAGGCTCGGTGTGGGCGCCGGTCTGGGCATCGGCCCAATCGATGATCAGGGTCTCATTCCGGCGGAGTCTGCCAAAAGGGGACAGGGAGTGTCCACGGCGGACGAAGAGCTTGCTGACAAACCAGTCCTTGGACCGGTGCTGGTCCATGGCGATGTCTTCGATCGTGGCGTCTCCACTGCCGTCGGCAAGCGTCACGCGGCGGTCGAACATCTCAGCGACCACCAGTGTCTCGGCGCCGCGCTGCTCGAAGCGGCGGAGGTTGACCAAGCCGGTGCAAATGATTTGCGTCTGGTCTATTGACGTAATGCGCGTCATGGGAACGAACACACGCTTCTTGCCCGGAACTTCAACCACGATACCCACTACATGGGGAGCACCACGGGTGCCTCGGGAGAGCACCACGACGTCTCGCAACCGGCCCAGGCGATCGCCCAGGGGGTCGAAAACGTCCAAGCCGAGCAAGCGCGCGACAAAGACTCGTGAGGGATGTGTGCTCATGTTTACAGGCTACCGAGTCTGCTCTCTTTTAGCTGAATTCCAGCCGCTACACATGTCGATGAGACACAATGGGGCTATGTCAAACATTTTTGGTGCTCCCAAAGCCGTTGAGGAATCCCGCAGTGTCCCCCAAGGTGACACCGTAGGCTCGTACACCTCGTATTTGGATGCCCAGAAGGCGGTGGACTACCTCGCAGACCAGCAGTTCCCTGTACAGCTGGTGTCGATCGTGGGCAACGACCTCAAAATGGTGGAGCGGGTAACAGGCCGCCTGAGCTACCCGAGGGTGGCCTTGTCCGGTGCCCTGAGCGGCATGTGGTTCGGCCTGTTCGTCGGCGTCATGCTGTCCTTCTTTACTCCCGCCGGGGGGCCGTTCTCCATCATCACATCTGTACTCATGGGCGCGGCCTTCTTCATGCTGTTCGGCATCGTCACCTATGCCATGCAGCGCGGGAAGCGTGACTTCACCTCAACCAGCCAGGTGGTGGCTACCAACTACGACGTCATCGTCTCTGTGGAGGCAGCCCATGAGGCCCGGCGTTTGCTCCACCAACTGCCCATGAACCCGTCGCAGGCAGCCGCGCCGCAGGCAAACTACAACCAGCCGAATGCGCCATTCCAGCAGCCTGGCCAAGCTCCTGAGCGGCCTGCTACCTGGAACGACCCCTACGGCCAGCGTGGCCCCGAGGCCAATGGTTCAACGGCTCCGGAGGGGCAGACCGCAGCTGCACCGGTGAACCAGCCGGCTCCGGCTCCTACCCCGACCCCGGCAGCTGTGCGTTACCCGGACCTCCCGGACGGTCGCCCGCAGTACGGTGTACGGGTTACCGACAGTCAGAACCCGGCACGGGACGCGCCGCAGGAAGACGGCGAGCAGTCCAGCGCCGAGGGTTCGTCCAAGCAGTAGTCGCCTCTGCAACACACAAGGGAGGGCCACCGGATCTCCGGTGGCCCTCCCTTGTGTGTTGGCTCGACTCCGTGTGTTAACTAAAAGGCCTGCGCTTAGCGCTGGGCTTCCGGGTAGATGCCGGCCATCCAGGACTCGACGTCCTCGGCCTTGCGCGGCAACGCTGCGCTGAGGTTGAGGGGACCGTCTGAGGTCATGAGGATGTCGTCTTCGATGCGGACGCCGATCCCGCGGTACTCCTCGGGGATGGCGAGGTCTTCATTCTTGAAGTAAAGCCCCGGTTCGATGGTGAAGACCATGCCCTCGGTGAGGATTCCATCGAGGTACAGCTCGCGCTTTGCCTGGGCGCAGTCGTGGACGTCGAGGCCAAGGTGGTGGCTGGTGCCGTGCGGCATCCAGCGGCGGTGCTGCTGGCCCTCGGGGCTGATGGCTTCCTCCACGGACACAGGCAGCAGGCCCCATTCGGCGAGGCGTTCGGCCAGGACCGTGGTCGCAGCGGTGTGGATGTCCCGGAACCTCACGCCCGGCTGGGCAGCAGCAAAACCGGCATCGGCGGCGTCGAGCACGGCCTCATAGACTTTGCGCTGGACATCGGTGAACGTACCCGTGGCCGGCAGTGTGCGGGTGATGTCAGCTGTGTAGAGGGAATCTGCCTCCACACCGGCGTCGAGGAGCAGGAGCTCGCCGGCGTTGACAGTTCCGGAGTTGCGGTTCCAGTGAAGCACGGTGGCGTTGTTGCCTGACGCGGCTATGGTGTCGTAACCGAGTTCGTTGCCTTCCTCGCGGGCGCGGGCAAAGAAGGCGCCCTCAACTACACGTTCGCCGCGTTTGTGGGTCAGTGCGCGGGGGAGGGCCCGGACCACGTCGGCGAACCCTTCCACGGTTGCCGCCACAGCGATCCTCATCTGCTCGATTTCCCACTCGTCCTTGAGGAGGCGCAGCTCGGACAATGCTTCGCTGAGCTTCTCGTCCAGGGCGTCGAGTTCGCCGAGGTCCAGGTTTTCGGGGTCTTTTGCCGTGTTGTAACGGGCGGTGTCCACCAGCGCATCAATGTTCTCGTCCACCTTGCGGACCAGGCGAATGGAGATACCGCCGATTTCCGGTGCGCCCACATTCTTGGTGATGGCCAGCTCGAGCTCGGAGATGTGCGCGGTGGGGAGGCCGAGGCGGGCTTCGAATTCGGCCAGTGTGGGACGCGCGCCGATCCAGAACTCGCCAGCGCGCGAGTCGGCGTAGAACTGCTCAGTATCTCTTCCGGCCAGCGGACGGAAGTAGAGGGTGGCAGTGTGGTGACCGCCGTCGTCGCCCTTTCCTTCAGCAACAGGCTCAAGGATCAGCACTGCATCGGGCTCGTGGTCGAGGCCCAGGCCAGTGAGGTGGGCGAATCCGGAGTGGGGGCGGAAACGGTAGTCGCAGTCGTTGGAACGGACCTTCAATGGACCTGCCGGGATGACGAGCCGTTCGCCCTTGAACAGTTCGGAAACAGTACGACGGCGGCGGGCAGCGTGGTCTGCAACGGCGTCGCGCGCGGGGGTCACCTGCGGGGCGGGCGCCCAGTTGCTGGCCATGAATGCCTTGAAGGCATCGGATGTGGGCCGTTGCGAGCGGTTGTTGACACGCTCTTGCAATGGCTGGGAGGACGAGTTCTGGGTGTTTTCGGCATCGTTCACCGTTACATCGTCCCACCAGTTACGTGAGGAGGCCAACGGCGCAGCGCTCCAAGCAGGCCGGCATCCCATAGGCTGGGCAAGTGAGGATAGACCTGCATGCGCACTCAAATGTTTCCGACGGAACCGAGACACCGGCCGGCGTGATCATCTCCGCCGTCTCGGCCGGCTTGGACGCCGTGGCGTTGACTGATCACGATTCGACGGACGGCTGGGAATCAGCCGCCGCGGCTGCCCGGGAACATGGCATTGCCTTCGTTCCTGGAATCGAGATTTCCTGCCGGACCGAGCAGGGAATCAGTGTCCACCTGCTGAGTTACCTCCATGACCCCGCCCATGCGGGTTTGCTGGAGGAAATCACCAAGTCCAAGGATGCCCGACTCACCCGTGCCGAGCACATGGTGACGTTGTTGTCCGAGGATTATCCGTTGACCTGGGATGACGTCATCCACCATGTAGCTCCCGGTGCGACGGTGGGCCGCCCGCACATCGCTGATGCCTTGGTCGCGGCTGGCGTTGTCGCGGATCGCACGGAGGCCTTCACTTCCATCCTCACTTCGCATTCTCGGTACTTCGTGCAGCACTATGCGCCCAACCCGGCAGTCGCCGTCGAGCTTGTCCGCGCGGCCGGCGGCGTTCCGGTTTTCGCCCATCCTGTGGCCTCGTCGAGAGGACGTATCGTGGGGGAGCAGACATACCGGGACATGATCGATGCCGGACTGCTGGGACTTGAGGTTGAACACCGCGACAACCCGGAGGAGGGCCGCACATTCCTCCGGGGCCTGGCCGCCGAACACGGTTTGCTCATGACGGGGTCTTCCGACTACCACGGAGCCGGCAAGCCCAACCTGTTGGGCGAAAACACTACGTCGCCCGAGGTCTTGTCACGAATTGAGGAGTTGGCAACAGGCAGCAGGGTCATCCGCTGATGGATCTTCAACTGCTTGCCTCCGTGATCGTCACGCTGTTCGTGATCATGGATCCACCGGGTACCGTCCCGATTTTCATGTCACTGACGGCGCAGATGTCGGCCAAGGACCGGAACCGTTCCGCGTTCCAGGCTCTTTTGGTGGCCACCGGCGTGATCGTAGTGTTCGCGATCTTTGGTCAGTCCATCTTGAACTACATGCACATCTCGCTGGCGGCCTTGCAGGGCGCCGGCGGTCTGCTCCTGGTGCTCATTGCGCTGCAGCTGCTGACGGGGTCCACCAGCGGCGAAGAGAACGCTGCCAAATACAAAAACGTGGCGTTCGTGCCTCTGGGAACGCCGCTTATGGCCGGGCCCGGGGCGATCGTAGCCGTCATGGTGTTCGTGCAGCAGTCGAGCCAGCTCTCGGAGTACCTGGCCGTCGGGCTGGGCATTGCCGTGGTGCTGGGCTCCCTTTACCTTGCGATGCGCTTCGCCGGCGTCGTGCAGCGGGTGCTTGGCGAAAATGGAGTGGAGCTGGTCACCAGGATCGCCGGCCTCCTTCTGTCAGCTATTGCGGTCCAGATGATCGCGGACGCCGTTCAGGCCTTCGTGAAGGGAGCTGCCTGATCCAGGCTGGTGACCGGTAGAGACCCGCTCTGATGGAAATCTGCCTTGCTGCCCAGCCGTTTCCGCATGACGGCAATGGCCTGTTCGTTCTGGTCTACGCACACAAAGTTGCGGCCCAGTTTCGAGGCAACCGCGCCGAGGGTCCCTGAACCAGCAAAGAAATCAAGGCACCAATCGCCCTCACGGCTCGATGCAGAGACAATCCTGCGAATCAGGCCTTCCGGTTTTTGAGTTGGGTAGCCGGTCTTCTCGCGGCCCGTGGGCGAAACGATGGTATGCCACCAGACGTCCGTTGGCAGCTTGCCGAGCTCGCGTTTGGCCGGAGTGACCAGTCCGGGGGCCATATACGGTTCCCGGTCCACTTCGGCGTTGTCGAAGTGATACTTGGTGGGGTTCTTGACGTACACCAGGATGTTGTCGTGCTTGGTGGGCCAGCGGTTCTTGGCGCGGGCGCCGTAATCGTAGGCCCAGATGATCTCGTTCAGGAAGCATTCCCTGCCGAAGATCGAGTCCAGCATCACTTTGGCGTAGTGGACTTCCCGGTAATCCAAATGCAGGTACAGGGTGCCGTCGTCGGCCAGAAGTCGCCAGGCTTCCACGAGCTTGGGTTCCAGGAAGGACCAGTAGTCACTGAAAGCGTCGTCGTAGCTGTGCAGGGCGCCCTTGATGGTGTCGTAGGAGCGGCCCTTGAAGCCGACGCGGTCGCCGTCGCCGTCCGCGTTGCGGACCATGCGGGTTTCCTGGCGGCGTTGGACTCTGCCCGTGTTGAAGGGCGGGTCCACGTAGATGAGTGTGAAGGCGCCGTCCGGCAGCGTAGGGAGGAATTCCGCGTTGTCCGCGTGCACCACCAAGTTGCCGCCGTCCGGCGCCCAAACAGATTCAGTCATTGAGGTTTTTAGGCCTCAGTGCTGCCGGACTGGGCAGCTGCGGTCTCACCGGACACCACTTCGCCATTGCGACGACGAGTGCGGGTCCGACGCGTACGTGACGGCTTCTCCGCATTGTCCGCGGTGGCTATGCGGGTTTCCGAAGCGCCGGCAGCGGGGGCTGCCTCGCCATCAGAAGTACGACGGCGGCGCGTACGGTTGCGACCACCCTCGCCCTTGGATTCACTGGACTCGGCGTCACCGGACCTGCCGGAGCGGCCACGGCCGCCGTCTCGGCCACCATCGCGCTTGCCGTCTCGTCCGCCATCGCGGCCTGAACCGCCGGAGCGGGCGTTTTTCTTGCCGGTCTCGCCCAAGTCCTCAAGGACCTCGGCGTCGACGCCCGCGAGGATGCGCTTGTTGCGTGGCAGGCGGCCCTTGGTGCCCTCGGGGATGTCGAGATCAGAGTACAGGTGCGGCGAGGAGGAGTACGTTTCTACGGGCTCGGGAACGCTGAGTCCCAGGGCCTTGTTGATCAGGCCCCAGCGAGGCATGTCGTCCCAGTCAACAAACGTGACTGCGGTGCCTTTGTTTCCTGCGCGGCCTGTGCGGCCAACACGGTGCAGGTAAATCTTTTCGTCTTCCACGCACTGGTAGTTGATCACGTGGGTGACGTCATCGACGTCGATGCCGCGGGCAGCGACGTCGGTTGCCACCAGTACGTCAACCTTGTTGTTGCGGAACGCGCGGAGCGCCTGCTCGCGGGCGCCCTGGCCAAGGTCGCCGTGAATGGCTGCAGCTGCGAAGCCGCGGTCTACGAGTTCCTCGGCAACCTTTGCGGCGGTGCGCTTGGTCTTGGTGAAGATGATGGTGCGGCCGCGTCCGCGGGCCTGCAGGATGCGGGCCACAACCTCGGTCTTGTCCATGCTGTGTGCACGGTAGATGAGCTGGCGGATGTCGCGCTTGGTGAGGCCTTCATCATTCGGGTCAGCTGCCCGGATGTGGGTGGGCTGCGTCATGTAGCGCCGGGCCATCGCGATGACGGGGCCGGGCATCGTTGCCGAGAAGAGGAGCGTCTGCCGCACGGCGGGGGTGCCTGCGATCAGCGTCTCGACGTCGGGGAGGAAGCCGAGGTCCAGCATTTCGTCGGCTTCGTCCAGGATGACCATCTTGACGTTTTTGAGGCTCAGGTGCTTCTGCTTGTACAGATCGATCAAGCGGCCAGGTGTGCCGACTACGATTTCGACACCCTTCTGCAGGGCATCGATCTGAGGCTCATAAGCGCGGCCTCCATAAATGGTGGCGATGCGGGCATTGCGCTTGCGTGATGCGGCCTGGAGATCGTTGGCAACCTGGACGGCGAGTTCACGCGTGGGGACGATGACCAAGGCCTGCGGTGCGCCCGGGACGGCGAGTTTGGCGTAGCCGGCATCGTCCCGGCCTGCGACACGCTGGAGGGCGGGGATGCCGAAGCCCAGAGTTTTTCCGGTACCCGTCTTGGCCTGGCCAATGATGTCGTGGCCGCTCAGGGCGACGGGCAGGGTCATGGCCTGGATGGGGAAGGGGTGCGTTATCCCGGCGTCGGCCAGGGACTCAACGATGTCGGCGCGGACGTTAAAGTCAGCGAACGACTTTTCTTCGATCTCGTGGGGCGCCTCATCAGAGATGATCGTTTCCTCGGGCTCGATTGATTCGGTTCCGGTGGAGTCCGTCAGGACTTCGTGGGTATGCAATTCACTCACAGGGAGTTTCCTTATTCATTTGGGCATTGGCGCTGCATGCTCAACGGCGGCGGCGGAGCCGTACCGGAGCACGAACGGGCGCGCAAGCAAGTCCAGTGGAAGCCGATCGCGGGCTATCTAAGTACTGGCACTGGTGACCAGTTGGTACATCTCAAGATCGCGTAGGGGCGGGCTTGTTGAGTTCAAAAATTAACTGAATCAACGACCGGGCATCCATTACTACAACCCCAGTCTATCCTCTGAGGGCCGGAAAGCCCGGATCGCCGGATGTACGGCTTCAAGGCAGCAACTGGAACCTGATCTCGCGGCTGGCGATATCAGCCTTCAGAAGCCGCACCCGAACCTTGGTTCCGGACTCCATTTCTCCGTCGCACCGGGCCGTAACAGCGGGGTCTGCGATTTGCACGACGCCAAACGGTCCGTTGCCGTTTCCGTTGCCGTTTCCGTTGCCTCTGGCGGCTCCGTTGGAGGGCTTGGACCCGGAAATAACCACAGCCTCGAATTCCTGGCCGATGTGGTTGGCCACCAGCGCCGCTTCCACGGTGTCCAGTGCCGCCCGCTCGAGTCGTCCGGCCAACTGATCCGAGGCTGCCATGATCTCGGGCAACGACGGTAGGGCCTCACGAGCCCACGCCGGAATGTCGTGGTTATTGCTGAGGGCTTCGCAGATCACCAGGACAAAGCGATCGATGAGGCGCCGCAAAGGTGCCGTGGTGTGGGCATAGGGAGCCCCGATAGCTGCTTGGATGACATTGGCCGGAACATCACCGTCAAAGGGCGTGTAGCCGGCACCGCGGAACAACGTGCCGGCCGAATGCAGGATGGCAAGTTGTTTGGGATCGGATGCATCCAAGGTCCGCAAGTATTCGCCGTAGCTGACTTGTCCGTCCCAAGGTTTGCCGAGGGCAGTTGTTTGCCGCTTGAAATGGAGTAGTGACCGATCATCAGGTGCGGGCATGGTGCGCAAGATGCCCACTTTTCCATCGAGCATCATCCGCGCGGCGGCCATGCCTGTCATGAGGGAGATCTGCGCGTTCCAGTCCTCAATCGGCAGGGAGGGCGCCGCCGCGATTCTGTACCCGCCGCCGTCGGTCGCTTGGACTATTTCCTGTTCCGGCATATTGAGGCTCGCGCCGCCCCGCTGCCGTTCCAGTTCGACGCGCTTCAGTCCCACTTCTTTGAGGAGCTGAAGAACGGGTGGGGCTGTTCCGTCGTCGATCTGTTGTTGCGCGCCCTTGTAGCTCAGTTTGGCCCTGCTGCGCACAGTCGCGCGGGCAACGGTGACAGCCAGAACTTCAGCTTCCGCGTCCAGGTCGAAATCCCAGACGAAAGCACTGCAGTCCTGGCCGGCCAGCAGGCTTCCGGCGTTCTCACTGATGACCTCCGGATGCAGTGGGATTCGGCCATCAGGAGCGTAGAACGTCTGCCCGCGTTGACGCGTTTCGGCATCAAGTGCGCCGCCGGGAGCCACAAAAGACGGCACATCGGCGATGGCATAAAGGACCTTGTATCCGGCACCGGTCCGTTCAATGAAGAGGGCTTGGTCCAGGTCGGTGGACGTCGCGGGGTCGATGGTCACGAAAGGAATGTCCCGCAGGTCCTGGGCCGGCAACTCAAGGGCCTCCACCGCTTCCTGCGCCTCCTCCACCGCTTCTGCTGGGTATTCGCCGGGGAGTTCCAGCTCCGTCCTCAAAGCAGCAAGGGCCGCAGCAAGCTGGTCCGACGAGTCGTCGACGTTGGGCGCAATCCGATGATGTGACACGAAAATCAGGTTAGCCCGAATTGGGCCGATAGTCTTGGATCATGGGCACTTCCCCGGACGCCGCAGCCTACGCCGGACAACTCTCCACGGAGTTGCTCGGAGCCATGGCGTACGGCGAGCTGTCCGCCTTTGGGCGGCTATCCCTGGACTCCCGCCACGCGCCCACGCTTCATGACAGGTCCGTGCTCGCTAAGATCGCAGTAGGGGCCTATGGCAACTTTGCCGTCCTCAACAACCGGTTGTCGGAGATGGGCCTGGATCCGGAACAGGCCATGCTGCCGTTTCAGCGCTCCTTCGATCACTTCCACGAGCGCACCAAGCCGGGGGACTGGTTCGAATCCGTGATGAAGGCCTATGTCATCGATACTGTGTCATCAGATTTCTATAGAGCCGTTTCCATGTTCCTCGACCCAACAACGCAGCATTTCGTTGAGCGCGTTGCCTCCCCCGATCAGGCCACGGAAGTCCTTCGCGTCCTGCTCAGGCGGGCCTTGGCAGATGACCCGCGCCTCGCTTCGCGATTAGCGCTGTGGGGCCGCCGTTTGGTGGGAGAAGCGTTGACGCAGGCGCAGCGTGTCGGCATGGAACATCCCCTGCTGGGACCAATACTGAAAAACGGCGGGGACGCGCGTGCCGCGGTGAAAACGCTGACGACGGAGCTCGCCGATAAGCACGCCCGCCGGATGACCGGCCTCGGGCTGACCGCCTAGCCCGCGGATCGCACGCACGTCCGCCTTTCCCTAGACGGTATCCAAAGCTTCCAGCAGCGACTTGGCTGCCGCCGTCGGGTCCGTTGCCGCTGTGATGGCACGGACCACCACGATCCGGCTGGCGCCCGCTTTCACAACTTGCTCAACGTTACTGAGATCGATGCCGCCAATGGCGAACCAAGGAAGGGTCACGCCGTCTGAACGCTTGACCGCTTCTGCGGCATATGTGACCAAGTCCAAACCAACCGCAGCGCGGCCTGGTTTGGTGGGTGTTGCCCACACCGGGCCCACACAAAAATAATCCAGTCCCAAGGGCCCTTGGGAGGTGGCCACGGCTGCATCGATTTGTTCCGTTGTGTGAGTGGAGAGGCCGATGCCGGTGACGTTCGGCAGAAGGGTCCGGGCGGCCGTCAGGGGCAGGTCCTTTTGCCCGATGTGGAACACGGGGGCCCCGGAAATACTGGCAACATCGGCCCGGTCATTCACAGCCCACAGCCGGCCGTGCCGTTGTGCGACGCTCCGCAGGACGGCCAACATCTCCAGTTCTTCGGCAGCTTCCAGAGTCTTGTCGCGGAGTTGGATGATGTCCACGCCGCCCTCGAAAGCAGCGTCGACGAAGTCCTCAAAATCGCCCTGCTCCTTACGGGCATCTGTGCACAGGTAGAGGCGGGCGGAGGCAAGAGCGTCAGGCTGAGTCATGGGAACCAGAGTAGTTCCTCTAAACTGGGCACGTACTGCGGGAGCCGCGACATTCGTCATATGACTGTCCGGCTGAGAGGGCTTCAGCGCCGACCGCTTGACCTGATCCGGCTAGTACCGGCGTAGGGAAGGAAACGAATGGCAGATCCCCGCCATACCCCTCTTCATGCAGACGTTGCAGTCATTGGTGGCGGCGTCATCGGCCTCGGCATCGCCCACGAAGCCCGGCGATTGGGCCGATCAGTTGCGCTGATCGACCCCGCACCTGCTTCGGGCGCCTCCTTCGCAGCGGCCGGCATGCTTGCACCCGTCAGCGAACTCCATTACCAAGAAGAAGACCTTCTTGACTTAATGCTTGAGTCTTCCCAGCTATGGCCCTCCTTTGTGGACGGCCTGGATCAAAGTGCAGGGGACAGCGGATACCGCACGACGCCGACCCTTGCCGTGGGTGCCGATGCAGCCGACCGCCGGGCGCTCGCAGACCTGAGGTCGGTACAGCTTGCGGCCGGTTTGGGCGTCGAACCTCTCGCCCTGCGGGGTGCGAGGCAACGGGAGCCGCTCCTCAGCCCGCAGATTTCCTGCGCATTCGACATACCGGCCGACCACCAAGTCGATCCGAGGAAACTGGCGGCATGCCTCTTGGCAGGACTGGCAAGCCATTCGCCAAGCGACAGTTCCTGGGTGCCGGGAGTCGACGACGGATTCGCCATTGCTTCCCGGGCGCGCGGTTTGCTGTGGGAAGGCGGGCGGGTCGCAGGAGTGGACCTTGAGTCAGGAGCCGCCGTCCTCGCCGGAGAGACCGTGGTAGCCAACGGGCTGGGGGCGTCCCAACTTACCGGTCTCCCTGATGGCCTCAAACTTCCGGTAAGGCCGGTCTACGGGGACATCCTCCGGCTTCGCGTCCCTGATCACCTGCGGCCCTTGGTCACATCAACGATTCGCGGGATGGTCCGTGGGATGCCTGTCTACATCGTCCCCCGGGACGACGGAACTGTGGTGATTGGAGCCACGCAACGCGAAGATGGGTTGTCAGCGCCTTCCAATGCGGTATCAGCCGGTGGCGTTTACCAATTGCTGAGGGACGCCCAAGTATTGGTCCCCGCAGTGGCTGAACTGGAACTCCTTGAAGCAACCGCCCGCGCCCGCCCCGGAACACCGGACAACGCTCCACTGCTCGGACGGGTCGGTGCTTCCGATGGCGACGTCGAGGGCCTGGTGATCGCAACAGGATTCTTCCGCCACGGAGTCCTCCTGACTCCCGTGGCCGCCAAGATCGTCGGAGAACTCATTGTTAGTGGCTCGGCGGACCCCCGATGGGTCCCCTTTATGCCCCATCGTTTCGCGAGCAACGCCCCTGTTGCCCGAGCACTCACGCCAGCAGCACGAACCACTACCAAGGAAACAGCATGAACATTAAAGTGAACGGAACCGACCACGCAGTCTCTGATGACGCGTCCGTCAGTACCCTCGTTACCGCCGTCACCGGTCGCGCCTTGGACCCTCGCGGACAGGCGGCCGACGGCGGCAAGCTGGGAGTCGCCGTCGCACGCAATTCCGAGGTGGTGCCGCGCAGCCAATGGGCCGTGACGGCGCTCGCCGACGGAGATGAACTCGAACTTGTAACAGCAGTCCAGGGAGGCTAATCATGACAACAGCAAACGTTGACGTCCACACCACTGACGTTCGCACCGACGCGCTGGTGATCGACGGCGTCGAATTCGGTTCCCGCCTCATCATGGGGACCGGAGGCGCGCCGAGCCTCGACGGCTTGGGATCAGCGCTCCTCGCTTCGGGGACGGAGCTCACCACAGTGGCGATGCGCCGCTATTCGCCCGCCGAAACAGGCTCGCTGTTCCAGCTCTTGGTGGACCATAACATCCGCGTGCTGCCCAATACTGCCGGTTGTTTCACGGCCAAGGACGCTGTGATGACAGCTGAACTGGCTAGGGAAGCACTTGAGACCGATTGGGTGAAGCTGGAAGTCATCGCAGACGAACACACGCTCCTTCCCGACGCCGTGGAATTGGTGGATGCAACCGAACAACTTGTAAACCGCGGCTTCAAGGTTTTCGCCTACACCAATGACGATCCCGTGCTTGCGCTCAGGCTCGAGAATCTGGGTGCAACAGCCGTCATGCCCTTGGGATCGCCCATCGGAACCGGCCTTGGCATCCTGAACCCGCACAACATTGAGCTCATCGTGTCCCGGGCCTCCGTACCCGTGGTCCTCGACGCGGGGATCGGAACAGCCTCCGATGCTGCCCTCGCCATGGAACTGGGGTGCGACGCCGTCCTGCTTGCCACCGCCGTAACGCGGGCGCAAAACCCCGTGCAGATGGGCGAGGCCTTCAAACACGCTGTGATCGCCGGTAGGCTGGCCAAGCAGGCGGGCCGGATTCCACGGCGGGAGCACGCGCTCGCATCCTCGGCGATGGAGGGCCGGGCAGAGTTCCTCTGATGAAGGAGCAGTCATGGCAGGCACGGAAGACCAACTGACCGAAGCAGCCATCAACGATGCCCTCAGGGCCCTTCCAGACTGGAAGTATTTAGATGGTCTGGTGACGGTTTATAAAACCTCGACGGCGGCGGACGCGCTTGCGTTGATTGCCACGGTTGGACAGATCGCCGAGGAACAAAATCATCATCCGGATCTGGAGTGGCGCTACAACAGGGTCTTTGTTCGCTACGTATCCCACGATGCGGGCGGCCAGGTGACGAAACGTGACGTTGCCGCTGCCACCGCTGTCAGCGAAGCGGCCGCAAGGATGCATGCAGCCGCCCAGCCGGACCGGTATCCGGCGTCATGAACCGCCCAGATGGCAGTAACACCAATCCCAAGCTCGACCATTGGTGTTACTTGACCATTGGTGTTAACTGCCATCTCGCGGGCTTAAAGCGTTAGAGCCGCAGGGCCTTGGTGAGCGCCACAGTATCGTGCTTCGTCCGGCTCCGGCCCAGAAAGAGCACCACAGCAACCGCCGCGGCAGTCCCGAGCACCATCGGCAGGACCCACGGAATCCACGTTGCGCCCGGCTGGTAACCCAATCCGGCGCTGATGAACGCGATCCAGCTCAGGGTGCCGACAGCTGCTGAGACGCCGGCCGGCAGTGCAATTCCGTATTTGCCGTGCCGCTTGTCGTTGGCCCACACGATGAATCCGGTGGCAATGGTGGCCAAAACCACCACGACGAGAGAAAGCATGAAAACTCCTTAGCGGACGACGGGACGCGGGGATTGGGCTAGAGGGCGCCGAAGCCTACGCGGCGAACTTCCTCGGCGCCGATCTCCACATAGCCCAAGACGTTGCCGGGAACGATGATCTGGCGGCCCTTCTCGTCCGTTAGGCGAAGTTCGGAGCCCTTGGTCACGGCCTCGGCCACGATCTTGGCAACCGCGTCGGCATCCAAAGCGGATTCGAGCACGATCTCACGGCCAACGTTCTGAATGCCGATCTTTACTTCCACAGCAAGGCCTCCAAGCCAATCAAGGGTTAAGTCAGTCCTCTATTTGTAGCCTAGGACTCTTTGGGGAATCGACTGATTCCGCGCCAAGCTAAACGATAGATCAGATCACTGGCCACATCGAGGTCCAGGTTTCCGTCCGTTTCAAGCCAATACCGGGCGCTGACCTGCGCCATTCCGGCCAAACCCCGCCCAAGGAGCTGCGCTTCAAGAGGGGGAAGCTTGGTGTCCTCGGCAATGACGTGGGCCACGGCGTCCGCAAACGTTTTGTTGAATGTCTCCAAACGCGAACTGACGTCGGGGTCATTAATGAGGTCCGATTCGAATACCAGGCGGTGGGCTTGGTCGTCGTCGGCGATGAACCTGTAATAGGCGCGCATGACGGCCTTGACGCGTTCCTTGTTGTCCGTGGTGGAGTTCAAGGCGTCGAGCATGAGCTGTGTCAAGGTTGCCAAGTGGCTGTCCAAAAGAGCCATATAGAGCTCGCGCTTGGACGGGAAGTGCTGGTAAAGCACTGGTTTGCTTACATGTGCGGCTTCTGCGATCTCGTCCATGGCCGCCCCATGGAAGCCGTTGGAGACGAATACTTCCAAGGCTGCGTTCAGCAACTGTGCGCGGCGCTCGTCCCGCGGCAATCGTGGGGAACGCGTTGTACCTGCCCGTTCCAGCTTGGCCGGTGCTCCATCGTTTGCCCGTGTGCCGTCAGCCACAGTCTGCCGCCTTTCCTTTGCAGTTATGACTACTCTACCGGGGGGTAATATGACCGGGCGGCATCTGCAGGCATACATTGGGGTATGGCCTCAATTGTTGCTGCCCCCGCTGCTGCGCCCGCCGTCCTGCCGCCCCTCGTTGAACCGGCCGCCGAACTCACGCCGGCCGAGGTGGAGAGGTACTCCCGGCACCTCATCATTCCCGAAATTGGCGCCATGGGCCAACGCAGGCTCAAGAATGCAAGAGTCCTCGTCATTGGCGCGGGAGGCCTTGGTTCTCCTGCCCTGCTCTATTTGGCCGCCGCGGGCGTGGGCACTCTTGGCATTGTGGACGACGATGTGGTGGACCTCAGCAACCTGCAGCGACAGGTAATCCATGGCGTGAAGGACGTGGGTACGCCCAAGATCGAATCTGCGCGCAATGCCATTGCAGAGCTCAATCCTTTGGTCAACGTGGTCCTACATGACGTCCGGCTCGACTCTTCCAACGCGCTGGAGCTGTTTGCGCAATATGACCTCATCCTGGACGGGGCCGACAACTTTGCCACGCGGTACCTCGTGAATGACGCCGCTGCCATCCTCGGGAAGCCCTACGTCTGGGGCTCCATTTTCCGTTTCGATGGGCAAGTGAGCGTCTTCTGGGCCGAACACGGGCCCACCTACAGGGATCTCTACCCTGAAGCGCCTCCCGCAGGGTCTGTGCCGTCCTGTGGCGAGGGCGGGGTGTTCGGCATGCTGTGTGCAGCTGTTGGATCGCTCATGGTCACTGAGGCCGTGAAGTTGATCACCGGCGTCGGGCGTTCATTGCTCGGCCGTGTGGCGCTCTTTGACGCTCTTGGTGGCAGCTGGCGCGAGATTAGGGTCTCCAAGGATCCGGAGGCCGAACCCATCACGGAACTGACTGACTACGAAGCCTTCTGCGGCGTGACGCCACCGGCGGCCGCGGACCAGGCGCACACTGTTACCGCCAGGGACCTCGCAGGAATGCTTGCCGAGCGGGAGCTCGGGGATCGGGACTTTGAACTCGTGGATGTCCGTGAGTCCGGCGAGCACAGCATTGTGAGCATCGATGGCTCCCGCCTCATTCCGCAAGGCCGTATTCTCTCCGGCGAGGCGTGGGTAGAGCTGCCGCAGGACAAGGACATAGTGTTCCACTGCAAGGCCGGGACGCGCTCGGCCACAGTCTTGGAAGCGGCACAAAAGGCGGGTTATACCCGCGTCAGCCATCTCGACGGCGGTATTCTCGCCTGGGTGCGTGATGTGGAGCCGCAGAAGCCCGTCTACTAGGCATAGGTGGGTGCGCAGCTAGTACGGCCAAGCCGGCGGTGGGCCGCCCAACTAGGGCGGTCAGGCGCTTTCGGAGCGGAGTTGCTCGTGATCCACCGGGCACTCGGCGGCAGGGGCAACAGGCCGGGGCTGTTCCACTTGGATACCGTAGAGGGCCTCGAGTGCGGCAACGTAGTCGTCCTGCTGGCCGTTGGCTGCCAGTTCACGCGCCCGGACGGTGGGGATGTGCAGGAGCTGCTTGACCATCCGGCGTAGGGCGAACTCCACCTCTTCGGCAGCAGCAGTACAACCGTGACGGGCGCGGACTTTTTCCATTTCCGCGTCAAGGACGTTCATGGTGTGGCGGCGGAGCGCCACGATGGCGGTGTCCACGGAGCGGGCTTCGCGTTCGGACTCGAATGAGGTGGCAGCGCCGTTGACGATTGCGCTGGCCTGCGAGAGTGACTCTGCTTGTTCCTGGGGTGCAGCGAGCCGGACGGATTCAAGCGTCAGGAGTTCAACGCCGTCGAGTTCGCCCACTGCGGGGTCGAAATCATGGGTGAGGGCGAGGTCAATCGCGATCAAGGGCTTGCCCGAATTTGCCCGGACCCGGGCAAGGTCTGCGGCCTCCACCCGGTTGTCGGAACCGCTGCAGCCGATCATGACGTCTGCTGCGGCAACAGCAGCGGGAAGAGTGTCGGCGTCGAGTGCTGTTCCGCCGCGGGTCGCCACGAAGCCTTCGGCGCGGCCGGAAGAAGAATAAACGGAAACATCCGTGCAGCCGCGCTCACGGAGGAGTGACATGGTAGCGCCGGCGTAGGCCCCGGTTCCGAAGACAACCACTTTCTTGGTGGACCAATCGTCGTTCTCGGCGAGGTCGGTGGCCAGGTCCAAGGCGACAGACACGATGGAAAGCCCACGCGATCCGAGGGCGGTTTGCGCACCAACATCCTTGGCGGTCTTGGATGCTGCCTGGAAGAGGCGCACGAGGCCGGAGCTGGCGGTGCCTTCCTGCTGGGCGGTGATCAGTGCCCGTCGAACCTGGCCTGCAATTTCACGCTCACCCACTACGGCTGAATCCAGTCCGGCGCTCACGGCGAAGAGGTGCCGGGTAACGTCCGGGCCGGTATGTGTCGCAAAGGAGCGGGAGACGAGTTGTTCATTGAGGCCGCTGAGTTCGCTGATCTGTGAAACGAGGGCGGAACGGGCTGCCTCAAGGTCAGCGCCGTTGGCAGTTTCGCCGTAAACCTCGTAGCGGTTGCACGTGGCCAGGACCACGGCTCCGGAAACCACAGAGGAGTCTGTCAGGGCTGCCGAGGCAAGCTCAGAGGAACCGTTGCTCAACTGAGCGACGGTTTCGAGGTCGATGTCGGCGTGTGTAGCCACCAATGAGAAAAGAACCACAGCACCCCAATCATAGCTTTTTCGTAGCCCGGTAGAACAATGTGGCGCCGTGGTGATCCACACGCAGGCGAGTGATCCCGGCCACAACGGCCCGGGCGGGGCGCGACGTGACAGCTTGTCGTTATCTTTTGCCTCGGATTTTCGGCACAATCGAAGGCATGACTTCAAGCGCGGCAGCATCCAACAGTACGGCCTCCAACGCCCCGGCGGGAACCCTCGACGCCAACCACCCGCTGAAGGACGGTCGCACCTCGGACTCGCCGCTTATTACGGCATACCGCGGCGGCGCCCCTTCGCGCAGGCCGGTATGGTTCATGCGCCAGGCTGGCCGTTCCCTTCCGGAGTACCTGAAGGTGCGCGAGGGCGTGGCCATGCTGGACTCTTGCCTCCGCCCGGAACTCGCCGCCGAGATCACCCTCCAACCTGTTCGCCGCCACGATGTGGACGCCGCCATCTTCTTCTCTGACATCGTCATTCCGCTGAAGCTGGCGGGTGTCGGTGTGGACATCGTTCCAGGCGTGGGACCTGTCCTGGATAAGCCGGTCCGGACAGCAGCTGACGTTGCTGCCCTGCCCACGCTGACGTGGGAAGCCCTGGAGCCCATTCGTGAAGCGGTCCGCCTGACGGTTGCCGAATTGGGCAAGACCCCGCTCATCGGCTTTGCCGGTGCGCCATTCACACTCGCCGCCTACATGGTTGAAGGGAAGCCCTCGCGTGACCACCTCGGCCCGCGGACCATGATGCATGCGGAGCCCGAGACCTGGGCCGCGCTGGCCAACTGGGCTGCCGATACCTCCGGCATGTTCCTTCAGGCCCAGCTTGAGGCAGGAGCTTCGGCAGCGCAGCTCTTTGACTCCTGGGCCGGATCCCTGGGCCTGTCTGACTACACCAAGTACGTGGCGCCGGCATCCACACGCGCGCTTGACCACGCCCGTGGACTCGGGGCACCGCTGATCCACTTCGGCACAGGCACTTCCGAGCTGCTGGTTGCCATGCGCGACGTCGGAGTGGACGTCGTGGGCGTGGACTACCGGCTGCCCTTGGACGAGGCCAACCGGCGGCTCGGTGGCACTGTGCCGCTTCAGGGCAACATCGACCCCGCTCTTCTGTCTGCCCCGTGGGAGGTCCTTGAAGCCCACGTCCGCGAAGTAATTGCCGCCGGTTCCCACGCACCGGGCCACGTGCTGAACCTCGGTCACGGAGTTCCCCCCGAAACGGACCCCACAGTCCTGACGCGCGTCGTGGAGCTCATTCACTCCATCCCCGCGGAGTAGGAACAATGCGCGGGGGACACGCAACGCCCAAAGCAGCAGCAGGACCAGCCGCCGTCGTAGTGGGCGGTGGCATCTCGGGCCTGATCGCCGCACGGGAACTGGCCGTGGCCGGTTCTGCGGTAACCGTCCTTGAGGCCAACCAGGCCTGGGGCGGCTGCGTGGGAAGTCACGTTGTTGCCGGGCTGCACCTGGACAGCGGGGCGGAATCGTTCGCCACCCGCTCAACAGCTGTAGCCGACTTGGCGCGTGAGCTTGGACTGGCGGACAGGATCGTAGCCCCGCACCCCGGCGGTGCTTGGGTGCAGCTGCCGAGCGGCCCGCAAGAGCTCCCAAAGACGGGAGTACTTGGGATTCCGGCGAACCCCTGGGACCCCGAAGTGCGGCGATCATTGGGCTTCACAGGAGCTATCAGGGCCTCCTTGGACCGCTGGCTCCCGGCCTCTCTTGGAACGTCTTCGGAGGTCACCAGCGTCTCTTCCTTGGTTCGTACCCGGATGGGTAAAAAAGTTCTTGAACGACTTGTTTCACCCGTAGTCGGTGGCGTTCACTCGGCCGCCCCCGCCCTCTTGGATGTTGACATGGTGGCCCCAGGGCTGCGCGCGGGCATTCGCGCCCAGGGCTCCCTCGCTGCCGCTGTTGCGGCTCAACGCATAGCCGGCAGAGGTTCAGCGTCCGCTTCCGGCGGCGCGTCCGGTCCGACCAAGGCGGGTTCCGCCGTCGCGGGTTTGAAGGGTGGAATGCACACTCTCGTTGAAGCGCTCGTAGCGGACCTCCGGGAACGGGGAGTCGAGCTGCGCTTGGGTCAACACGCCGACGACGTCGTGAAGACGCAGGATGGCTGGCGGGTTACCACCGGGAACGCCGCGTACGACGCCGACAGGCTGGTGGTCGCGCTCGACGGCCCGGCCGCTGTCGGGCTGCTGGAGAAGTCCTTGCCTGAGCTGTCCAGCCTCCGCCCGGCTCCCGGTCCGCTGGTGAGTCTTGTGACGATGGTGGTGGACTTGCCCCAGCTCGATGGCAGGCCGCGGGGGACGGGGATCCTGGTGGCGCCTGAAACCCCGGGGATTAAGGCGAAGGCGCTGACTCATGCCACTGCCAAGTGGGATTGGCTGGCCGACGAAGCTGGTCCCGGCACCCACGTTTTGCGCCTTTCCTACGGCCGGCGTGAAGAAGCTGGCGGGGGCGGGGATGTTGTCCTCGATGACGAATCTCTGCTGGCGGCGGCGTTGGAGGATGCTTCCACACTGCTGACAGTTCCCATTTCGCGGGCGGACATCGTTGACTGGGATGTGGTGCGGTGGGCGGGCGCCTTACCGTTCGCCGCCGTCGGTCATAAACAGCGCGTGGCGCAAGTCCGCCAGGTGTGTGCCGCAGCGGACGGACTTAGCGTGGTGGGCGGCTGGTTGGCCGGAAACGGCCTTGCCGCAGTTGTGGCTGACACGCGCGCGCAACTCGCCGCCGTACGGGCCGACTGACTGTCAGATTTGTGATTTGCATCACTTCTACGGTTTGTAGAACTGATCCGTTTCGACTTAGGGGCTGGCGCGGGGCAAACTTGAACCATGAGCCACACTTCTGCCGAATCTGTCACTAAAACTGCTGAAACCGAAGAACAGTTCTACACGCTGTGGACGGTCTTCAAGCGCTCGGCCGACGTCCTGCGCAGCGGCGATGCTGCGCAGGAATTCGAAGCCCTTGCTGAGAAGCTCGCGGAGGGCGGCGTGATCCTCCGGGGCAGCTACGACGTCTCGGCCATGCGCTCGGACGCTGACATCATGGTGTGGCTCCATGGGCCCAAGCCGGAGGACCTGCAGGCAGCTGTTCGGTCCATCCGCCGCAGCAAGCTCTTCGCAGGAACGGACATCGTCTGGTCCGCCATGGGCGTGCACCGCGAAGCTGAGTTCTCCAAGAGCCACGTGCCCGCCTACGCCCGTGGCGTCGAGCCCAGCACCTGGCTCTGCGTCTACCCGTTTGTGCGTTCCTACGAGTGGTACCTGTTGCCCACGGACGAGCGTGGCAAGATGCTCCGCGACCACGGCCTGCTCGGACGCGAATTCCCGCAGGTCATTTCCAACACTGTCTCCTCTTTTGCCCTGGGCGACTGGGAATGGATCCTCGGCCTCGAAGCACCTGAACTGGTGGACCTCGTGGACCTGATGCGTCACCTGCGGTCCACCGAGGCGCGCCACCACGTTCGAGAAGAAATCCCCTTCTACACCGGCCGCCGCGTCACGGCTGCCGAGATTGCCGAGGTCCTGGCATGACCCAGCCCGTTATCTCCACAGCCCCGAACGCGGTGACTGAGCGTGGACGGCAGGAACCCAAGCGGTACGACGCCGTGTTGCTCGCATCCTTTGGTGGTCCTGAAGGCCAGGATGACGTCATTCCCTTCCTGCGCAACGTCACCCGTGGTCGCGGTATCCCGGATGAGCGCCTCGAAGAGGTCTCGCACCACTACCGGGCTTTTGGTGGGATCAGCCCCATCAACCAGCAGAACCGTGAGCTGAAGGCTGCGATCGAGGCTGAACTGGAACAGCGCGGCATCGAATTGCCGGTCCTCTGGGGAAACCGGAACTGGGACCCGTACATCGCGCCGGTCCTCCAGGACGCCTACGACGCCGGTCACCGCCGGATACTGATGCTCACCACCAGCATTTACTCCTGTTACTCCAGCTGCCGCCAGTACCGTGAAGACATTGGTATTGCGCTGACTGAAACCGGTTTGGACGGCAAGCTTGAGGTGGACAAGATCCGCCAATACTTCGACCACCCCGGCGTAGTCCAGCCGTTCCTCGAGGGAACTGCCGCCGGCTTGGAGGAGATCCGTGGGAAGCTGGCCGCGGCAGGCGAAGGCGACCCGGATTCGAAGATTCGAGTGCTGTTCGCCACCCATTCCATTCCGACCCGGGATGCAGAAGCCGCGGGCAGGTCTGAGGACGAGCCGCGCGAATTCGCTGAAGGTTCCGCCTACGCTGCACAGCACCTTGCCAACGCCAAAGCCATCATGGACGCTGTGGCACCGAATGTGGCTTGGGACCTCGTGTACCAGTCCCGCTCGGGGGCCCCGCACATTCCCTGGCTGGAACCGGACATCAATGACCACCTTGAGGAGATCGCCCCCGAGGGCGTCCGCGGTGTGGTCATCGTTCCCCTTGGCTTTGTCAGCGACCATATGGAAGTTGCCTGGGATCTGGACACCGAGGCACTGGAAACCTGCAAGAACCTGGACATCGAGGCCACTCGTGTGCCCACACCGGGTACGCACGCGGCTTTCGTGTCCGGCCTGGTGGACCTGATCTGCGAACGCACAGTGGACAACAACATCGCCGAACGTCCCCACGTCACCGATCTGGGCCCTTGGTACGACGTCTGCCGTCCCAACTGCTGCGAGAACTTCCGCGGGGCAAAACCCGTCATCTCCGAAGTTGGCGCCGGAATCGGTATCGGCCACGACGCCTACCCGGCTCCGGAGGCTGCCAAGTGACTGTTCGCATCGGCACCAGGGCGAGCAAACTTGCCCTGACGCAGACGCAGCAAACTGCGGACCAGTTGGCTGCCGTCGGCGGCTTCCCCGTAGAGCTCGTGCACATCAAGACCGAGGGCGACGTCAAAACCGGATCCCTTTCCCAGATGGGCGGCACAGGCGTGTTCGTTGCTGCCCTGCGTGATGCCCTTCTCGCTGATACCTGTGATGTAGCCGTGCACTCCCTGAAGGACCTGCCCACGGGAGCCGCACTTGGCCTGAGCATCGCAGCAACTCCCAAGCGGGTGGATGTCCGTGACGTTCTCTGTGCACGCGACGGTATGACTCTTGCCGAGCTGCCGGGCGGTGCCAAAGTAGGCACAGGCTCGCCACGGCGTGCCGCTCAGCTTCGGGCTGCACGTCCGGATATCGAGGTTCTCGATATCCGAGGGAACGTGGACACGCGCCTCGGTCGTGTCCCGGGATTGCCCGGAAACCTCACCGAAGAAGTTGTTCCGGGCAAGTCCTGTGACCTCGACGCCGTGGTGTTGGCTGCTGCGGGCTTGGAGCGCATGGACCGCCTGGACACTGTCAGCGAGTTCTTCGAATCCGACGTCATGCTTCCCGCGCCCGGACAGGGAGCGTTGGCCATCGAATGCCGGACCAACGACGCCCCGAGTACAGCGGGTTCCACCGAAGGGTCAAACGGCGTGCTCGCACAGGCCCTCGCGGCACTGAACGACGACGACACCCGCCTCGCCGTCACAGCCGAGCGTGCAGTCCTGGCCAGGCTCGAAGCCGGTTGTGCAGCTCCCGTTGGTGCCTACGCCTTCCGCAAGGGCAGCATGCTGCACCTTGAAGCAGTAGTCTGTGCCGTGGATGGCACCAAGACTGTGCGCGAGAAGAAAGCCACCGACGGCCTCACGGAAGTCGGAGCCACGTTGCTCGGCATCGAGGTGGCGGAGCTCTTGCTCGCTGCCGGCGCCGCGGAGATCGCGGACCTTGCGGCGTCCTGAGACGCATGAATTGAACGGGTTGACCGGTCGGCGCGTCCTGATTACCAGGACCGCCGACCGTGCGCGCCCGCTGGCATCGCTTTTGAGCGGTTTGGGAGCGGAGCCTCTGGTGCTCCCGCTCATCGATTTTGAGAAGGCGGGGGATCAGGCTCCCCTTGACGCTGCCTTGGACCGTTTGGTAGCCGGCGACTTCGACTGGATGGTGATCAGCAGCATCACTACCGTGCAGGTTTTGTTGGAGAAAGCTGCTCAGCGCGGCGTCGCCCTCGCGGACCTTGTCCCAGCCGATACGAAGGTGGCCACGGTCGGCTCCTCCTCCCGCCAAGTCCTTGAATCCGTTGGCCTCACCGTCGCCTTGGCGCCTGCGCAAGTCCAGTCGGCCGAGGGTTTGCTCGCTGTGTGGGAAGCGAGCAGTGGACGGGTTTTCCTGCCCCAAGCTGACATCGCCTCGCCAGTCCTCCGGGAAGGCCTGGCCACCAGCGGTGCGGACGTGACCTCCGTTGTCGCCTACCACACGGTTGATTACCCTGCCCGTGCGGAACTCCGCCTGACAGCGGAACTTCAATCCGGCGTCGTGCTTTCCGCACCAGACGTTCCGGCAACGCTCAGCCCTGAAGAGGCACGCACCGCACTCGATGCTGGAACTCTGGACGCAATCGTGGCTGCTTCTCCCAGTGCCGCGCGTCGCATCGCCCAATTATTTCCTGCATTGGGCACCTGCCGCTTAGTCGCCATCGGGCGTCCGACGGCGGCAGAGGCCTCGCGGATCGGCCTCGCCGTTGCAGTCACAGCCAAAGAACCAACCCCGGACGGCATTGTGGCCGCCCTGCAGTCTATTTTCGCCAACGAAGGGAACCCGCAATGAGCTTTCCGAACCATCGTCCCCGCCGCTTGCGCGCAACTCCCGCCATGCGCAGGCTCACCGCCGAGACCCGTCTGGCGCCCGCGGACCTGATCCTTCCAGCGTTCATCCGGGAGGGACTTACCGAGCCGAGCCCCATCAGTTCCATGCCGGGGGTCGTCCAGCACACCACCGAGTCCCTGAAGCGGGCGGCCGCGGAAGCCGTGGAGTTGGGCGTCGGCGGCATCATGCTGTTCGGCGTGCCCGCGGTACGTGACGCGCAAGGCACCGCCTCGCTGGACCCTGAAGGCGTCCTGAACAAGGCCATTCGTGACGTCAAGGCCGAGGTCGGCGATGACTTGGTGATCATGGGCGACGTTTGCCTCGACGAATTCACGGACCACGGCCACTGCGGCGTCCTTGATGCCGATGGCTATGTGGACAACGACGCCACGCTGGAGATCTATGGCCGGATGGCAGTCGCCCAGGCCGATGCCGGAGCCCACATGCTGGGCCCCTCGGGAATGATGGACGGCCAGATTGCGGTCATCCGCCAAGCCCTGGAGGAATCCGGACACAAGAACACGGCCATTCTTGCCTATGCTGCCAAGTACGCATCAGCGTTCTACGGCCCGTTCCGTGAGGCCGTGGATTCCCAGCTCAAGGGTGATCGCCGGACATACCAAATGGATGCGGCCAACCGTCGGGAGGCCGTCCTGGAAGTTGAGCTGGACCTTGAAGAAGGCGCTGACATGGTTATGGTCAAGCCTGCCATGAGTTACCTGGACATCCTGGCCGACGTCGCTGCAATGAGCCCGGTGCCGGTGTCGGCCTACCAAATCTCGGGTGAATACGCCATGATCGAAGCGGCCGCGGCCAACGGCTGGATTGACAGGCGCGGTGCCATCACAGAGTCTGTCCTCGGCATCAAGCGTGCCGGGGCCGACACCGTCCTGACCTACTGGGCCTCCGAACTGGCAGGCTGGCTGAAGGAGTCCTGATGACATCCGTTTCCTCCGACCCCACCGCTCCGGTGGGGGCCAACAAGATCCTGCTCGGCCTGAACACTTTTGGCGACGCCGGTGTGGATGCCGATGGGAACCCGAAGGAACATGCGCGCGTCCTGCGTGAACTGCTCCAGGAAGCAAAGCTGGCTGACGCCGTCGGAATCCATGCGTTCGGTGTGGGCGAACACCACCGCCGCGATTTCGCTGTGTCCGCGCCCGAAGTCTTCCTTGCAGCGGCAGCCGCAGTGACCTCACGGATTCGCTTGGGGTCAGCCGTTACCGTGCTCAGCTCCGATGATCCGATCCGGGTCTTCCAGCGTTTCGCCACAGTGGATGCGTTGTCCAACGGCAGGGCAGAGGTAATGCTTGGCAGGGGTTCGTTCGTGGAGTCGTTCCCGCTGTTTGGCTTGGATCTGGCGGACTACGAAGTCTTGTTCGAGGAAAAACTGGAGCTGTTCGATAAGGTTCGGGCACAAAAACCGGTCCATTGGGAGGGGCGCACACGGCCCAACGTCAATGGGCTGCAGGTGTACCCGAAACTGCAGCACCACCTGCTGCCGGCTTGGATTGGTGTTGGTGGAACACCTGAGTCTGTTTTGCGCTGTGCCGAGTATGGCTACCCCATTATTTTCGCCATTATCGGGGGAGAGCCCCGCCGCTTCGCACCGCTGGTCAACCTGTACCGTGAGGCGATGGCCAAGTACGGCCATCCGATGCGTCAGATCGCAACGCACTCACCCGGTTTCATCGCTGACACGGACGAGGCCGCCCGCGAGGAACTCTTCCCGCATTGGCTGGAGCAGCGTAACAGGATCGGTTCCGAGCGTGGCTGGGGCCCAGGCAACCGTGGGGAGTTTGATGCCATGTGCGGCCCTGAGGGTGCCCTCTACGTTGGCTCCCCGGAAACCGTGGCGCAGAAAATCGTCCTGCTCAAGCGGAACCTTGGCGTGGACCGCTTCGACCTCAAATACAGCAATGGAACATTGCCGCATCAATCCATGATGCGCTGCATCGAGCTTTACGGCACCGAGGTAGCCCCGCGGGTTGCTGAGCTGTTGGCCACAGCATCCCAGGTGGCGGCCATGCCGCTCCCTGAATCACTGAAAGAATAGGAACCATGACGTCAAACACCCCCGTGTCCGATCAACTGTTCGACCGCGCCCGGTCCCTGATGCCCGGCGGCGTGAATTCGCCGGTGCGGGCCTTCGGGTCGGTGGGCGGCACTCCGATGTTCATGGTGTCCGCCAAGGGCGCCTACCTGACGGACGCCGACGGTAAGGAATACGTAGACCTTGTCTGTTCTTGGGGGCCGGCGCTGCTGGGCCACGCCCACCCCGCCGTGCTTGACGCCGTTCACGCAGCTGTGGACCGCGGCCTTTCCTTCGGAGCCTCCACGCCGGATGAAGCCAACCTTGCCGCGATCGTCAAGGACCGGGTGTCCGCCGTCGAACGCCTGCGGATGGTGTCCACCGGAACCGAAGCCACCATGACGGCCGTTCGCCTGGCCCGCGGTTTCACGGGCCGCAACCTGATCATCAAGTTCGCCGGTTGCTACCACGGGCACCTGGACGGACTGCTGGCGGCCGCTGGATCCGGCGTCGCCACGTTGGCACTGCCCGGCTCTGCCGGTGTCACAGAGGCCACCGCAGCTGAGACCCTGGTTCTGCCTTACAACGATCTCGCTGCCGTCGAGGCTGCCTTCGCTGCCCACGGCCAAAACATCGCTGCCGTCATCACGGAAGCGGCTCCCGCGAACATGGGCGTCGTCACCCCGGGCGAGGGCTTCAACGCGGGCCTATCCCGTATCACGAAGGAACACGGTGCGCTCCTCATCCTCGACGAAGTCCTAACCGGCTTCCGCACTGGCTACGCCGGCTATTGGGGATTGACCGGCCGCCAGGAAGGCTGGGCTCCGGACCTGCTCACCTTCGGCAAGGTCATCGGCGGCGGAATGCCGACGGCGGCACTCGGCGGCCGCGCCGACGTCATGGACTACCTCGCTCCCGTAGGCCCGGTTTACCAGGCCGGTACGTTATCCGGAAACCCTGTGGCCATGGCCGCAGGTGTGGCCACGCTGACGAATGCAACCCCTGAGGTCTACGCCTACGTTGATGCCCGTTCTCTGGAGCTCTCTGCCGCCCTCTCCTCGGCCCTTGATAAGGCCGGTGTGGACCACTCAATCCAGCGGGCGGGCAACCTCTTCTCGCTTGCGTTTGGTACCTCTGCCCGCGGCGTGCACAACTACGACGACGCCCAGCGCCAGGAAAGCTTCCGATACGCCCCGTTCTTCCACTCCATGCTGGACTCCGGCGTTTACCTCCCGCCGTCTGTCTTCGAAGCCTGGTTCCTCTCCGCTGCCCATGACGACGCCGCGATGAACCGGATTATCGACGCCCTTCCGGCAGCAGCGAAAGCTGCAGCGGGCGCTACGGCCTAGTTATTTGGTGATGCCCCGGGCAGTTGCTTGAAGCTGCTGGCCGGGGCATCGTTGCCTGTCCCGGGGTAGGCTCGTAGGTGGAAACCCACCCCCAACGAATTCACGGTTTACCATGCGCAAGTCCCCATCCATTGCATCATTGAGTGTCAGCATCACCACCGCCGGAGTGCTGCTGGTCGTGGCCGCCGGCTGTTCCAGTGGCACACAAAGTTCCGGCCAAGGCCCGAGGGAGGGAACGCCGTCGGCGGCTGCTTCTTCGCCTTCCGCGACGCCCGCTCCGACAACGCCGCCGGCGTCAGCTACCCAGTCCGCGGTTCCTTCCCCGCCCCCGTCCGTTTTGCCTGCGCCGGCGCCCAGCGCGCCGTCAACTGCGGAGCAGCAGCTCGCCGCACTCAGCCTTGAGCAGCGGGTGGGACAACTGTTCATGGTGGCAGCCAAAGCCAGCGGCGCCGAACCGGGAACCATGGAAGCGTTGACCAGATATCACGCCGGGAACGTTTACCTCAGCGGACGCAGCAAGGCCGGAACCGCCCCCACGGCGTCCCTTGTGTCTTCGTTGACAGGCACGGTCTCTGCCGCAACCACCGGCGGAGTGCCCCTTTTCGTGGCCACCGACCAAGAGGGCGGATACGTCCAGGTCCTCTCCGGTCCGGGGTTCTCCGCCATCCCCACGGCCCTGGTCCAAGCGTCCTCAGGGGCGGCCAAACTCCGCGCGGATGCTGCAACGTGGGGGAAGGAACTTAGCAGCGTTGGCGTCAACGTTAACCTCGCGCCAGTCTTGGATACAGTGACCAGCCCTCAGTTTGCACCGTCCAATGCCCCCATCGGCCATTTTCAGCGGGAGTACGGCTATGATCCAGCCAACGTCTCGCTGCTGGGCAATGCCTTTGCCGATGGCATGAAGGACGCCGGCGTGGCCCCGGTGGTGAAGCATTTCCCAGGGCTTGGCAGGGTTGTTCCCAACACGGACGTCACCAGCGATGTCCGTGACACGACAACCACACAGAACGATCCCGCATTGGAGCCGTTCCATGCTGCCATCAAATCGGGCACCCAGTGGGTCATGGTTTCGAATGCTTACTACGACAAGATCGACGCCGCCAACATTGCACCGTTCTCATCCACGGTGATGGATACGATGCTGCGTGCTGACGCAGGCTTCAAGGGGATCGTCCTATCGGATGACCTCTGCAGTGCGGCCCAGCTGGAAGCATGGTCCGATGCCGAGCGTGCACTGAATTTCTTCGGCGCAGGCGGAACCATGCTGGTATGTGCTGATCCCGCGAGCATTCCAGCGATGCACCAGGCTGTGGTGCAGAAAGCCACGGCAGATCCTGCGTTCCGGGCCAAGGTGGACGCCGCGGCGCTTACGGTGCTCCGGGTCAAGGCCGGTCAGTAGCGGCTCCAGGGCTTTGAGAACAGCAAAGAACCCCGCCTTCGTTTGGAAGGCGGGGTTCTTTGTAACGGGTGTAATCCTGCTGAGAGGTTATTAGAGGACGTCCGAAAGGAAACCCTGAAGGCGTTCTGTTTGCGGGTTGGTGAACAGCTGTTCCGGAGGCCCGGATTCAACAACCACGCCAGCGTCCATGAAGGTCACGATGTCCGAGACGTTGCGGGAGAAGCCCATTTCGTGGGTTACCACCACCATGGTCATCCCTCCCTGAGCCAGGTCCGTCATGAGCGCAAGAACACCCTTGACGAGTTCCGGGTCCAGCGCGGAGGTGGCTTCGTCAAAGAACATCACCTCAGGCTTCATGGCCAGCGCACGTGCAATCGCTACACGCTGCTGCTGTCCGCCTGAGAGGTTGGCCGGACGGGAATCGGCCTTATGCTTCAAACCGACCAGATCCAGCTGGGCCAGGGCCTCGTCTCGCGCCTGCTCCTTGGACATGCCACGGAGTTTGCGCAGCGCCAGCGAGATGTTCTCAGCCACCGTCTTGTGCGGAAAGAGGTTGAACTGCTGGAAGACCATGCCAATGCGGCGACGCAGTTCGTCCGGGTTGTCCTTGAGGACCGAACGTCCATCCAGCAGGATGTCGCCTTGATCCGGCTCGATAAGCCGGTTCATGACACGGAGCAGCGTTGACTTCCCTGAGCCGGACGGGCCGATCACGGAGGCCGTGGTGCCCTTCTCGACGTGAAGATCGATGCCCCGCAACACATGGTTGCTGCCGAACGACAGGTGGATGTTTTTCGCCGTCAACGTGCCTGATGCGAATTCACTCATGCCTGGGCTCCCTTTCCTACGAGGGCTGCTGCCTCGTCCGGTTCCTTCTTCTCGGGGCGACCAGCGCGCATGCGGGCGTCAATAAAGTTCACGAAGTGCGTGAGCGGGATGGTCAGCGCCAGGTAGAAGATGGCTGCCGCCACGTAAGGGGACAGGTTGCCGCTGTTGGCAGCTGCGTCCTTGCCGATCTGGAAGATCTCACGCTCCGTCGCCAGAAGGCCGAGCATGAACACCAGCGAGGATTCCTTGATCAGCGCGATGAACTGGTTGACCAAGGCCGGAAGAACGCGGCGGATGCCTTGAGGCACTACCACCAGGCGCATGGACGAGCCGTAGCTGAACCCGAGCGCACGGGTCGCTTCGAGCTGGCCCTTGTCCACGCTTTGGATGCCGGAACGGAAGATCTCCCCGATGTACGCGCCGGACATCAAGGACAACGCCGCGATGGCCATGGGGTACGGGCTGGTTGAGCCGGTTAGTTCACGAATGATCGGGCCGAAGCCAAACCCGATGACCAGGATAGTCAGCACTGGAGGGAGCCCGCGGAGAATGTCCGTGTAGATGCGGGCTACCCACCGTGCTGCCGCGTTCCGGGAGATCCCCATCAGGGCGAGCAACATCCCGAGCGCGGTCCCGATGACGCCCGAGACGACAGCCAGGACGATGGTGTTGGGCAGACCGACGGCGAACATCTTGGGGATGACTTCGCCCATCGCCTTCCAGTCAAAGAAGGTGTTGGCTAATTGATTGAGGATATCCATGGAACGCCTTGGTTACTTGGCGGGGAGCTGGACGGCCTTGCTGCCCGGCTTCCAGCCCTGGGGGGTCTGCTCGGCGGCAGTCGGACGGTCCTTGTACCACTCGGCTGTGAGCTTGGCCCAGGTTCCGTCAGCGATGACTGCGTCCAGACCGGAGTTCAGGGCATCAATCAGCGGCTGGTTGTCTTTGTTCACTGCGTAAGCGGTGAAGTTCTGGGTGTTGACAACCTTCTCGGCGATCTTGGTGTTGTCGCCGTCCTTGACCTGGCCTTCGGCCTGCTGGGAAGGTGCAACCCAGGCATCGATCTGGCCGTTCTTTACGTTGCCGTAAACGGTGTTGTAGTCAGGGAAACGGACCGGCTCGATCTTCAGGGTGTTGGTCATGTAGTCATCCTGGACGGTGCCCTGGACAACGCCGATGCGCAGGCCTTCCTTGACGTCCGCGAAGCCGGTGACCTTGGAGTCGCTCTTGGTCACGATTGCCATGTAGCCGAAGTCGTAGCCATTGGTGAAACCGACCGTCTCGCGACGGGCGTCCGTGGTGGAGATCGAGGAGGATCCGACGTCGAACTGCTTGTTGCCCACCTGGGACAGGAGCGCTGAGAAGTCAGTGGAGGCAAACTCGACCTTGAGCCCCAGTTTGTCGCCAATGGCGCGCAGGAGTTCATTGTCGTAGCCGGTGAAGTTGCCGGAAGGATCAATGAAGATGTTCGGCGGGGCGTCGGAGAGGGTGCCCACGCGCAGGGTGCCGTCGGTGATGAGGCCCAGCTGGGACTTGTCGATCTTGTCCAGCGCCGTAACGTCGGCGGTGGTGAACGTGTCCAGCGACTTCTGGTCGCTACCGGCGAGGGCGTCGGTGGGAGAGCCGCTGGGCTCGGAGGTTCCTCCGCCGCATGCTGCCAGGGAAATCACCAGGGCTGCAGCCACGGGGGCAACAGACAGCCACTTAGGGGCTTTGAATTTCATGAAGAAATCACTTTCATCGGGTCACGGAGACGTTTCGCGGTGGGCGGGGAATGCGGCAGCAGTACGAAGGTTTGGCTGCTCTAGCAGACTTCAACCCGCCAAACTTAATTATGTCACCAGCCCGCTAGCCCACGGTGAATCGAAGAAACGGTTGCTGACACTCGATTTAGCCGAACGATGTTCCCATTAACAGACCGTCCGGCGCCGGACTATTCCGATGGCAGGGGCTCGCGTGGAATCCGCGGGCAGCCGATCCTGAAAATGAGGTTCCTGAAATTGCTGTGACTTGTGTCGCAATAGGGAGCAGTCAGCTGCACTCAGGGGCTAGAAGCCGCCCCGGCTTGCGTCTTCGGGCGGAAGGACGGGCCATTCGCCCTCGATGACAGCTGTGGGCTTACTGCGCCGCAAGTACTGCTGGAAATCAGCGGCCTGGGATGCCGCCCAGTCTACTTGCAGCTGGTGCAGTGTGGACGCAGGCATCTGCAGCTTGGGGAATTTGCCGGCCATGGCATCCAATACACGGAGCGTGGCGAGAGCGTCAGCCGCCGAAGTATGCGCGTTCGTCAAGTCAACGCCGTATTCCTCGCACAAAGCCGTCAGCGTACGCTTTCCCTTGCGGTAACGGTCCACCTGCTTGTTCATCACATAGGGATCCAGCACGGGGAAGCGGCTGAGTTGGGGAACGCCGTAGCGGGCGGACTCGGCCGCCAACACGGTGAAATCGTAGCTGGCGTTGAAAGCAATGACGGGAGTGCCGTCGTCGAATAATCCTTGGAGTACCGCGGCCACCTCGCGTGTTACCTCTGCGGCCGGACGGCCTTCTGCACGGGCTTTCTCTGTGGTGACGCCGTGCACTTCGCTGGCTTCGAGCGGGATTTCAACCCCGGGATCTGCCAACCACTCGTGCTCTGCGATGAGCTCCCCGTGGGCATCCACGACAGTGATGGAAGCAGTGACGATTCGCGCTGACCGTGAGTTTTTCCCAGTGGTCTCGAGGTCGAACGCGGCACGGGAGAGGGTGTTCCAGGAGCTCATGTCTTCAAGCTACCGGCTGGGTCCGACACTATTCGGGCACGACACTCCTGCCGTTACGCTGAACACATGCGGATGGAGTATGTGACGGCGGTTCTGGCCGTTGTGGACCTTGTTCCGTCGGGTTCGGCGGTCTCCTACGGCGACGTCGCAGAGCTTTTGGGAGCCGGCGGGCCGCGGCAGGTCGGCGCGGTGATGAGCCACTACGGCAGCTCAGTCGCTTGGTGGCGCGTCCTTCGGGCCAGCGGGGAAGCGCCTCCTGGCCACGAAGTCGCCGCCCTGCGGCATTACATGGAAGAATCCACCCCTCTCTATGGTGCATATGAGGCCTTCCTGAGGACGGGCGAAGGTCGTTGGCGTGTCGATCTGACAGCGGCCCGATGGGCGCCTACCGACTCCGGTTTCGACCAACTGGATGTGATCTCGGACCAGTTGGAGCGTCAACTCCATAAAATGTCGGTGCCCGATGATGAAATGACTGTGTGACCGCGACTCCTGCCAAAACCCGCCAAGCACCGGCAGCTCTCCGCCTGCTCCCGCCCCGTGAGACTCACTATGCGGCTCCTGCTTTGTCTTCGGACCAAAGTGCGGTCGTTTCCCTCCCACAGGGGAGCGGCCCTGTCCTCGTGCCTGGGGGCCCGGGAACGGGCAAATCAACTGTGCTGGTGGAATCCGCCGTCCGACGCGTCAGTGAGGACGGATTGGACCCGGAGCAGGTTCTCGTTCTTGCTCCCGGGCGCCACGCCGCGGCAGCTTTGCGCGACACCTTCACAGGACGGCTGGACCGCAGTCTCAGTACGACGCCGGCACGCACCTGGGCGTCCTACGCCTTCGACGTTATCCGGCGGGCAAAGGCGGAAGGCATATTGCCGCTGACGCGGCCACCGAAGCTTTTGTCGGGCCCCGAACAGGACCTCATCATCAAGGAGTTACTGGAAGGCCACTCCCGTCCGGGATTCCAGCTGCCTTGGCCGGAGGATCTGGCAGCGGCACTTCCCACGCGCGGCTTCCGTCACGAGATCCGGCAGTTGTTCGACCGCATTATCGAATCGGGGCGCACCGCCGAGGACCTGGTCGGACTGGCCTATGAGTGCGGACGGCCCGATTGGATGGCGGCTGCCGAACTGTACAGCGAGTACCGGGACGTCCTGGACCTCCGCATGCCTGAGGCCTTTGACCCTGCTGGAATCATCACCACGGCCCGGCAGATTTTCCAAGACTCGCCGGCTTTTCTAGCTGCCGAGCGGGACCGACTCCAACTCATCCTCGTGGACGACGCGCAGGAATCGAATCCTGCCGTGTTCGAGCTCCTTGCCGACATCGGCGAAGGTAAAGACGTCGTGGTGACCTACTCACCGGATACCGTCGTGCAAGGTTTCCGCGGCGCACGCCCGGACCTGGTGTCAGAGCTGCCAACACTGTTGGGCGGCATACAACAAAAGGTTCTCGAACGCCCACTGTCGGTTACCCACAGGCACGCGCCTGAGGTAGCTGAGGCGTGGATCCGGGTCGCGGGCCACATCTCACAGCGCTCGGGTGGCCAGTTGGCCAGGCAAATGGAACAACCACAACATCCGGAAGGCATGCATTCCGCACCTGCCCGGGATGGTCGGGTGGAGGGCCATGTGCTGCCGTCAGCCGTCCACGAGTTGCGGTACGTTGCACAGCGCATCCTCGAAGCTCAACTGCGGGAATCGCGGGAATTCAGCGACATCGCGGTGATCGTCCGGAACGGCGGGCAAATTTCCCAGTTGCAGCGTTACTTGAGCGGCCAGGGAATCCCGGTACGTGTTCCCGTGGCAGACTCGGCCGTCCGTGACGAAGTCGCGGTGCGTCCCCTGTTGGAGGCCTTTGCCATAGTGCTGGACCCGGTAAAGCTGACGCCTGAAACTGCCGTTTCCCTCCTAACCTCCCGCATCGGCGGAGCCACGGCCATCGAACTGCGCAGGCTGCGCCAGTCCCTGCGCCGCGAGGAACTCCTAGGCGGTGGCGGCCGCTCCAGTGACGCTTTGCTGGTTGAGGCCCTGCTTCAACCCGGTGCTCTGGCGTCGCTGGGCATTGAAGGCAGTTCTGCCCGTCGGCTCGCCCGCATGCTAGCGGCCGGTTCCGCCGCTGCCGCGGAACCCGGTGCCAACGCGGAATCTGTTCTGTGGGCTTTGTGGCACGCCACCGGGTTGTCTTCCCGCTGGGCAGAAATGGCGCTTGAAGGCGGCAATGCCGGTGCACGTGCCGATAGGGACCTTGACGCCATGATGGCGCTGTTCCATACAGCCGAACGCTTCGTGGATCAACTGCCCGGTTCAGGTCCCGAACAGTTCCTGGACTACTTGCTGAACCAGGAACTGCCCATGGACACCCTTGCCGCGCGGGCACAGCTGGAGGCTTGCGTGGAGATCATGACTCCCGCGAGCGCAGCCGGACGGGAATGGCCGGTGGTGATCGTAGCTGGCCTCCAGGAAGGCGTATGGCCCAACACACGCTTGCGTGGAGAACTGCTGGGAAGCACTGTCTATGCCGACGCAGTTGAACACGGAGTGGACTATGCCCTTCGGCGCGGGCCCTTAAGCAGGCTCCGGGATATTCGTTACGACGAACTCAGGAGTTTTTCGACCGCCGTATCCCGAGCCCGTGAAGTATTGATCTGCACTGCGGTGTCTTCTGAGGATGAGCAACCCTCGGCTTTCCTGGACTACGTGGCGCCCTTGGGGGCCGGCGAGTACAAGCGTGACTACACCCCAGTCGACCGTCCCATGACCCTGAGGGCCCTGGTCGCGGAACTGCGGCAGCACGCCCAGTCGGAAGACGCCGGTAGCGGCGAAGCACATACCTCGCACGAGGCCGCCCAGATATTGGCCAGGCTCGCCAGCACCGAACCACCCGTTCCGGGTGCACATCCGGACACGTGGTGGGGTTTGGCGGCGCTGAGTTCCCAGGAAGCCGTGGTGCCACCCGGCGGTACCGTTTCCGTCTCACCGTCCAAGGTGGAGGCCGTACATAAGTCGCCGTTGGACTGGTTCGTCCAAGCAGCCGGAGGTGAAGCTGCCACCGACTTCGCACGCAGCCTGGGCACCTTGGTCCACAGCATTGCCCAGGAGCTTCCCGATGCTTCAGGAGCCGAGTACGTGGCTGAGCTCGTACGTCGTTGGCCCACTTTGGGTATGAAGGACAACTGGGAAGGAAAGCTCGATTTCCAGCGGGCGGAACTGATGGTTCGAAAGTTGGCCCAGTATGTGCTCATCATGCGCGGTGACGGAAGAGGCTTGCTGGCCGTGGAGCACGACTTTGAAGTTCAGCTACCTGATGTCACCTTGGACGCTGGCGCCGTCAGTGGTTCCCCTGCTCGTGAAGGGGAGTCCACCCGCCACGCAGTACTCCGCGGTCAGGTGGACCGACTCGAAATCGATCCGGAAGGCAGGCTCGTCATTGTTGACCTCAAGACCGGCAAACGGCAACCCGGCAAAGCGGAGGTTGCCGAGCACCCACAACTGGGTGCCTACCAGGCTGCCGTCCTCAAAGGTGCCTTCCGGGACGCCGAAACAGGGGACGAAACGCCCGACCGCGGCTCTTTTGCAGCGTCCGGGAACGGCTTTGTCCCCGGCGGCGCCGTGCTGGCCCAACTTGGGACCAAGACCAAGAGCCCAGCGGTACAGCAGCAGGACCCGTTGGATCCCACGGACAACTGGGCCGAGGTGCTGGTGCATGAGGCGGCTGCCCTGATGGCCGGTGCAACATTTGAAGCACGGCACGACCCCGGCAAGGGAGGACATAGCGGCCATGGATGCCGCCTACCGGACGTATGCCCGTTGTGTGCCAGAGGAAAGCAGGTCACTGAATGACAACCGAACTCCTGGACGGCTTCGCCACCAGCAATCCTGGCGTGGAGGCAGTCCCCGAGCCAAGGTTTTCTCCTTCTGAACTGGCTAACATCCTTGGCGAAAAGAACCACCCTACGGCTGAACAGGCGGCCATCATTGCCTCCCCTCTTTCACCGCGCCTGGTGATTGCCGGGGCAGGTTCGGGTAAGACAGCCACCATGGCGGACCGTGTGGTGTGGCTGGTGGCCAACGGCTGGGTGCGCCCCGAAGAAGTCCTCGGCGTGACTTTTACCCGCAAGGCTGCCGGAGAGCTGGCGAGCCGGATACGATCCAAGCTGGCCACGCTCCAGCGGATAGCGGCGGCGGACGATGGCAGCACAGGCTTCCCCGAGGGACTTCTCGGCGCAGACGACCTCGAACCCAAAGTGTCCACGTACCACTCCTATGCAAGCGGCATCGTGTCTGACTACGGCCTGCGGTTGGGCATCGAGCGGGACGTCGTCTTGCTGGGAGGGGCACAGTCCTGGCAGCTGGCCAGCGAAGTCGTGGAAGCATATGACGGCGACTACGAGCACTTCACTGCCGCCAAATCCACGCTCGTTAATGCAGTCATCCAGCTGGCCGGGGAATGCGCAGAGCACCTTCAGGATCCCGGGGAAGTGCGGGACTGGGTCTTGGAGCGCGTTCAGACCTTTGAGCAGCTTCCCTATGTAGCCGGTGCAAAGAAGAATCCAACGCAGGCCGCAGGAGAACTTGCGGCCATGCTAAGGACACGCGCCAGCGTTGCCGACATGGTGGTTCGTTACCAAGAAGCGAAGCGTCAGCGCGGTGTCCTTGATTTTGGTGACCTCGTGGCGCTCGCGGCCCGAATTGCGAGCGATATTCCGCTAGCAGCCACCACGGAACGTGCCCGCTACAAAGTGGTGCTCCTGGATGAATTCCAGGACACCTCCCACGCCCAGCTTGTTCTGTTCTCCCGTCTTTTCGGTCAGGGCCACGCAGTTACTGCGGTGGGCGACCCCAACCAGTCGATATACGGCTTCCGAGGCGCTTCCGCGGGCCAGCTCTTCCACTTTGTGCAGGAGTTTCCCGTCCGGCAAGGGGACCCCTCCGGCTCTGAATCCTATTCCGTTGCCCCCACTTCGTATCTGACCACCGCCTGGCGTAACGGGAGAAACATCCTACGGGCCGCAAACACCATCGCAGCGCCCTTAAACAGGTCGGCGGAACTGGACGGTCCGGCGGGGGAGAGGGAACGAGCGAGTAATGTCTCAGTCCCCGCGTTGGTTCCTAGCCCGGCCGCGGCGGATGGAAGTGTGGTGATCGGTCGCTTCGGGACGGATGAGGACGAAGCCGCAGTGATAGCCCGCGATGTCCGTCGCTACCAACGGACTGTTTTCGAAGAAGAGAAGGACGGCACTCCGGTCAAACCCGCCATGGCGGTCCTCTGCCGTCGACGGGCGCAGATGGAGTGCCTCCGCCGCGAGTTCGAGCTCCAAGGGATTCCCTACGAGATCGTTGGACTTGGCGGCTTGCTGGACACCCCGGAGATCGTGGATCTGGTGGCGACCTTGCGGGTCCTGGCCGATCCGGGACGTTCGGATGCCCTGATGAGGTTGTTGGCTGGGGCACGATGGCGGATCGGTCCGGCAGACTTGATGGCCTTCAGTGACTGGTCCCGCTTCCTGGCCCGCAGACGGTCGGCACTGGAAGCTCAACCTGATTCCTTTGATGACAACGAAGAACCGTCAAAGACCGTGATTGAGAGTGACATCACCGATGCCGCAAGCCTCGTGGAGGCCCTTGACTTCCTTCCGCGGCCTGGCTGGACGTCAGGCCATGGGAGGAGCCTCAGCGCTGCTGCTCTGGATAGGTTGACCCGCCTTGCTTCGGAACTGCGCTCTCTGAGGAGCTACATGGGCGACGACCTCACCACGCTCCTTGGCGAAGTGGAACGTGCGATGCTCCTGGACATCGAAGTAGCGGCCAAGCCGGGAATGAGCATCCACCAGGCTCGCCGCAACTTGGATGCTTTCCAGGATGCGGCAGCCGGGTTCCTGCAGACGTCGCAACGCATTGACCTGCTGGCGTTCTTGTCGTGGCTGGAAGCTGCAGCCTCCGAGGAAGGCGGCTTGGATGTCGCCCCCGTTGAGGCCAACCGGGAAGCCGCCCAATTGCTGACCGTCCACGCTTCGAAAGGATTGGAATGGGACGTTGTTTTTGTCCCCGGCCTCAACGCTGGTTCGTTCCCCAGCAACAGGGATTCGCGGTGGAGCACCGGTGCCGCGGCCTTGCCGTGGCCCCTGCGGGGCGATCGAGCAGACCTTCCCCAGTGGGACCTCGATCAGCCTGACCAAAAGGGATGGTTGGACGCAGAGAAGGAATTCAAATCCGAGGTCCAGCATCATGGTGAGGCCGAAGAGAGGAGGCTCGCGTACGTCGCTTACACTCGGGCGAAGTTCGTCCTGTGGGCTTCCAGCGCTGCCTGGAACGGCTCTCGATCGGGGATGGCCAGCATGTCTGCCTTCCTCTCCGAACTGGCGCCGCTTGCCGGAGTTGATGGAGAGGAAAACGACGCCGGCCGGCCGCAGTCGCTCGTCAGTGCAGTGGTCCACGCGGAATCGGTGGCCGAAGAGGCCTTGCCCAATGAAAGCCCCTTGACTGCAGTGCTCGAAGTTGCCCAATTCCCCTATGACCCCCTGGAAGGGCCTTCGGACCCACGGACGGGCGCCCGGCTAAGGCTGACTCCGGGCAGGCGGCTTGCAATGGATCGCGCCGCAGCCATGGTCCGTGGATACATCGAGGAACCCCCCCGGGCCCCTTCAGATGATCTGACCGGGGCCGCCGGGAGATGGTCCCAGGAGGCCGAACTACTGCTGGATCGCCAACGGCAACTCAAGACCGTTCAGGACGTCCACCTACCCAGCCACATTTCTGCCTCACTGTTCGTTGACCTCGGTGCAGACCCTGCCGCCGTCTTGTCCCAGCTGCGCAGGCCCGTTCCCCGCGAACCGGGCATCTCGGCGCGCAAAGGTACCGCCTTTCATGCATGGGTCGAGGAGTACTTCGGCACAACCGGCATGCTGGACCTTGATGAAGCGCCGGGTTCGGACTCGCACATCGACGAGGCCTATGGCTTGGATGACATGGTGGCGGCTTTCAAGCAGTCCGAGTGGGCTCAGCGCGCTCCGGCTTTCGTCGAAGTACCTGTGGAAACGCGGATTGGCGACGTCGTGGTGCGTGGGCGCATCGACGCCGTGTTCCGTGATGCTGACGGCCGTTGGCAACTCATCGACTGGAAAACCGGGCGACGCCCCGCAGGTCAGCAACTGGCCACCCGGGCGGTGCAGCTTGCCGTTTACCGGCTTGCATGGGCGCGACTCAGGGATGTACCCCTCGAGGATGTCAGTGCCGCGTTCTACTATGTGGCAGACGATGCCGTTGTGCGTCCGCACGATCTTGGCAGCGCCGAGGAACTGGAACTGATCGTGGCGAAGGCATTGAAGAACAGCGCGGACCTGTAGGAACGCCGGGAACCCGGGAAGGCACTGGGTTCCCGGGGTTTGTGTTCTGTGTTCTAGGAACGGTCGGCCGCGTGAAGCGGCGTTACGCTGACAACACTCATAGCGGCGGTGGAGGTGTCGTCGTGGTTTGATGCCGTGCCGGAGCCGCTTTCTTCGGAGCTCTTTGACTCATCAGCGTCGGGAATAGCCGCGACACTGACTGCAGGTTTGTCGGCCCGTGAATCGGCTGCTCTCTGCCGAGCGGCCTCGTGCTCAGCAGCTTCGTTCTCGGCGGCCTCGACCTCAGCGGCCTGTGCAGCTTCTTCGTCGCGACGCACCTGCTCGTCGATGTCATCGGCGAGTGCCTGCAGCATGGACTCTGCTTCCGCCGTCATGCTCTGATGCCCTGCAGCCATTGCCTTGACCAGATATTGGGCGAGGGCGAACTCGGCCAGCAGGGCGGCCCGGCGGAGTAGGTGCGCATCCGGGATCTCGCGGCGTGCTTGCGTGTAGTGGCTCAAGACAGCCTCAACAAACGAGGCCTCGTTGGATGCCACCAGCCAGGCGAAGTCGTCTGCTGGATCACCGATCCTGAGGTCGGTCCACCCCGTTAGGGCGGTCACCGTGTCATCCTGAACCATCAGGTTGTCTTCATGAAGGTCGCCATGGACCACTGAGGGATTGAAACGCCAAAGGGCAACATCTTCGAGGGCGTGCTCCCAGCGACGCAGCAGGGTCGCAGGAATTTTGCCGGTGGTTGCTGCTTGGTCAAGTTCGTTGAGTTTGCGTTGCCGGAACTCATTGGCCGAGTAACTGGGAAGGTCCGCATTGGTGACCAAAGTCAGTGGCAGGTCATGAACGGCAGCCAGAGCCGCGCCGACCTCCTGGGCCAAGGAGGGACTGCCGGCTGACAGTTCTTCGATGGAAAGCACGGAGCCCTGAAGATGGGCGTAGACGAAAGTCGTCAGCGCACCTTGCCTCACTGTGCCGGCGATGGTGGGCACATGAAAGGGCAGTTCAGCGCGAATGGCGGGCGCGAAGGCCCGCAGCACCATAAATTCGGTTTCCAGCCGTGTGCTGGCTTCCGGATGGCGCGGTGAACGGACCCGCCAGCGCTTGCCTTCCGCGTCCAGCAACAACGCCGAGTCGAAGTCGGCGTCGTCGTCGGGGGAGTAGGCTGCGGCCGTCGGCGACAGGCCTGGTACCGCCGCTGTTGCTATGGCGGCCAGTTCGAGCGGTGTTCTTCTCACGTTCTCCACGGTAGATTGAGTGCGGCCTGTGGCCATGATGCAGTGCGGCGAGTCTTCAGATCCGCAGCAAATGCGCAGGAAATGTGGATCAAAACATGGCTCATGTGCCTAAGAGGGCAACCCTATGGGGTGGTGTCCACAACAGTGGACCTATCCAAATGTTCTTTGTCGAAACGAGTCAGTACGGTAGATACATGAGTCAAACGGAGTCGCCGGCGCTTGCCAATCACCTGATGGAGACCGTACTTCCCGTCCGTCCTGCCATGGTGGACCGCGGCTCAGGCGTGCGGATGAAGCCGGGCATGGTGGAGGATCTCATCGCCTCCGGCACGGCCAAGGCCATGGTCATTTCGCAGCGTAAAGCGTTGGTGACTGCTGACGGTCTGTGGTTCGGAGACGCTGCGCCGCTCTGGAAAGCTCTTAATGGGTCGGAAAGCGGTGCTCTTGCTGCCATCTACCTGGGCACCACTTTGACGTCGTCCTCATTGCCGGAGGGCACGTCCGTTGTGCTGTTCACTGTTGCTGAACCGCCGGCTTCCGGCATCGCCGCGGTGCCGTTGGATGCTGAGTGGGCCGGCTTTCGGGATGTCGCGGCACGTCTTGACGCCGAGGACACCGCCTTGTTCATCGAGGCCAGCGCAATCTCCAACTGGCATGCAACCCACACGCATTGCCCACAGTGCGGCACGCCCACGGACATCGAGGTCGGCGGCTGGGTCAGGCGGTGCCCCCAGGACAACTCCGAGCATTACCCGCGGACAGATCCCGCGATCATTGTCACGGTGGTTGGCCCTGATGGCCGGCTCCTGCTAGGTGGAGGAGGGGCCGTCGACGCTAAGAATTACTCGACGCTCGCAGGATTCGTTGAGCCTGGTGAATCGCTGGAGCAGGCCGTCGTCCGGGAAATCGAGGAAGAAGTGGGTGTCCGCGTGACGGCCTGCCAGTATCTCGGTTCGCAGTCCTGGCCATTCCCGGCCTCCCTCATGTTGGGGTTCACCGCAAGGACAGACGACGCCGTTGCCCGGCCTGACGGCGTAGAGGTCACCAGAGCACGGTGGTTCAGCCGTGAGGAGCTGCAGGAAGCCGTGCTGAGCGGTGAAATCACCATCTCAACGCGCCTGTCCATCGCGCGTTCATTGATTGAGCATTGGTATGGCGGCGTCATCGAAGACCTCCAGCCGTGACTGAAGGGATTTTCGACGGCGGTGGCTCACTCGAGGAGCGCATTCTCGGCGGGCTGGACGAAGAACAGCGAGAAGTGGCCAGTACTTTGACGGGTCCCATGTGCGTCCTTGCAGGGGCAGGCACGGGAAAGACACGCGCCATCACTCATCGCATTGCTTATGGTGTTCACTCCGGGGTTTACAGTCCGCAGAGACTGCTGGCCGTGACTTTCACTGCCCGGGCCGCAGCTGAGATGCGTAGCAGGCTCCGCGATCTTGGTGTCGCCAACGTTCAAGCCCGCACATTCCATGCCGCAGCATTGAGGCAATTACAGTTCTTTTGGCCGCAGGCAATTGGCGGCACTTTGCCTAATCTCTTGGACCACAAGGCCAACATGATCGCAGAGGCCTCCCGCAGGCTTCGGCTGAGCACTGATCGTGCATCCATCAGGGACCTGGCAGCCGAGATCGAGTGGGCCAAGGTGTCCATGCTGACGCCCGCTAATTACTTGGAGAATGCACAGGGCCGTGGGACTCCCGGAGGCTTCGACCTCACCGCGGTCTCCAGGGTGTTCCAGGCCTATGAGGACATCAAAACCGACCGCAACGTCATCGACTTCGAAGACGTCCTGCTCATAACAGTGGGCATCCTCCAGGAGGACCCGAAAGTAGCGGCAACGGTCCGGGAGCAATACCGCCATTTCGTGGTGGACGAGTACCAGGACGTTTCACCCCTTCAACAGCGGCTTTTGGATTTGTGGCTCGGCGGCCGGAACGAGTTGTGCGTGGTGGGAGATGCCAGCCAAACCATTTACTCCTTTACCGGAGCCTCGCCCAAGCATCTTCTCGGGTTCAAGGGGCAGTTCCCAGGAGCGACCATCGTCAAGCTCATCCGTGACTATAGGTCCACCCCGCAAGTGGTGAGATTGGCCAACGACCTCTTAGGTTCCCGCCGAAGCGGTGGCCCGGTGGCAGATGCCGCCTGGGCGCCGCCCCTTAAGCTTGTCGCCCAGCGGCCTCCTGGTCCGGAACCGCGGTTCATGGAGTGCCCTGATGACGAGGCTGAGGCCGCTGTGGTGGCAGGCAGAATTCAGGAGCTGCTCAACACAGGAGTCAAGGCCAGTGAGATCGCCATCCTGTTCCGCACCAACGGCCAGTCTGAAGCGTACGAGCAAGCCCTGGCCTCTGCCGGTATTGGCTATCAGCTGCGGGGAGGCGAGCGGTTCTTCGCTCGCAAGGAAGTCCGCGATGCGATCCTCCAGTTGCGCGCGGCAACCCGCGCCGTGGCGGAAGGGCCACAGGAACCCTTGGGTCAAATCGTGCGGGACATCGTTGCCTCACTTGGTTACACGGAGGCCGCCCCCCATAGTGGTGGAGCACTGCGTGAGCGTTGGGAATCCCTGGCGGCCCTGGTCGCCTTGGCCGATGAGCTTGCTGTCAGCCGTGGGGAGTCCTTCACCTTGGCTGAGTTCGTCAATGAGCTTCAGGAGCGCTCGGTCGCGCAACACGCACCCACCGTTCAGGGTGTCACTCTTGCTTCCCTCCACGCCGCCAAGGGCTTGGAATGGGATGCGGTGTTCCTAGTAGGCCTCAGCGAAGGGCTCATGCCCATTTCCTTCGCAGATACGCCCGAGGATGTGGATGAAGAGCGCAGGTTGCTTTACGTCGGCATCACCCGGGCCCGGGAGCACTTGAATCTCTCATGGTCCACAGCCCGAACCCCGGGTGGCCGGGCCAACCGCAAACCGTCCCGGTTCCTGGACGGACTTCGCCCCAATTCCGTGGCTTCCGCCAACGCACGCAGCAAGTCGGGTCCCACTCGGCGGAAAGCTGCCGCTCCGGCGTCGTGCAAGGTCTGCGGAAGCATGCTAGCCAGTGGAGCGGAACGGAAGGTGGGGCGTTGCCATCAGTGCCCGCCTACTTACGAGGAACAGACCTTCGAGGCGTTGAGGCAGTGGCGCCGGGACGAGGCCCAGTCGGCCGATGTCCCTGCGTATGTTGTCTTCACGGACGCTACGCTGACGGCCATCGCAGAAGCCAAACCGTCATCGCTGGAGGAATTGTCCGGCCTCGCGGGGATTGGCCCGTCCAAGCTCGAACGCTACGGCGAAGCTGTTCTGGCAGTACTCGCTGAGAGCAGCGAACTCTGATGACCCGCCAACCTGCTTCCGACACCGGCATTCCACACACCACCGACGACGGTGCTCCCGTTGTGGTGCGTCGGTCCGCCAGGCGGCGGCGAACCGTTGCCGCATTCTGGGAAGATGGCAAGGCCGTGGTCGCCATCCCCGCCAGCTTCACCAAATCCCAGGAGCGGGAGTGGGTCCGGCGAATGCTGGCCAAGTTGAAGAAGCAGGGGGAGCGGCAATCGGGTGCGGGCAGGCGCCGTCCTGCCACGGACCAAGCCCTCGCCAAGCATGCCGAGCACCTTTCAATCACGTACCTCGGCGGGCGGGCAGTCCCGACGTCGGTCCGCTGGGTAGCCAACCAAAACTCGCGGTGGGGTTCGGCAACTCCTGCGGACGGCACCATCCGGCTGTCCAACAAACTTCAGCCCATGCCGCAATGGGTTATTGACTACGTACTGGTCCACGAGCTCGCGCACTTGCTGGTGGCGGGTCACAATGCCGAATTCTGGAGATTGGTTGAGGCCTACCCTGAGACGGAGCGGGCAAAGGCCTTCTTGGAAGGCGTTGCTTTCGCTACGTCCCGGGGACTCGCGGTAGGTTCAGGCTCCGAGGATCCCGGCGATTTGACTGTGGACCTGTCTGACTAAAAACGTCAGAAGCTTGGCCGCACAGCTTCTCTTAGCCGCAACTGTCCTTAACTGCACAACGGCCGCCATGAGATGGCGGCCGTTGCGCGGCTTGCTTATTTGCCCGGCGCCTCGGGGTCGTTGTCGTCCGTTGCCGTTTCATCACCGGACGGGTTCTCCGCGGAATCTGCCTTGGAACCCGAGGCTTCAGCTTCATCGGCCTCGGAGTCGTAGCCGCCGCTCAGAAGCTTCTGCAAGGCGTCGTCAACCTCGCTGTCACTTGCCTCGGCAAGGCGCCGACGTTCGGAGAAGCCCTTGGGATCGTCCAGGTCCTCACCGGTGGGCAGGAGATCCGGGTGGTGCCAGAGCGCGTCGCGGCCGGCGATACCGCGTTCTTCCTTCAAAGTGGCCCAGAGGGTTGCCGCTTCCCGGAGCCTGCGGGGGCGAAGTTCCAGGCCGACCAGGGACGAGAATGCGTGCTCGGCCGGTCCACCTGTGGCGCGACGACGACGCACGGTTTCGCGCAGCGCGGTCGCTGACGGCAGCACCTTGTCGGTTGCTTCGGCTGTGAGCTCGTCCACCCAGCCCTCCACCAAGGCAAGAGCAGTTTCGAGCTTTTCCAACGCGGCCGTCTGGACCGGCGTCCGCTCGGGCGTGAAGACACCCTGGGACAGTGCTTCCTGGATTCCTTCGGGGTTGCTCGGGTCGAGGTCCCGGGCAAGGTCTTCAATGCGGGACATGTCGATGTGAATGCCGCGGGCATATGCCTCAATGGCGCCAAGCAGGTGGCCACGCAACCACGGGACCTGGACGAACAGCCGCGCGTGGGCGGCTTCGCGGACGGCAAGGAAGAGCCGAACGTCATTCTCGGGGAGGCTGAGGCCTTCGCCGAATTTAGCTACGTTGGCCGGCAGCAGCGCCATTTCCAGGTCTGCCAGGGGGACTCCGATGTCGGTGGAGCTGACAACCTCGGCTGAGAGCGCGCCGATGGCTTGTCCGAGTTGCATGCCAAAGATCGCCCCGCCCATGTTTTGCAGCATGGACGATGCGCCGCCCATCATGGACTTCATTTCTTCGGGCATTTGCTGGGTGAGGGCGTTGGACAAGGCATTGGCGATGCTGTTGGCCACGGGCTCGGTCAGGCGCTTCCACGTTCCCAGGGTCGCTTCAACCCATTCGGCCCTTGACCATGCCCTACCAATCAGGCCGGTTGCCGAGAGATCAGTAACGGGGTCCAGCCAAAGTTCTGCAAGCCTGAGCGCTTCGTCGATCTCCCTGGCCTGTTGGGCGTTGACCGAGGGATCGCTGCCGGCGGCGGCGACGCGCCGTGCATTCTCGTGGGCGAGCTGCCAATTCACGGGGCCCACGGATGTTGAACTCATCATCGCCTGTACTTGGGCGAACATCTGCTGAAGGAGCTGGGGATCGTTGGGCAGGCCTGCGGCCTTGGCCAGCTCAGCGGGATCGATGTTGCCCATGCCCTGGCCGCCCATCAGGTTCTGGAGCATTTCTGCCAGCGGATCCTTGGGGGTTTCGTCGTCGTTGGACGGATTGTTGGGGTTGGAAGTCATGGTGCCGCCGATCGTCGAACTGGCTGGTGATCTCTTTCACCGTACCGCGCGGCTGGAAGGCTGTCTGCCCGGAGGAGGTGCCGTTCGCTGTAGGCAAAGCAGTCCTGCAACGTCAGAACGCGTAGTGTTGATGTTTGGTATGTGCCGCCGCCGCCTTCGGCGGCAGGAGCCATGGATCCGGTCACGTAAATGCCGGCATAGAGAGGCCTCAATGCTTACTTCGCCCAGCCCCGAGGGCTCATTGGACCCGCGTCAAACGCCCGACGCCGAATCCAGCTCCGCGCCGCCGGCACCGCCCCGTGACGGCCGCTACATGATCATGGTGATCTCCGGTCTCCTCGCACTCGGCTTGGGCATCGGGGCGGCAGCGTTGCCGGTGCCGTACGTCATTGAATCAGCGGGTCCCACGTTCAATACTCTGGGCAAGGACGGCGACAAGCCTGTCATCAGCATTTCCGGTCGCGAGTCCTTTCCGGCGAATGGCAACCTTGACCTGACCACTGTTGTCATGACCGGCGGTCCGAAGACTCCAGCCACCATCTTTGATGTCTTCCGCGCCTGGCTGGATCCCTCCAAGGCCATTTATCCCGAAGAGCTCATCTATCCCAAGGGCACCACGGCCGAGCAGACGGTCCAACAAGGCGAAATTGCCATGGAAACATCGCAGGAGAACGCGGTGGCCGCGGCCTTGCGTGAGCTCGAGATCCCCTTTGAGCAGCGGCTCAGCGTCGCAGGTCTATCAGACCCTTCGCCATCCGCCGGGAAGATCCAGGAAGGTGACCGGCTGGTCTCCATCAACGGCAAGGCGATAACGTCCATGAGCGTGGTCCAGGCCGAACTGGCTGCGGGCGCCGGCGCCCCGGTCGTCGTCGGCGTGGACAGGAATGGCGTTGCGGTTGCCGAAACGATAACCCCCGCCAAGAACGAGGCAGACCGCTACGTTCTGGGTGTGCTGCTGGCCAGCGACTTCACATTCCCCTTCGATGTCGGCATTTCCCTGGATAATGTTGGCGGACCCAGCGCAGGCTTGATGTTTGCCTTGGGGATCGTGGACAACCTTACGCCGGGAGACCTCACCGGCGGCAAACACGTGGCGGGCACCGGCACGATCACCGCCGATGGCGCAGTGGGTCCCATCGGGGGCATTGCCCAGAAGATGATAGGAGCCCGCCAACAGGGTGCCACCATGTTCCTGGCACCGGCATCCAACTGCGCGGACGTCGTGGGCCACGTTCCGGACGGGCTTCAGGTGGTCAAGGTGGAAACTCTGGCCGACGCCACCTCTGCTGTGGAGCGGCTCGGATCCGGTCAAGACACAGGGAGCCTTCCCACCTGCACAAACAACTAGACTGACGGTGGAACTTAGCTTCACCGCCACTCGTGGCATAGATGACGGCCCTTGCCACAACCCAGCGGCAGGGAAAGTCAACACACGCACACCGACTGTTCACTGACACCAATGAGGTACAGAGTTTGTCCCGTCCCGCCAGCTCCAACCCGCCCGGAAGATCACCACTGAGACGAGGTGCCCTGACGCCGACGCTCATTGTCGTGGCAGTGGCCGTCGTCGGTTTCATTTTCTTCGCCAATGTGTGGACTGACGTCCTGTGGTATCAGCAGCTTGGCTTCTTCGAAGTTTATATCCGCGAAAACCTCGCCAGGATCATCACGTTCCTCATCGGTTTCGCCATGATGTTTGCCGCTGTTTACTTCGCCATCAGGATTGCCTACCGCTCCCGGCCCGTCTATGCTCCGGATGCTGAGGCCCGGGACAACCTCAATCGTTACCAGGCACAGCTTGAGCCTGTCCGCCGGGTTGTCATGATCGGCCTGCCCATCCTGTTCGGGCTCTTTGCCGGCAGTGCGGCAGCCAGCCAGTGGCAGAAGGCCCTGTTGTTCTTCAACCAGGAGCCATTCGGACAGACAGATCCGTTGTTCAACATGGACATCAGTTTCTATCTCATGACACTGCCGTTCCTGGGTTTTGTCACCGGGTTCCTGATCAGCATCGCCGTTGTTGCCGGTATTGCAGGCATCCTGACGCACTACCTCTACGGCAGCATCCGGCTCATGGAACGCGGCATCTTCACGAGCAGGGCAGCTCAAATCCATATCGCCGTCACGGGCGCTTTTTTCCTGGTCCTGCTCGGCATCAACTTCTGGTTGGACAGGTACACGACTGTCCAGAGCAATTCCGGCCGATGGGCCGGTGCACTTTACACGGACGTCAATGCCGTTGTGCCTACAAAGGCGATCCTTGCCGTAGCCGCGGGCCTTGTCGCCATCCTGTTCATCATTGCCGCGATCATCGGTCGCTGGCGCCTGCCGGTGATTGGTACGGCGATGTTGGTTATCACGGCCATTCTGGCCGGCGGCGTATACCCGTGGGTTATTCAGCAGTTCCAGGTTCGTCCGTCGGAGAACACCTTGGAAAAGGAGTTCATTGATCGAAATATAAAGATGACGCGGGCAGCTTACGGTTTGGACAAGATCGACGTATCTGCGTACAACGCCACCACCACGGCGACTACCGGTGCCTTGGCAGCGGATGCGCAGACTACTGCCAACATTCGCCTCCTTGACCCCAACCTTGTTTCTTCGGCGTTTGCCCAGCTTGAGCAGTACCGGCCCTATTACCAGTTCCCACAGACTCTGAACGTGGACCGGTACATGGTTGACGGCAAGGTTCAGGACACTGTTATCGCTGTACGCGAACTGAACCCGGACGGCCTTAGTGCCAACCAGCAGACCTGGGTCAACAGGCACATTGTCTATACGCACGGCTATGGCGTGGTCGCAGCCAAGGGCAACAAGTTTACTGTTGACGGCAAACCGGAATTCCTGCAGTCCGGTATTCCGTCCACCGGTGTCCTGGGCAACGACACCACATATGAGCCGCGTATCTACTTCGGCGAGAATTCTCCTGAGTACTCCATCGTCGGCGCCCCGGAAGGGGCTCCGAACCGTGAGCAGGACCGGCCAGCCGGCCGTGAGGGTGGCGGGGAGACGCAGTACACCTTTAGCGGCAACGGCGGACCGAATGTAGGCAACTGGCTGAATAGAATCCTTTATTCCATCAAGTTCCAGTCTTCGGACCTGTTGCTCTCGGATGGCGTCAATGCGGAATCCCAGATTCTCTACGAACGCAATCCGCGTGAACGCGTTGAGAAACTCGCCCCGTACCTGACTGTTGATGGCAACGCTTACCCGGCAGTTGTGGACGGCCGCGTGAAGTGGATCGTGGACGGTTACACCACGAGCCAGTACTTCCCGTACTCACAGCCGCAGCAACTGCAGAACGCCACGGTTGACTCGCAGACAAGTGCCGGGCGCACCGTTGCCTTGCCAAACAGCTCGGTCAACTACATCCGCAACTCGGTCAAAGCCACAGTGGATGCGTATGACGGCTCAGTGAATCTCTACGCATGGGACGACCAGGACCCCATCCTGAAGGCATGGCAAAAGGTCTTCCCGACGGTCATCAAGCCGTACTCGGAGATGTCCGGTGATCTCATGAGCCACGTCCGGTATCCGGAGGACCTGTTCAAGGTCCAGCGTGAACTGCTCGGGCGGTACCACGTGACCGATCCTGACAGCTTCTATCAGAACAACGATGCTTGGAGCGTTCCGAACGATCCCACGGTCACGGAAGCCGTCAAGCAGCCACCGTTCTACATGTCATTGCAGATGCCGGACCAGGATAAGCCGGCGTTCCAGCTGACCTCGTCCTTCATTCCACAAACGGTCAACGGCAGCGCCCGAAACATCCTGTACGGCTTCCTCGCGGCTGACTCGGACGCCGGAAACGTCCAGGGCGTCAAGGGGGAGAGCTACGGAAAGCTGAGGCTCCTGGAGCTCCCCACCGACACCCAGGTTCCTGGTCCCGGACAAGCACAAAACAAGTTCAACTCTGATCCCACGGTGTCGCAGGCACTCAACTTGCTCCGTCAGGGCGCTTCGGAAGTGTTGAACGGCAACCTGCTCACATTGCCTGTCGGCGGTGGTTTGCTCTACGTCCAGCCTGTGTACCTGAAATCCACCGGTGAGACGTCGTACCCCACCCTGCAGCGCGTCCTAGTGGCCTTCGGCGACAAGATCGGCTTCGCCCCCACCTTGGATGAGGCACTCGATCAACTGTTCGGTGGTGACTCCGGTGCTACTGCCGGCGACTCGGACAACAATGGTCAGACGCCGAACACGCCTCCGGGAACCACCACTCCGCCGGCAGGACCTACCGATGCCAAGGCTGACCTCAAGGCAGCCTTGGATGAGGCCAACAAGGCCATCCAGGACGGGCAGGCTGCCTTGGCCCAGGGTGACTTCGCTGGATACGGTGCCCAGCAGACCAAGCTGTCTGAGGCACTGCGGAAAGCGCTCGACGCCCAAGCCCGTTTGGACGCCACTCCGGCACCAGCAGCGACGCCGGGATCCACTCCCACCGCGACGCCGTCGCCTTCACCAAGCAGCTAGTTCTGTAGGCGCTTGAAAGGCCGGTGCCTGCTCCCTTCCGGGGAGCTTGCACCGGCCTTTTCCGTTGGCGAGACGCACATCACGTCGCCACGATTTGGTCTGCCATTCACCGGGCGGTAATGTTGTTCTTGCGACGCGGGGTGGAGCAGTTCGGTAGCTCGCTGGGCTCATAACCCAGAGGTCACAGGTTCAAATCCTGTCCCCGCAACTGGAGAAAAGGTCCGGATCAGTAAACACTGATTCGGACCTTTTATTTTGCCCCAGCCCGCCACGCCGGCATCTTCCCAAGACCGGCGCTCGTTACGTCCCTCGGGCTTGACGGGGTGAATGGGTGACGTCTTGAATCGTGAGCTGTCGAGGCGTTGGCGGGCCGTCGCGGAAGCGAATCCCTGTCCGCGGCCACAGGTGCGGTGAGGTGTTTAGGCTTGGGGGAGTGATCTGCGGCACCTTAGGTACCATATGGTCAGAAGCACCCTGCAGGGTGCGGTAGAGTTGTTCTTGCGACGCGGGGTGGAGCAGTTCGGTAGCTCGCTGGGCTCATAACCCAGAGGTCACAGGTTCAAATCCTGTCCCCGCAACTGGAGAAAAGATCCGGATCAGTGAGAACTGATCCGGATCTTTTGTTTAAGTGTGCACCGGCACGCCGGTGCTAGCATCAAGCCTGGATTGCTGGGGCAAGAAATGGATGGGACGGCCCAATGGTCAATGACGACTACAAGTTTGGCCTCGAGCGTGAAGTCCTCCAAAGGGACAGCCCTGTTGCCGTGTATCAGCAGGTGGCAGACGTTCTGACGGATCAAGTCAGCCGCCTGGAGCCGGGGTCGCGGATCCCCACCGAAGAGTCCCTGATGGACGCCTACGGCATTAGCCGGACCACCGTCCGGAAGGCGATCGAAACTCTGGTTGTGAAGGGCCTGCTGGTCCGGAGGCAGGGCAAAGGGACGTTCGTGATGGCTCAGCGCCCCGTCAAGATGCTGAATCGTCTGGCACCGTTCATGGAGACGTTCACGGCGGCGGGCATGAAGACTGTCAAGGGACTCATCGAATACAAGTGGATGGAGAAGGATAAATCGGTGCCAGCCAAGCTGGTTTCCGATGACAATCTCGTTCTGGTCATTCGCCGCTCCTACTCAAGTGCCGGATGGCCCTATGCCATTGCGGAGATTTTCATCCCGTCGCATATTGGCCGTCACATCAGCCTCGCGGATGCCGAACGGAACTCCATCTACCAAGTCATCCAGGACAGGACGCTGAAGCCCCTTCATAGGGCGGAAATCACAGTGACCATGCATGCGCCGCCAGAACACTTGGCAGACGCCCTCAACGTCCGCGGGTTCGCCATGGTGCCGCGGCTGGAGCGGACCACCTTGGGCCCTCATGGAGAGGTCCTGGAGTGCACTGTGACCTACTTCCACCCCAAAGGATTCGAAATCCGCGCTGAAGTGGCAACCGACGTCAGTCCCGGCCAGGATTCGCCAGTTCCTTCGGCCGGTTAGGTGGAAACGCAAAATGGGCCGGATCCCTGCGAGGATCCGGCCCATTTCTTGGTTCAGCGGTACGTTGTGGACAGTCCGTCCGATCGGTGGTTACAGCCCGGTTGGTTCCTAGAGCTTGTCGAAGTCAGCTTCGTCTACGGTTGCGCCTGTTGATGCAGGGGCTCCCGCGCCGATGGCAGGCTTCGAACCGCCCGACTTCAAGGCCGCAAGTCGGGCCTCGATCTCGGTTTGCTCTCCGAGGTCTTCGAGCTGGTTGAACTGCGCATCGAGGCTGGAGCTGGCGAGTTCCTGCTGGCCCAGGACCTTGGCCTCTTCGCGACGGATCTTCTCTTCGAAGCGGCCCACCTCGCTGGTGGGATCCATGATGTCGATGCTCTTAAGGGCATCGTGCACCTGGGACTGCGCTGCAGCGGTCTTGGAGCGTGCCACCAACTCGTTGCGCTTGGCGGTGAGCTGGTTCAGTTTGTTCTTCATCTGGTCAAGCCCTGTCTTGAGCTTGTCCACTACCTCCGTCTGGGAAGCGATGCTCGGTTCTGCTGCCTTTGCCTCGGACTCCGCAGTCATTTGGCGCTGAATGGCTACCTTGGCGAGGTTATCGAACTTCTGGGCATCAGTTGCGTCACCGGCAGCGCGGTACTCATCGGCTTTCCGGGATGCCGCAAGGGCCTTGTTGCCCCAGTCCTGAGCATTTTTGACGTCTTCGTTGTAGTCCGCCTGCAGCATCCGGAGATTGCCGATGGTCTGGGCCACGGCTGATTCGGCCTCGGCAATGTTGTTCGTGTAGTCGCGGACCATCTGGTCCAGCATCTTCTGCGGATCCTCAGCCTGGTCCAGCAAGGCGTTGATGTTTGCCTTGGCGAGCTGTGAGATCCGACCGAAAATGGACTGCTTAACCATGGTGTTGCCTTTCGTCCTGCTCAGTGGTGACACTGAAATCAGTAATCAGTTGTTGTACCGCTTCTATGCAGGGCATGGACCCCGCCTAGTCTGTATGGCTAGAAGTCGCCTCCACCGCCGCCGTCGCCGCCCCAGCCGCCGCCGTCGAAGCCGCCGCCAGAATCGCCGCCGCCACCGAAGAAGCCCCCGTCGCCACCGCCGTCATTGCCGCCACCGCCCCAGCCGCCGCCTCCGCCGTTCAGGATGGAGTTGATGAGGATGCCGCCAAGGATTGCGCCACCGAGGCCACCGCCTCCGCCACCCCCGCCGAACATTCCGCCACGGCCGTAGCCTTGGTCTGCGTAACCGAACCGGTCAACGTCGGACTGTGCGAGTTGTGCCGCCTGGGCCGCAAGCGAATGCGCCTGCTGGGCGTAGGTAAGTGCAGTAACAGGATCATTGCGCGAGATGGAGAGCGCGTAGTCGAGGTTGCGCTGGGCCTCCGCCAACCTGGTTCGGGCCTCTGTGCCCACACCGCCGCGACGGGCTGTAATGTAGTCCGACGTTGCGCTGATCTGCGCCTGTGCGGCCATGATTGTCTGCTGCAGCGAGGCCTGGGCGCGCCGGGCCTGCTCCTGCTGATCGCGGATGCCGGACAATGACTGATCGAGCGCCTGGTGGGCTGACTCAACGCGACTCAGCGTCGCGATTGGATCGATCTTTCCGCCTTGGATCTCGGTCTTCACCTGTGCCAAGGCGGCTTCCACGCCAGCCACGGGGCCCGCGAGTTCCGGGTGTTCGCCGGACTGGATCATCGCCCGTGCTTGGGCAAGGTCCTGGCTGGTTTCCGCTACGGCTCCTTCCAGGGAGGCGCGGGCCTCATCCAAGCTACTCGCCGTCTTGGAGATGGCATCGATCAGCACGTTGGTCTGGTGCAGGCTTTCCTCTGCAGCACGAACGGCGACAGCAGCCATGCTGTTCTCGCCCGTTGCCAACTTCTCTTGGGCGGCAGTGACGGCGTTCTGCACAAACGCGAGGCGCTCCTTGGCCTGCAGAATGTTGTCAGAGACCTGGGTCAACGCTGATTCGGCATACTTGGCGCGCAAGCCCTCAAGGGATTGCTCTGAGTTGGAGATCTTCGCATCGGCCTCCTTGGCTCCCGCAGTCAGCGCTGCCAGAGCTTGAGGTGCGTTCTTCTCAAGCTCGCGCAAGGAGTCGAAGTCGGCTTTCTGGTCCCGTAGGGATGCCAAGGCGGCTTCTGAGCGGCGAATGATCTCGCCGAGCCAGCTCCGCTGCTGCTCTTCGGTGTCAGGAATGTGGTCATCCAGCTGCTGCTGCAGCTTGAAGGATTCCGTCATGTGGCCCTTCGCCTCTTCCAAGGCTTTGGTGAAGTTGCCAATCGCGGAATCACCGTACTGCGCCTGCGCGAACCCGAGTTCCTGCTCGCTGGACTTGATGGCGTCGTCCGCCTCGATCAACAGTGAGCCGCTCTTCTGGCGCAGCTCCGGAATGCTAAGACCGGCCAGGGGATCAAGTTCCTCACCCTGCGGGCCGTAGCTGGCGCTCACGGCCTGGGTGCTGCCCTTCTTGCGCCGGTTTCGGAGGTAGAGGTAAGTTCCCGCGCCGCCAGCTGCCACCACGCCAACTCCGACGAGGACGCCGACGCCGGCGTTACCGTTCGGGACTGTCCCGCTGCCTCCACCGGCAGCATCTCCGATGGCTGCTGCTGCATCAATGACAGCCTGCGCATAGTTATCCGCACGCAGCTGGGGGTCAATCGCCTTACTGGCAATGGTGTCGCGCTGTGCGTTGGTGATCTTGCTGTTGCTGGGTTTGCTCAGCAGATATTGCCGTGTGTCGGTAGCTACGGTGAGCAGCATGGCGTTAGAGCCAAGCTGTGCTTTGTCCGCTACGGCCGCAGCCCACTCCACACGGTCGGCAGGGTCCTCGAACCGCTTTACAAACACAGCGTGCAGCGTCATTGCGTGGTCCGTGCCGAGCTTCTGGATAGCCTCTTGAACCTTCGCTTTATCTCCACCGAGCACGCCGGCAGAGTCCACGATTTTGGTGGTGGGATCGAGTGTCACCGGGCTCTCGGCCCAGGCTGCGCCAGCCGGCAGGGCCAGCATTCCAGCCAGGCCGATAACGGCGAGTACTCGTTTAACTATTGACCGCATGTGCAACCCTTCAGCACGTCTGCGACTGGAACAAGGCGTACCAATCGTCACAGAATGCTCAGCGCCCCCACGCATGGTGTAAAGCCGCAGGTCGCTGTGGCAATTCCTCTTGATTCTATGGTGCACCCCATAACCCGTCCACAGGCGTGAATATGCCACCAGCGAAATATAGGAGAGAGCTGGATTGTTGACCCGTTGGGGGTCTTTTTTGAAGGGTAAGCCGCACGGGTTCGGACCTTTCAGGAAGCTCCCAGCGAACGTCCGCTTTTGTTCCAGTTATTAGGTACATAGTTGTTGGAGACGAGGACGAAAGGACGACCCATGACGGAGAACCCAGCGCAGGGCACCGCACCAGAGAACCGCGAGCCATCAGAGCCGCGGAATACGACGCGGGAACAGGGCGATGCGGCCGCCACCCAGCAGCAGCCTGCCTGGACTTCAGGACGTGGAGCCGGGACGGAAGACACAGCTCAGCCCACTACTCCGCTGCCTGCCTTCCAGCCGCCAGCAACCCAGCAGCAGTCGCAGCAACCGCAGCCGCCGCAGTACTACGGCGCTCCGCAGCAGCACGAACCGGCTCACCGACCGAGCTACCCCCAGCACCAGCCGTTCTACGGTGGTTCAAACCCCGGCGCCAATGGAAATGCCGGCACCCAGTTCCACAACGCGCAGGGATTCCAGAATGCCCAAGGCCAGAATGCCCAAGGCCAGAATGGCCCCGGAATGCAGCAGGTCCCCGGCCACTCTTCGGCGGTAGCCAACAAGCGCAAGCCGGCATTCGGCGTCGGTACCCTTGTGGCAAGCATGCTTGCGGCGGGCTTGATCGGTGGCGGTGTAGTGGCCGGCAGTAACGCGCTGTGGGATAACCCCGCCCCGGCTGCTACGACAGGCGGGCAGTCCAGCACGGTCATCGTGAACAACAAAGACGACGTGAACGTCATTACCGCTGCGGCAGCCAAGGCATCGCCCAGCGTGGTGACCATCAAGGCGACCAGTGGCAACGAGGGTGGCACGGGTTCCGGCATCATCCTCGACGACCAGGGCCATATCCTCACCAATACCCACGTCGTTACGTTGGATGGTGCTACCGCCAACGCCGCCATCGAGGTCCGGACGAACGACGGAAAGGTCCTGAAGGCCACCGTGGTTGGCACGGATCCGTTGTCGGACCTTGCTGTCATCAAGGTGAGCGACGCATCGGGCCTGGTCCCGGCGACTCTGGGTGACTCGTCCAAGATCAACGTGGGGGACACCGCCGTCGCCATCGGTTCGCCGCTGGGCCTCACCGGCACGGTGACGGACGGCATCGTTTCTACGCTCAACCGCACCATTAGTGTTGCGTCGTCTGCTGTACCGGAAGGCACTCCGGATGAGAGCCAGGGCGACGACGAAGGCTTCCAGTTCGCACCACCGAACGGTGGCCAGGGCCAGAGCGCAGCCAACGCGGGTTCGATTGCCATTAATGTCATCCAGACCGATGCCGCCATCAACCCCGGTAACTCCGGCGGTGCTTTGGTGAACAGCAAGGGTGAAGTTATTGGCGTCAACGTAGCCATCGCTTCCGCGGGCAGCGGAAACTCCGAAACGTCCACCGGCAACATCGGCGTTGGCTTCAGTGTCCCGATCAATCACGCCAAGCGCGTCGCGCAGGAGATCATCGACACCGGCAAAGCCAGTCATGGACAGTTTGGTGTGTCCGTTCGTTCGAAGTCCTCTTCGGGCAGCGATTCAGGCTTTTCCGTAGGGGCCGAGGTTGCCTCGGTGACGTCGGGTTCGGCGGCTGCCAAGGCTGGGCTAAAGGTTGGCGATGTTGTAACCAAGTTTGGCGACTACACCGTGAGCGATCCCAACCAATTGACCGCCGCTGTTCGCGAACAGCCGGCCGGTGCCAAGGTGAAGGTCACCATTCAGCGTGGTGGCCAGACGCAAGAGGTTGAAGTCACCCTTGACGCTGCCCAGCAGTAGGCGGCCCAACAGCAGGCAGGAACAACGCACGACGGCGGACGGCACCTCTCTGGTGCCGCCCGCCGTTTTGCTGTGGCCAGGCGGAGAACTGCACACGAAAAGCATCGCGCGTAGCTGAAACAGGACTTAACGCTGGGAGTGGTTTTCCGCGGGCAATATGCTTAGCTAGGACGAGCCCGCACGATGGGCAATTTACGGCCACGCTGCTGCGTTTGGCCGTCCACAAGCATGGAAGGCTGCTTCGAAGACAGTGGAAGAGACATTGAAGATTGTCGTTCTGGTCAAGCACGTCCCGGACGCCCAGTTCGACCGGCACATCACCGGACCTGGCAACACAACCGACCGTGACGAGAGCATTTTGTCCGAACTGGACGAGTACGCCCTCGAGGCGGCGCTCCAACTGGCGGAGGAACGCGGCGGCCCGAAGGCTGGAAACGAGGTCATTGCCTTGAGCATGGGCCCGTCCGGTGCGGTCAATGCTGTGAAGAAGTCACTCCAGATCGGTGCGTATTCCGGCGTCCACCTCAGCGACGACGCTTTGGCCGGTTCGGATGCTGCTGCTACATCGCTGGCGCTTGCCGCAGCCATCCGCCACATTTCGGCCGATGGCCGGCCGGTGGACCTGGTTCTGACGGGTATGGCATCCACTGATGGCGAGACTTCGCTCATCCCGGCCCAGCTTGCCGAGCGTTTGTCGTTCCCGCAGGTCACCTTTGCCTCCAGCCTTGAGGTAACGGGCGGACAGGTCAGTGCCCGCCGCGATGCCGGCGCCTTCTCCGAGACTGTTGAAGCGCAACTCCCTGCAGTGGTCTCGGTGACCGATCAGATCAACGAACCCCGCTACCCCAACTTCAAGGGAATCCTGGCTGCCAAGAAGAAGAAGATCGCCTCCTTGTCGCTGGCTGACGTCGGTGTGGACGCTTCGCAGGTAGGCTTGGCCGGCTCTTGGACAGTGGTGGAGTCTGCAGAGGCCCGCCCACCGCGCACAGCCGGGACCATCATCACCGACGACGGCGACGCCGGCATTAAGCTGGTCGATTTCCTCGCCGCACAGAAGCTGCTCTAAAGGGGATTCCAACCATGGCAAATGCACTTGTTTTCATTGATAACCCGGGAGCAGCTCTCAAGAAGAGCAGCCTGGAGCTCCTGACCATCGCCCGTTCCCTGGGGGAGACCGCCGTCGCGTTCACCGGGCAGCTGCACGACGACGTCGCCGCCACCTTGGGTGCATACGGCGCCACTACGGTCTACCAGCCGTCGGTGGAGGACCTCGACAACTACTTGGTAGGGCCCAAGGCCGCCTACCTCGCCGCTGCTGTGGCAGCGTCCGGAGCTACGACGGTACTCCTGGACAACTCGCCTGAGGGCAAGGAAATCGCAGGCAGGCTTGGCATCAAGCTCAACGCCGGCGTCATCACGGACGTCGTGGGCGTTGAGGCTGACGGCACCGCTCATAAGTCGGTCCTGGCGGGCTCCTACAACACCACCGCGAAGGCCACCACCCCGGTGACGGTTCTTTCGGTCAAAGCCAACAACGTAGAACCTGCGCCCGCAGGTGCGGCCGCTGCTCCGGCCACTGCAACGGTTGAGGTTCCCGCTGACGGCTTGGCGAACGCCGCACGTATCGCAGCACGGACCGAGAAGCCCGTCAGTGGCCGACCTGACCTTAGCGAAGCAAGGATCGTGGTCGCCGGTGGCCGTGGCGTCGATGGTGACTTCGGGCCCCTCGAAGAGCTGGCCGACGCCTTGGGCGCGGCAGTTGGCGCGTCCCGCGCTGCTACCGACGCGGGGTGGATCGGCCACGACGCGCAAGTTGGCCAGACTGGCGTTACGGTATCACCGCAGCTGTACATTTCTGCCGGGATCTCTGGCGCCATCCAGCAAAAGGCCGGAATGCAGACTTCCAAGGTCATTGTGGCCATCAACAAGGACGCAGAATCGCCGGTGTTCGAGATTGCCGACTACGGCATCGTTGGTGACCTCTTCAAGGTACTGCCGCAGGCAACTGCGGAGATCAAGAAGCGGAAAGGCTGATCCCTTTGTCCTCTGACGCTACGTCAGCAGAGAGCCCGTTCGACGCCTCCACGGAGCGCGTTGAGCGGGTGCTTTGTTTTACTGCCCATCCTGACGACATCGACTTTGGCGCTGCAGGGACCATCGCGGCCTGGACGGCGGCCGGCGTCGAGGTCAGCTATTGCATCATGACCGACGGCGACGCCGGCGGTTTCGATCCGGTGGACAGAGAACGGATCACCGAACTCCGTGCAGAGGAGCAACAGCGGGCGGCCGCCCTGGTGGGTGTCAAAGACATCCATTACCTGCACGAGCTTGATGGCTACCTGGAGCCGACACATGGCGTCATCAAGCAAGTGGTGAAGCTGATTCGCCAGATCCGTCCCGACATCGTGCTCACCATGCATCCCGAAAGGAACTGGGATCGCCTCCAGAAGAGCCATCCTGACCATCTCGCGGCCGGTGAAGCCGTTACCCGGGCGGTTTACCCGGCAGTGGAAAATCCCTTTGCCTACCCGGAGCTGGCCGCAGAAGGACTTACTGCCTTCAAGCTGCCATGGCTGTGGTTTATCTCCAGCCCGGACGCCAGGGAGAACCATTTTGTGGACGTCTCGGACCAGGTGGACGCAAAGCTTGATGCCATCCGCGTCCATGCAAGCCAGCACCCGGATCTTGAAGGCATGGAGAGCGTAGTCCGGAGCCTGATGCTGGCCAACGGGAAGCGGGCGGGCCTCCCTGCCGGAACCAGCGCAGAGGCCTTCCACGTGGTGTCCGTCAACGGTTCCAGCACCATCGCAGGCTTCTGACGTTGCCGTGGTGTAACCCGTGTCATATGCTTGATCTCGGTTAAATCATATTTATTCGAGGAAGGCAGACTTTGATGGCGAAGACTGCGCAGCAACCTGTTCTGGTGATTATGGGAGTCTCCGGTTCGGGCAAATCGACTGTTGCCGGCGTACTGGCAGGGAAACTTGGATGGGACCTCGCCGAAGGCGACGACCTCCACCCTGAAGCGAACGTGGCGAAGATGCACTCCGGGCAGGCCCTCAGTGATGAGGACCGCTGGCCATGGTTGGGCATCATCTCTGATTGGATCCGGACACACGTGGATGCCGGAACTCCGGCGATCATCACCTGCTCGGCACTGAAAAAGAAGTACCGCGATGTCCTCCGGGGCGAGGGTGTGGTGTTCGTCTTCCTGCAGGGGAGCAAGGACAGGATTTCGGATCGCCTTGCCTCCCGGCACGGCCACTTCATGCCGCCGTCGCTCTTGGAATCGCAGTTCGACGCACTTGAGGAACCCACGGAGGACGAGAACTACATCTCCTTGTGCGTTTCCGCGTCGCCGGCTGAAGAAGCCGACGAAGTGATTGAACGGCTTGGTCTCCGGCCCACAGGTGCCGGCGCCGAAGCCACCGCCTCGTGAAGGTCCTGGAAACGGCGACGCAGGTACAGGAATGGACTGAGCACGACACCCAACTCCTTGTCGTGGCAGCGCTGGGTATTGCATTGATTGTGGCGCTGATCGCCAAGCTGAAACTTCATCCGTTTCTGGCACTGGTCTTGGGCTCGGCGTTTGTGGGGCTGGCGTCAGGCGTCGAACTTGGCAAAGTCATCACCAACTTCGAGGACGGCGTAGGCAGCGTCCTCAAGGAGGTCGGCCTGCTCATTGCGCTCGGAGCCATGCTCGGGAAGCTGCTGGCTGATTCCGGCGGGGCAAACCGGGTGGTGGACACTCTGTTGGCCAAGGCCAGCGGTAACAAGCTCGTGTGGATGATCACGCTCGTGGCTGTGATTATCGGCTTGCCGATGTTCTTCGAAATCGGGCTCGTTCTGCTGCTTCCGGTGATCGTCCTGGTAACGCAGCGGTCCAAGATGAAGCTGATGCGTATCGCGATCCCGGCGTTGGCTGGCCTCTCCGTGCTTCACGGATTGGTGCCGCCGCACCCGGGCCCACTGATTGCGATCAGCGCAGTCAAAGCGGAACTTGGAACAACGCTCGGCTTGGGCATCCTCGTGGCGATCCCCACGGTCATCATCTGTGGCCCGCTCTTCTCACGGTTGGCTGCCCGGTGGGTACCTGTGGGCGCGCCGGCCGTGGCCGGAGGCATTGATACCCAGCACGCAGCTGACCTTAGCGAAGTGAAGCGTCAGCCGTCGTTCCTTGTGACACTTCTGACCATCATCTTCCCTGTGGTCCTCATGCTGTTGAAGGCCTTGGGTGGCATCATCTGGCCAAACCCTGAAACGGCACCGGCAATCAGGATCTTCTTTGACTTCGTGGGCCAGCCCCTGGTGGCCATGACGCTGGCGGTCCTCCTGGCAATAGTGACGTTCGGATACGCTGTAGGCTTCACCGGCAGCAGGATCACAGCCAAGTTGGGTGAGAGCCTGGGACCCATCGCCGCAATCCTCCTGATTGTGGGCGCCGGTGGTGGCTTTAAGCAGACTTTGATCGGTGCCGGGGTCGGCGATTCAGTCAAGAAATGGGCTGAAGGCGCCAACATGTCGGTTCTGGTGCTTGGCTTCATCGTGGCAGTGGCTCTCCGCCTGGCCACGGGTTCAGCGACAGTGGCGACTGTGACGGCTGCGGGAATTGTGGCACCCCTGGCCAGCAGCCTGAGCCCGACACACGCTGCCTTGTTGGCCTTGGCCATCGGCGCGGGCTCCCTGTTCCTGTCCCACGTCAACGATGCCGGATTCTGGCTGGTCAAGGAGCTGTTCGGGCTTACCGTTGGACAGACATTCAAAACCTGGTCCGTGATGGAAACGCTGATCTCCGTGGTGGGCTTCGGCTTCGTGATGCTTCTCTCGCTCCTGTTGTAGCTGGGAAAACTGTGTTGTAACCGCGAAAGCAACCGACAAACGCACGACGGCGGCCGGCCCTTGGGTGGGACGGCCGCCGTCGTGTGTTAATCCGACAAAGAGTCAGGCGCTGAGTCCGACCACCAGGACCGGGTCTGAGGTGGGGGCGCTTGACCCGCCCGTGGGTTCCACGGTGATGGCTACGGACGAAGCTGAGGACAGGCCCTTCACAACGGCCGGCTTGGAAAGAGTCTCGGCATCCATGGTGCCCTGAGGCACAGGGGCGGAGCCGTCCTTGGGGAGGGTCCACAGCTGGTACACCTTGCCCTCCGGGGCAGGTGCCACGCCATCCATCAAAACAACGAAGGAGTCCTTGGCCGAAGATGCAGAGATAGTGGCCGTGCCACCGCCGGGAACAGGCGCGGACTTCTTCTGGACATCCTGTGCCTGCAGTACCTGGTTGACCGGGTCATTCTGCGCCGCGACGTAGGCGCCCACTCCGATACCACCGAGTGCAATCACGGCTGCTGCAGCAGCTCCGATGATCCATCTGCGTGCGCCACCGGTGCGCGTACGTTCCTCGCGCTTAGCCCTGGCAGCCGCGAGGTCGTCGACGGCGGGACCCGCAACCGGTGGGGCGGCCGGTGCAGAAGGGGCTTGGACAGCAGCATCGGTGGTGATGCGTTCCATGATGTTGTCCAGGAGGCGGGCCGGTGGTGCTTCCTCAGGCGCGAAACTGGCTGCCAGGGTTTCGCGGGCTTCGCGCACGCGCTCCAGGAAAGCAGGACCTTCCGGAGCGTCCTTGATGTAGTCGTCGATCATGTCCCGTTCGTCGTGGCTCACGGCGTCCAAGGCATAGATTTCCGCCAGTTCGAGGACGCGGCCCTCAGCGAGGTCGGTGGCGATGTCGTTGGCAAACATTCTGCGGATAAAGCCTCCACTGGTGTTTTCACTCATGTCAACCCGCCCCCAGGCAGGTCTTCAGCCGTAGTAGTCCATCCCGGATGCGGGATTTGATGGTCGGGACGGCAGCGCCCAGATGCTCGGCTACTTCCCGGTAGGTCAGTCCACCGTAGTATGCGAGTCGGACGGATTCGCGCTGAGTGTCAGTGAGCGTACCCAGGCAGCGGCTGACAGCTTCGGCCTCCAGGTTGGTGTCGGCTTCCTCCGCCACCAGGTCCCGGTCCGGGTCCTGGCTGGCTGCGCCGTATCTGGCCTCGCGGTCAGTTGCTGCTTGCACGGCGCGGACACGGTCGATGGCCCTCCGATGGGCAATGGTCATGAGCCAAGCCAGCGGGCTGCCTGCGGCACGGTCGAATTTTGCAGCACCCTGCCAGACCTGGATATAGACCTCCTGGGTGGCGTCCTCGCTAAGGTCAGGGTCTATCAGGACGCGCCTGGCCATACCGAACACACGCCGCGAGGTGAGGCTGTAGAACTCGGCGAAAGCCTGCTGGTCGCCTGCTGCCACGAGTTCGAGCAAGCCAGTCAGCTGCGAGTTCAGATCAGTCGCAGAGCCCGTAGCTTCGGAGACCGGGGGGCCGGGATTGTTGGGGATGTCCATCACCGTCCAGCATATGTCGTCCCGTTTGAAACCGGCAGCATAACGGGATTGCGTCGAAGGCGCGGCGGTGCAGCGGCTTGCCGTTGTCACCCTGTTCTGCAGCGCGCTCACGTAGGCTCCCTCAACGAATGTCCAAGGCAGGAAATGTCCTGCATCAGGTATTCGGCGCTGTGGCGCCGTTGGATGGGCTATACCTTGGCGCCGGCAAATCCGTTCTGCCGCCAAGCTTCAAAGACGGCGATCGAAGCGGCGTTGGCCAGGTTGAGCGAGCGCAGAGAAGGTTTCATGGGAAGGCGAACACGCGCTGTAACGTGCGGATCCTGCTTGAGCCAATCCGGCAGGCCCACGGATTCCGGACCGAACATCAGGACGTCGCCTTCGCGGTAACTGATATCCGTATAGGACGTCTCGCCGTCCGAGGTGTAGGCGAAAACCCGTTCCGGCTTGAGCACAGCCCAAGCGGCCTCGATGTCCTTATGGACTGTAACTACGGCGAGGTCGTGGTAATCAAGACCGGCGCGACGGAGCTTGGCATCGGAAAAATCAAAGCCAAGGGGCTCCACCAAGTGAAGCTCAGCCCCCGTGATGGCGGCCAAGCGGATGGCATTGCCCGTATTGCCCGGAATTTCTGGAGTGTGGAAGAGGATGCGGAACACTGTTCCATCTTAGTCAGCCGCGTAGAGGCTGGCAGCGCCTAGTGCATCCCGCGAAGCAGCCGTGCCAGGACGGGTATCACCACGGTGTTCGGGGCTGGCCCTGAGCTGAGAAATTGCTTGAGCCCCCTCACCAGCCCTGCCGCGTTGACGACTTCCACAGGGTTGTGGCTCGACTGGCCCTTGCCGTACTGGTCGATCACAGGCTCGTGGAGGTTGCCGTCAGGACTGTGCAGAACCACCCAGCCGGTGACATTGAGTTCGGGAAAGAGGTCCTGCATGTGGCGGACGATGTGTGCGAGCTGCGGTGGAGCTACCGAACGCCCGCCGTGCCGCAGCGAGTGGCCGTCCCAGGCATAGGCGCCCTTGGGCAGCAGCATGGAACCGATCAACGCCAGCCGGTAGCCGGAAAGGACGGCGTGATCGATGTGATTGTTGTCCGACGGCGAGCGCAGCCCGTTGATCAGCCGGGCAGCGGGGATGGCGGGCAGGACCTGCCGGCTGATGAGCTGGACCGTGCGCATCTCGCGTTGAATGCGGGCCTCGGCTCCAAAGATGCCGCGTTTGCGTGGGAGGCCGTGGACCTGCTGAGCCGCCTCTGCCGCTGAAATGAGGGGAACTTCGTTGGGATCGTCAAAGGCGGGCACATATACCGGGGGGTCGCCCGCAGTATTGCGCTGGGCCTGGGGTCGTTTGACGTTTGTGGTGGCGGAAGGACCCGGCGCGGCAGTGCCAGTGTAGTCACCCGGCCGCGGTTGGCTCACGCCTGAGGCCCCCCGGGCGTACCTGCGGTCGTATTCGGCCCTTCGTTGGGGATCAATCAGGGTTTCGTACGCGAGGGTTACACGCCGGAACATCTCCGCTTCTCCACCATGATCGGGGTGGGCCTTCCGGGCAGCCTTACGGTAGGCCACTTTGATCTCCTTGTCCGTAGCGGTGACGGAAACGCGGAGAACCTGATAGTGCGAGCTGTTGCCCTCGGCCAAGCACGGGCCCTTCTCTATGGTGATGGTGCGCTTCTGAAGAAGCGCGGTACAGGCAAGTTTATCCAGCCACTATGTGAACGTTGGTAACGGGGCCCGTGGTTCCCGCTGGCATAATTCACGCTGTGAAACCTTCGGCGACCGATAACCACTGACGATGCCGACCAAAATCGCTGTCGCCATTAACCCTGCTGCCTCATTCGGCCGAGGGCGCGATGCCGGGCACCAAGCCGTGGGTCTCCTCCGCGCCGCCGGCCTGGACGTCGTCGTACTTGAAGCGGACAATTACTACGCCCTGCGGAGGGCGGTTGATGTGACCTTGGCGGCCGGTGTGGAGGCCTTGGTAGTGGTGGGTGGCGACGGCATGGTCCACTTGGGTGTCAATGCGCTCGCCGGGATGGATGTTCCCCTCGGCATTGTTCCCGCCGGAACAGGCAACGATGTGGCGAGGCTGTTGGCGTTGCCGCTGAACGACACCGGCGCCGCGTGCCGCTGGCTGCTGGCCGCGCTGGAGACAGGCGGGCGCAGGATCGACGTCGGACGGGTTGCCGCAGGCGGTGAGACCACATACTTCGCGGGCGTCCTGTCCGCCGGCTTTGATGCAGCCGTCAACGAACGGGCCAATTCCTGGCGGTGGCCGCACGGGAAGAGCCGGTACAACCTTGCGATGCTCAGGGAGCTGGTTTCCTTCCGGCACATTACCTATACGGTGACCGCCGATTGTGTAACCTGGCGTCAACCTGCCTTGCTCATTTCAGTGGCCAACGGACAGTTCATAGGCGGGGGCATGAACATTACACCCAACGCCTTACCCGACGACGGGTGGCTGGACATGTTTGTGGTGAAGCCATTGTCGCGGCTCAGCTTCCTTGCTGTGTTTCCCAAGGTTTTCGCTGGGAGGCACACCAGCCATCCGGCCGTGGAGATCAAGCGCGTCCGGAAGGTGCAGTTGGACGCCAACGGGGTGGTGGCCTACGCCGACGGTGAGCGCATCGCGGAGTTGCCCGTCGTCGTTGACCTTGTCCCCGCAGGCCTATGGGTGCTTGCCTAGTGCGCTGCGGTGGTAGCGGAGCATCGTTGCCGTTGGGGGCTAGACTCGATCGCGGCGACAGGCCGCGCCAGAGGGTGCCAGATATCAGGCAGTAGCGGCTCAGGCAGCAATGGCTTGGACACGAGACAAGGAGACATGGTGGGGAACAACGTTCGACGTCGACTGGCTGGCTCGGTTGCCGCTGGAGCCGCAGGCGTCCTGCTGGTTGGCTGCACCGTCAACGTCCCCGACCCGGCGGCTCCGAAGCCTTCACCGTCGGCCTCAACGCTGGCGACTCCCACCATCACTCCTGGACACGACGCCGCCGCGGTGGCCGAGAAGGACTTGCCACTGGCAGCAGGGGGAACTTTGGCACCGGGGGAGCCCGTCACCGTCTCCACTCGATTGGAGGAAGTGCCTGGCTGGTCAGTGGTTCACTCCGCACTGCAGGGCGAAACCAGGTACAAGAAGACGGACGGATGCGTGCTCGCGGTCCGGGTCAGTGTGAATCAGGGCCCGTTGGTGGTGCCTGGCGACGACGTCGCTTCCACCAAGGAATTGTTCACTTACCTGAATGCCGGTGTTGCGGTGGACAGTTTGAAGCCGGGGTCGTTGCGTTGGGGGGAAGACTCTGACAAACCGCAACAAAGCGTTGAGTTCCTCAGTTTGGAATCCTCGTCAGCATCCGGCGGTCAGTCAGCTATTGTCTTGGCCAGGTTGTTCAGCGCCCCTGCATCCTCGGTGTACGTCTCCCTGGCATGCCCGGATGACAACACCTTGACGCAAGCGCGTGGTGAGACCGTATCCCGGCTTGTCGTGGTGCCGCCGTCCTGATCCATTCCCCTGGTGCGGTCAGCGAATAAAGCAACGATTCTTATTTTTAGAGATACCGTTGATTCATGGGCACCTTCGACCTCCCGTGGATTCGCAAAATCGCTGCCGTCGCGTCCCTGGACGACGAGAACCGCCGCAGGCTGTACGAATACCTTCTGAGTTCCGGGAGTGCGGTGGGTCGGGATGAGGCGGCCTTGGCTCTGGAGTTGCCCCGCAGTTCAGTGTCTTTCCATTTGGATCGCTTGGTCCGCGAAGGACTCCTGCGGGTCGAGTTCAGGAAGTCGCCTGACAGGACGGGACCGGGGTCGGGGCGGCCTTCAAAACTCTACATTCCAGTGATGGATGAGATCGGCGTCTCCATCCCGGAGAGGCGCTACGACCTCGCCGGCCACCTCATGGCAACAGCCATCAAGCGTGCTGAGGCCGGTGGCGCACCCGTTGCGGCGGCCCTGCGTGAGGTCGCCGCAGCCAAGGGAAGCGAGTCGGGAAGGCCCGGCGACTTCCTGGGTGCGATCTCGGAGCTTGGATACCAGCCCACCCCCGATGCCTCCGGGGGATACCGCCTGCTTAACTGTCCTTTCCATCGCTTGTCGCGGGACCATAGGGACGTTGTGTGCGCCATGAACGGCGCCTTCCTCAACGCCGCGGCGACGGCCTCCGGACTCAGTGCCGACGTGGTAGAGCCAGTTCCGGACCATGGCCTGGGACAGTGCTGTGCGCGCATCAAAGCCCTTGAGGGCGATTCCTGAGCGCTTGGTTCTTGAATGCTCGGCTCCCAAGGGCTCGCCGTCGGTAGAATTACAGGGTGCCTGTATACCTTGATCATGCTGCAACCACGCCCCTGTCGGCCGAAGCGCTGACTGTCATGACGCGCGAGCTTGCGCGGACGGGGAATCCTTCGTCGCTGCACGGCGCAGGCCGCCGCGCGAGGCGGGCGGTAGAGGATGCCCGGGAGACACTCGCCGCGGCTGCCGGGGCGCATCCGTCAGAGGTTATTTTCACCTCAGGCGGGACGGAAGCGGACAATCTGGCGGTCAAGGGGCTGTATTGGGCCAGGCGGGAAGAGAACCCGCGCCGGATACGCATACTTTGCTCCGCCGTCGAGCATCATGCGGTCATGGATACCGTTGAGTGGCTTGAAAAGCACGAAGGCGCGCACGTTGTATGGCTTCCCGTGGATGCTGAGGGGAAGGTCCGGTTGGATGTCATCAGGCATGAAATCGAACGGGATCCCGAATCGGTAGCCCTGATCACCGTGATGTGGGCCAACAATGAAGTAGGCACCATCCAGCCGGTTACGGACGTCGTGGAGCTGGCCAAGCCGTATGGCATCCCGGTCCACTCCGATGCTGTCCAGGCTTTCGGTTCCGTTCCCGTGGATTTTCGCGGCTCAGGACTCTCGGCGATGTCCGTCTCAGGACACAAGCTTGGTGGTCCCGTGGGGGTCGGCGCCCTTTTCCTGGGGAGGGCTGTGAAGTTGACGCCGGTGCAGCACGGCGGCGGCCAGGAGCGCGATGTCCGTTCCGGGACGTTGGACACCCCTGCAATTGCTGCCTTTGCCGCAGCAGCGGAGGCTGTGACGGCAAATCTGGAGCGTGAACGTGAACGCCTCAGCGTGTTGCGCGACCGCCTCATTCGCGGGGTACTCGATTCGGTTCCGGACGCAGTGCTGCGCGGTGCTCCCGGGAACGGTCGGCTGCCGGGAAACGCCCACTTCACCTTCCCTGGTTGTGAAGGAGACTCACTGTTGTTCCTCCTGGACCTGGCAGGTGTTGAATCCTCAACGGGTTCGGCATGTACTGCTGGGGTTCCGCGGCCGTCGCACGTCCTCTTGGCCATGGGTTTGGACGAGGACGCTGCCCGCGGCGCCCAGCGATTTTCCCTGGGCCACAATTCCACCGAGGCGGATGTGGATGCGCTCCTGAAGGCACTTCCCGAGGCGTGCCTCAGGGCCCGGCAGGCAGGAATGGCCGGCCATGAATCGCGCATTCAAACAGCGGCGACGGTAGCCCGGCAAGCGTCGGCGGAAACTTTGTAGCGACTTCTGCTATCCGGGCAGTAGTTCGTCCAGCGGTACGCCGGGATCCGTTAGTTTGGCTGCGTCTACCGGGACGCGTCTCGAAATCAGGGCCTTGATAGCTTTCTGAACCCGGCTCTGGTTGACGCTCATTCCGGCCACTACGTTAGCGTCCCTCACCCAGAAAGCAATGAAGCTGCCCTCCTCCAGTGATCCGCGAATCACCGGTGGGATTCCGGCGGCCAGAGAAGGAAAACCTGAGTACTCCATGCTGAGGTTGAACTGGTCCGTATAGAAGTAGGGCACCGCATCCAGCGTGGCGTCCTGGCTCATCATGGACTTTGCTGCCACTTTGCCACCGTTGAGTGCGTTGGCCCAATGCTCGCTGCGGTGATGCTCGCCGGTAAAGGGATGGAGTGCGTTGGCCACATCTCCTGCGGCCAGCACATCCGGAGCGCTGGACCTCAGCCCGGCATCCACCAGTATTCCATTGCGTATTTCAAGCCCTGCGGCTTTGGCAAGTGCTGTGTCCGGTACGACGCCGACGGCAACGATTACGACGTCGGCAGGCAGAGTTTCGCCGGTATTGGTGCGAACCGCCGTCGCCTTGCCGTCCTGACCATCGATTCCGGCGGCGCTTGCCGGGAGGCGGAAAATGACGCCTTGGCCTTCATGGAGCCGCTGGAAGTATGTGCCGAGTTCTGGTCCAATGGCGGCACTGAGAGGTACGTCTTCCAGTCCCAGCAGTGTGACGTCGTTGCCGTACGTGCGGGCTGCGGCAGCCAGTTCCATGCCGATCCATCCGGACCCGATCATCACCACCCTCCGTCCTCCGTCTTTCAGGAGAGACTGAAGTCGCAGGCTGTCATCCAGTGTCCGGAAGGTCAGGACTCCGTCAAGGTCTGCACCGGGAAGCGGGATGGTACGAGGCCTGGCACCTGTGGCCAGGAGTAGTTTGGAGTAGCCGAGGCGTCGGCCATTGGCCAAAGTAACCTCATGACCAGCCGGGTCGATGCTGCTGGTAAGGCTGCCAAGAAGAAGCTCGACGTCGTTCTCCCCGTACCAGTTCACTGGTACCACCAGCGCAGAATCCGCATCAGCTTTGCCTAAGAGGAATTCCTTTGACAGGGGCGGTCGTATATAGGGCGTCCGATGCTCGGCGGCCACCAGGGTGACGTCCCCTCCAAAACCCTCGGCCCGGAGGGTCTTGGCTGCAGTCGCCCCGGCGAGCCCACCGCCCACAATGACGATACGTTCGTTTGTCATGTCAGCTCGTTTCTAAAACCAGTAATCTTGACTTTAGAAGGATGGGAGGGGGCCAGTCAATAGGTTTTAGGGCGTGCGTGGCACAACGGGCTAGAATGGATGGGCACGCCGACTCTTCCCAGCCGGATCAGTTGCTCCAAATCCCACAAAAACAGAAAGTCAGCATGCGAGTACTTGCAGCAATGAGCGGCGGAGTAGATTCCGCCGTGGCCGCAGCCCGGGCCGTCGAGGCCGGACACGACGTCGTCGGAGTCCACCTCGCGTTGTCGCGCATGCCCGGCACCCTGCGCACAGGAAGCCGGGGCTGCTGCACCATTGAGGACTCGCGAGATGCCTGGCGTGCCTGCGACGTCCTGGGCATTCCCTACTACGTGTGGGACTTCTCGGAGCGCTTCAAGGAAGACGTCGTCCAGGACTTCATTGATGAGTACGCTGCGGGCAGGACGCCCAACCCTTGCATGCGGTGCAACGAGCGGATCAAGTTCGCCGCGCTTCTGGAAAAGGCAATTGCACTGGGCTTCGACGCCGTATGCACCGGTCACTATGCCAAAGTCATCGAAGACGCCGACGGCAACCGGGAACTCCACCGCGCCGCGGATTGGGCCAAGGACCAGAGCTACGTTCTCGGTGTCCTGACCCACGAGCAACTCAAGCACTCCATGTTCCCGCTGGCGGACACCCCTTCCAAGGCTGAGGTGCGTGCCGAAGCCGAGCGTCGCGGACTGTCCGTGGCCAACAAGCCGGACAGCCACGACATCTGCTTTATTTCCGACGGCGACACCCGCGGGTGGTTGGCCGAAAAGATTGACATGACCACCGGGGACATCGTTGACGAAACCGGTGTCAAGGTTGGCGAACATCCCGGTGCCAACGCGTTCACTGTGGGGCAGCGGCGCGGTCTGAAGCTGGGAACCCCCGCGGCGGACGGTAAGCCCCGGTTTGTCCTGGAAATCCGTCCCAAGGAAAACAAGGTTGTTGTGGGACCGGAAGCCCTGCTGGCGATCGATGAAATCCGCGGTATCAAAGTTTCGTGGGCCGGCAAGCCCATTTCCGAAGTTGCCACCGGCGCTGAGTTCGACTGCCACGCGCAGGTCCGGGCCCACGGCGATCCTGTTCCGGCAATCGCCCGTGTGGAATCCGTTGTTGACGAATCCGGCGTGGAGCGTGCCCAGCTGGTTGTCACATTGACGGATCCGCTGAGGGGTGTGGCCCCAGGCCAGACCGTCGTTCTCTATCAGGGCAGCCGCGTCCTGGGGCAGGCTACTATTGACGCCGCCCGTTCACTTCAGCGGGAAGTCCTCTAGGAGCCAGCGCCTTCCTGGCGAAACCTACTGGAAAGTAAATTTTGTGTCTCGAATCACAAAATGAAGGGTTCGGGGCCATCGAAGTCTGATTGAATCGTGGAATCAAGAGTGTGCGCCGTCACAAATATCCCTCGGCGGCGCGCCGATTCCATCGAACAGAAGGTTCACCAGATGGCACTGAACAAGAAGGCCCTGCACGGCGTTATCGCGCTGGCGGGCATCTCCGCGCTCGCTCTGACGGCATGCACGGGACCCTCCGGCGGCGGTTCATCAGCCGCCCCGGCTGCCGCCGGCCCCATCGCCTACGGCACTACCGACAAAGTCACGTCCTTGGACCCCGCAGGGTCCTATGACAATGGTTCGTTTATGGTGATGAACCAGGTCTACTCATTCCTCCTGAACTCCGAGCCCGGCGGTGCGGAGCCCGTTCCCGACCTCGCCGAATCGTCGTCGTTCACGGCGCCGTCGGAATACACCGTCAAGCTCAAGTCGGGGCTCAAGTGGGCCAACGGGCACACGCTGGACTCCAAGGACGTCAAACACTCCTTCGATCGGCAGGTGGCCATCAACGATCCCGCCGGACCTGCCTCGCTGCTGACCAACATCGAAAGCGTGAGCACTCCCGATGCCACCACGGTGGTATTCAAGTTGAAGAACGCCAACGACCAGACGTTCAGCCAGATCCTCAGCAGCCCTGCCGCGCCGATCGTGGACGATGAAGTCTTCCCGGCCGACACGATTCTCTCGGACGACGAGATCATCAAGGCGAACGCGTTCTACGGCCAGTACACGATCGACAGCTACAAGAAGAACGAACTGGTCAGCTTCAAGGCCTTCGCGGACTACCAAGGCGTTCTTGGCAAGCCTGCCAATGATGCTGCCACCATCAAGTACTACGCCAGCCCCACCAACATGAAGCTGGAAATCCAGCAAGGAGCCATTGACGTAGCCTTCCGCAGCCTAAGCGCCACGGATATCGACGACCTCCGCAAGGACTCAAAGGTCAAAGTCCTCACTGGACCGGGTGGCGAGATCCGTTACATCACCTTCAATTTCGACACCATGCCATACGGAACAAAGGCAGCCGGTGCCGACCCCGCAAAGGCACTCGCCGTCCGCCAGGCCGTGGCCAACCTGGTTGACCGCCAAGCCATCGCCGACCAGGTATACAAGGGCACCTACCTGCCCCTGTACTCCAACGTTCCGAGCGGATTCCTCGGCGCCAACGAGTCGTTCAAGGATGCCTATGGCGACGCTGGAAAGCCGAGCCTGGACAAGGCCAAGAAGGTCCTGACGGATGCCGGCATCACGGAACCCGTGGCACTGAACCTGCAGTACAACCCGGACCACTACGGCGGATCCTCCGGCGACGAATACGCCATGGTCAAGGAGCAACTGGAGAAGTCCGGTCTCTTCACCGTGAACCTGCAGTCCACCGAATGGGTCACTTACAGCAAGGCCAGCCGTGCCGACGAGTACCCCTTGTTCCAGTTTGGTTGGTTCCCGGACTTCAGCGATTCCGACAACTACCTGACACCGTTCTTCCCGGAAGGCGGCTTCCTGAAGAACCACTACAACAATCCCGAAGTCAATGAGCTGATCGCCAAGCAACTGACGGATGCTGACAAGACCAGCCGCGAGGCTGCCATCAAGGATGTCCAGAACGCCCTGGCCAAGGACATCTCCACCCTGCCCCTGCTCCAAGGCGCCCAGGTTGCGGTAGTCGGAAGCGGCGTGAACGGCGTCGAAAAGACGCTGGACCCATCGTTCAAGTTCCGTCTCGGAGTAATTTCCAAGTAACCGCACCTTTGTGAGAAAGGGAGGCGGGACACTGATCCGGTGTCCCGCCTCCTTTGCTGACCACCCGCGTGGCCGGCTCGCACGAGACAACCCCGCGCAATCCACGGGCAGGAAATGCAGGTAACAATGACAACACTTATTGAGGTCCCCGAGGCTGAGCCCGGCATCGTTGCTCCCAAGAGCAAGTCCAAAGCCGGGGGAGGGCTGGGCAGATACATCGTGGTCAGGTTTTTCCTGATCATCCCCACCGTCTTCATATTGGTAACTCTCGTTTTTTTCCTGATGCGGGTCATTGGAGACCCCATTACGGCATCGCAAGGCGGACGACTGCCCCCGGACGTCTTGGCACAGCGAATACAGGAGGCCGGCTACGATCGGCCCGTCCTGGTCCAGTACTTCGAGTACCTTGGCCAACTCCTTACCGGCAATTTCGGCAGCACCATCACGGACCGGCGGCCAGTGGTGGAGGTACTTACCACTTTCGGCGCAGCCACACTCGAGTTGACGATCAACGCGCTGATCGTCGCGCTCGCAGTCGGCATCCCCTTCGGGCTCATTGCCGCACAACACCGGGACAAGACCCCTGACGCGTTTCTGAGGTTCTTCGCTATCCTCTGCTACGCCACACCGGTTTTCTTCTCCGGGCTACTCCTCAAACTGACGTTTTCCGTTTGGCTTGGATGGTTCCCCGTGGCTGGTCGCGCCTCAACGCGGACGGAGTTGACCATGAGTGGCCTGGCTGCACCGTCAGGCATTTACTGGCTGGATGCATTGCGCAGCGGGAACTTCGCCGCTCTGGGGGACATTGCGGCCCACGCGGTGCTCCCTGCGGTAGCCCTCGGATTGTTGACCGCCGGCGTCTTCCTGCGACTGGTGCGCACCAACGTCATCGGCACGCTCGGAAAGGACTACGTCGAAGCAGGGCGTTCCCGCGGCGTCAGTGAGTTCCGCCTGGTGACCAAGCACGCCTACAAGCCGGCACTGATTCCCATCATTACTGTCATGGGCCTGCAAATTGCCCTGATGCTGGGTGGCGCCATCCTCACCGAAACCACCTTTGAGTGGAAGGGCCTGGGTTATCAGCTTGTGCAGTACCTTAACGCGCGCGACTTTGTGGCCGTCCAAGGGATCGTTGTATTGCTGGCCATCATTGTGGCTGTCACCAACTTCGTGGTGGATATCATTGCCGCGCTCATCGACCCTCGAGTGAGGTACTGATCATGAGCACTCCTCAGTTGACCCGACCCACGCAGCCTTTGTTCTCAAGGCTTCCCGTAATCAGCCATCTGAAGAAGAGCGTAGGACTGCAGCGGGGCATGCTCATTGTGGGTGTTGTCCTTAGTGGACTCTTCATCCTTACGAGCATCTTTGCTCCTCTCCTTGCTCCCTATGGCTACTCCCAACTTAGCGATGCATCCGGTTCATTTCCCACCCAGGAAGCTCCTAACTCCAAGCACCTGCTGGGAACAACTGTTGGCGGTTACGACGTCTTGTCACGGGTGATTTGGGGTTCCCAAACAGCGGTGACGGTCATCGTTGTGTCTGTGGCGATGTCCCTGTTCCTCGGTGTCGCCCTTGGCCTGCTCAGTGGTTATTTCGGAGGGTGGCTGGACAGGATCCTCGTGGTCGTAGCGGATGCCATCTATGCGTTTCCCACCCTGCTTCTGGCAATCGTCATTTCCATCGTGATCAGCCGGGGACAATCCAGTTTCTGGGGCGGCATCTTCTCTTGTGCCTTCTCCATCACGGTGGTCTTTGTCCCGCAGTACTTCCGCGTCATACGGGCAGAGACCATTCGCCTCAAGGCTGAGCCGTTCGTCGAGTCGGCCAAAGTGCTCGGGGCTTCCAGCGTGCGCATCATTGGTCGGCACATCTTCAAGAACGCCACCCGCACCCTGCCGCTCATGTTCACCCTGAACGCTTCCGAGGCGATCCTGACGCTCGCCGGCTTGGGCTTCCTTGGCTTCGGCATCGAGCCCACATCAGCAGCTGAATGGGGGTTTGACCTCAACAAGGCACTGGCGGACACGTCCTCCGGTATTTGGTGGACGGGTGTCTTCCCCGGGATCGCGATCGTTCTCACCGTTCTGGGGCTGACCCTTGTGGGCGAGAGCATCAACGACCTCAACGACCCCCGGATCCGCGGACGCAAACGCGCGGGCAGGACGCCAACACCAACAACAGCAGGAACACCTTCAAATCCGTCAGAAGCAGGCAAGCCATGACTACCAATCTGGGAAATGTGTCAGATCACATCAGCACCGAGCAGCCTGTACTAACCATCGATCGGCTCCAAGTCACCTTCGCCACTGATGGCGGGGACGTTCACGCTGTAAAGGACGTCAGCTTGGAAGTTGGAGCCGGTGAAGTAGTGGCCATCGTGGGGGAATCAGGCTCCGGAAAAACCGTGACGGCCAAGACCATCCTTGGCCTGCTTCCGGAAACTGCCATAAGCTCCGGCGCCGTGGTGATCAACGGCAACAACGTCATCAGTGTCAGTAAATCCATGCTTCGTAAAATCCGTGGCCGGGACGTCGCCATGGTGTTCCAGGAGCCTTCCACAGCACTGAACCCGGTCTTTACCGTGGGCTGGCAGATTGCCGAAGGTATCCGGGCACACGCAACGCATGGCCGTCGCATCTCTGCGAAGGAAGCCAAGCACCGGGCAACCGAGGCACTCCGCAAGGTGGGCATCCCCGACCCTGAAACACGGGTCAACTACTACCCGCATCAGTTCTCAGGCGGACAGAAGCAACGTGTGGTAATCGCTGCGGCCTTGGCCCTTAACCCGGGACTGATCGTTGCCGATGAGCCCACAACTGCACTGGATGTCACAGTCCAGGCCGAAATCCTGCAGCTCCTGCGCGACTTGAGGGACAACTACGGAACCTCAATCGTGCTCATCACACACAACATGGGAGTAGTCGCGGACTTGGCCGACCGCGTAGTTGTCATGTACCAGGGCGACGTCGTGGAGGAGGCTCCTTCCCGGGTCCTGTTTGCTGAACCTCGGCAGGATTACACCAGGAAACTGCTGGCCGCAGTGCCGCACCTCGGACGAAACTCAGCATCAGAGGGTGCCCGTGGCCGGCTCCACCAGGAAGGGAAAATCCTGGTGGAAGCAAATAACCTCACCATTGAATACCCAGGGCGTTTCGGCAGGCACGGTTTCAAGGCCGTGGACAACGTCAGCTTTACGGTGTCGGAAAATGAGGTCTTCGGACTGGTGGGTGAGTCCGGTTCCGGAAAATCCACCATCGGACGGGCCATTGCAGGCTTGACCCGCACCACCGGAGGCAGCCTGAAGGTTCTTGGGTACGAGATGCTGGACTTCAAGGAGCGTACCTTCCGTCCGCTCCGCAAGGAGATCGGCTTCGTTTTCCAGGATCCGGCGGCATCCTTTAATCCGCACCTCACCATAGGCGAGTGCGTCGCAGAGCCGCTGATTATCCACACCAAGCCGGGCGCCGCTGAGGCGAGGAAAAAAGTAGGTGAGCTGCTCGAGTCAGTCCAGCTGCCGGCGTCGTACGCGGAGCGCTACCCGCATGAGCTGTCCGGCGGGCAGCGGCAGCGTGCATCCTTGGCGAGGTCGCTGGCACTCAACCCGCGCCTCCTGATCGCCGACGAACCCACCTCGGCCTTGGATGTCTCGGTGCAGGCCAAAGTGTTGGACCTGTTCAGGGACATACAGGAGCAGTACGGCTTCGCGGCTCTATTCATCAGCCACGACCTCGCAGTGGTGGACATGCTGTCCCACTGGGTTGGCGTGCTGTACAAAGGCCAGTTGGTGGAGCAGGGGATCGGTAACCATGTGATGGGCTCACCGCAGCATGACTACACCAAGAGGCTCATTGCCTCGCTGCCGGTGCCGGACCCGGACGAACAAGCACGACGGCGGGAAGCGCACCGCACGCTGCTTGGCGGCTGAATCGTTGCGAAGGTACGCCCCTCGTCAAGACGGGCGTACCTTCTCCGCGTTAAGGGATGCGGCAATAGTTGACCGTTATGGTCGCTATGCCGCGCCTGTCCCGGCCGGCAGGTAACACCCGCGGGGGCACCGCCCCACACCATAGACTGGGGTGCATGACCGAGCAGAACAACGCCCTTCCCGATGACGCCGATTCCTTCAACCCGGCAGCGAGCTCCCTGGCCGGCCAAGTGGACCGTGCCGTCATGGATGAGCTGCTGTCCATCCGGTCCAGCATCGACAACATCGACGCAACACTGGTGTTCCTGCTCGCGGAACGCTTCAAGGCCACCCAGAAGGTAGGAATCCTGAAGGCCACCCACAAACTCCCCGCCGGTGATCCGGGCCGCGAATCGGCCCAAATCGCCCGCTTGCGCCGGCTCGCCGAGGATGCGCATCTGGATCCAGCCTTCGCAGAAAAATTCCTCAATTTCATCATCAGCGAAGTGATCCGCCATCACGAGGCAATCGCCGAGGATCACCAGATTTCCAGCCAGCAGGCTTGACCCGTGGCAGAAATGGTTGATCTGCGCGCCAGTGCCACCGCTCTGGGACCGTGGCCCGGAAGCGATCCAGCTGAGGCAAACCGGATCATTCGGGGCGAACTGGGGGACCCCCACCTTCCTTTCCTGCCCGAACTGCCTGATCGAGGGGTGGGCTCCGATGCTGTCGGCAGGACCGGCTCACTGCTTGTCGACCTGGCAATCGATGTCCAACCGCACGGCTGGCGCTTGGTGGACAAACCAGGAAAGGATGCCCAGCGCGCCCGCTCGGCACTCGCGACGGACATCAATGTTCTCGCCGACATCGCTGGTGCCGAGGACGTCTCCGCAACGGAGTTCAAAATCCAGTTGTTGGGTCCACTGGGTCTTGCCGCCAATCTTTACCTGCACAATGGCGAACGGGCACTCCTGGACTATGGCGCCCGCAGGGATATTGCGGAATCCTTGGCCGCCGGCGTCGCGGAGCACCTCAGCCGCATCGCCACGGCTGTCCCGGGTGCCCGTTTGGTGGTTCAAATTGACGAGCCGGACATCGCATCCGTCATGGCCGGCACGATCCCGACGGCGAGTGGCTACCGAACGTTGCGGTCCATATCCGGGGAGGAAGTGACAAGCGCATGGAGGGTGGTGATCGAGGCCCTCAAGTCTGCGGGCGTCGTCGAAGCCGTGGTCTCCGTACCGGAAATCGAAGCGCCCATTGAGCGAATCCTTGCAGCGGGAGCTGACGGCGTCGCGGTGCCCCTGAAAGCGTTGACGACGCGCCAGTGGGAGCAGCTTGCTGCGGCCGTCGAGGACGGAAAACGCGTGTGGGCGGGCGCCCTGTCCACCGACGAGCCACAGGCGCAACTGCCACGCACGGCCGAGGTTGTTGAAAGTATCTGGAAGCCGTGGCGGCAGCTCGGGCTTCCTGCCTCGGGCCTGGCGGGACTCCGCGTCACTCCCTCGACGGGGCTGGCGGATTTCAATCCCTCAACGGCCAAGGACGTGCTGACGAAACTAACCCAAGTGGCTGACGGACTTGACCAGCTGGCCCAGGGCTGACTGCAGAAGAGTCAGATTCTCTGTTCCCAGCGGTCTGGTTCCGCATAACGGGGGAGCGAGGTGCCTGGGGCCGCTCCTGGCAAATACGGTGCCAAGCGGTAGTCGAAGCGTCCTGAATAGACAAGGACCAATCCGATCTGCGGCTGGATGACTTTGACTTGGATACGGTGCTTGCGCTCTCCGCTGTCCCACCACTGCTCCGCATAGGCACGGGCATCAAGTGCCTCCGGCAACGGTATTCGCAAGGGGCCTGGAAATAGCCTGCTTGATCTGGACACGCCACGAAGGCGGCCCTCCGGAGTAACGCTGACATCAAGGTCCGTGACCAAGCGGCGATAACGTCCCACGTGGTCCACCAAGCGGGCATTCCGGTGGTCGGGGCCAGTCAGGATGGCACTCGTCGTATCGTGGAACAACCGTGTACCCGAGGGGAAATAGATTTCCCGGCGGGCAGTCAGAGCCGGGCGTCCGAAAGGATCCAGGTGGGCATGGTTTTCGATCCGGAACGGAATGCCCTCCCCGTATTCAGGGAAGAAAGCCTCTTCCCTCCCTGTCAGGGCGAGCAGTGGTCGCAACCACTTTTGTCGGCATCCCACAACGTCAAAGACTCCTTCGCCGATTCCATACGATCCGGAGCCGGCAGCTAACGAAAAATACTCCTGGAGCTCTGGAGTTAGCCGGCTGAACTCCTCACCGAGTGCCAGCTGATAGATGGGGCTATTCATTGCGGTCCTTCCTTGTACTTGGAACCAAACCTTGGAATTAAAGCCTCCCGGCTGCTTTGAGCCGTATGTAGGTGTCAGCGAGCAAGGGAGGAACATCGTGAGGTTCGGCGTCCACTACTTCGGCTCCGAGCTGCCGGAGTTGCGCCGTTACCGCGGAGCGCTCCAACAGTGCGCGCTCGGCGGCGGCTGCGCGGAAAACCTGGCTGGCCGTAGTTCTTTCTTCTTTCATGGCAGAAAGCAAGGGATCCCGAACCGAGGCCACCACCACAACGTGTTGGCGTGACAATTGCGCCACAGTGGGAAGGAGCCCTTCTTCGGGGGCACCGCCGTCGAGTGCCGTCAAGAGAACCACCATGGACCGGTGCGCCGAGACGGCCCGCACCTGTGCGGGAACCTGCTGCCAATCGAGTTCGATCAATTCAGCTTCCAAGGGGGCCATAGCTTGGACGAGTTGACCCAACAGATTGCCTTTCGATGCCGATTCGACGCGTGCGCGTAGTCGCCGATCATAGGCGAGGAAGTCCACACGGTCGCCTCCGCGTTCGGCCAGCACTGCGAGCAGCAGCGCCGCCTCAATTCCAGTGTCGAGCCGGGGTTCATCCTCGATTCGGGCGGCCGCTGTACGCGAAGTGTCAAGCACGATCACAACACGCCGGTCACGCTCTGGGCGCCAGGTCCTTACCACCACGGATGTTCGACGGGCGGTGGCGCGCCAGTCGATGGACCGGACGTCGTCACCGCGGACGTAGTCGCGCAATGAGTCGAATTCGGTACCTGCCCCACGTATCTGTACGGCGGCCCTGCCATCAAGTTCCCTGAGCTTGCGGAGTTTCGAAGGAAGATGGCGCTTTGAGTGGAAGGGCGGGAGGACCCGCAGTTGGCCAGGTAGGGCGCGTGTGCGTTGCCGTGCTGCCAAGCCCAGAGGGCCGAACGATCGGATGGTCACGTGAGGGCTTTTGAGGTCGCCGCGACGATGAGGAATCAGGGGCACGGTCACACGGCGACGCTCGCCGGACGGGACCACCAAGGACTGTGAAGCGTTCACCGCGCCGGCGGAGGGCTGCCACGTGTCCTTTACCTCGGCACGGAGCTTGCGCCGGGTGGGATTGGTGACAGTGACAACGGAGTCCACCTTGCCCTCAAGCGTCACGTTTCCAGGTTGCACGCGGTCCAGGGCAAGCTTCGCGGGGGAGGCCGCCAGGACAAGGTCCATAATCAGCAAAAGCAGGAGTCCCACGGCCACGAACAGGACCGTACTCCACGCAGGAAAAACCACCAAGGGCACCAAACCCAGCAGGGCCAGCAACACGAAACGACCCGTGATGGCCACTCAAACCCCCTCGCCCAATGCCGGTCCGAGGATCACCGCGGCACCGGGACGGACGCCAGGATACTGCCCAGGACGTCGTCCACTTGGATGCCGTCCATTTGAGCCTCCGGACGCAGACCCACCCTGTGCCGCAGGCACGGCAACGACAATGCCTTGACATCGTCCGGAGTCACGAATGACCTACCGGACAACCATGCCCAGGCTTTGGATGTGTTGAGTAGGGCGGTGGCTCCACGGGGAGAAACGCCGAGTTGGAAAGAAGGAGCAGACCGCGTGGCGCGCACCACGTCAACGATGTAGGCGAGGATTTCCGGAGCCACAGCCACTTGCGCGACAGCCGCTTGGGCATTGGAAAGCTCGACTGCGCCCGCCACAGGCCGTACGCCGGCTGCAGCCAGGTTCCGGGGATCAAAGCCGCTGGCGTGGCGGCGGATGACCTCGATCTCCTCTGCCCGTCCAGGTAGTGGCATGGTCAGTTTGAGGAGAAACCGGTCCAGTTGTGCTTCCGGCAAGGGATAAGTGCCTTCGTACTCCACTGGGTTCTGGGTTGCGGCCACAATAAACGGGCTCGGAAGTGGACGCGACACGCCATCCACGGAAACCTGGCGTTCCTCCATCGCTTCCAGGAGCGAGGCCTGGGTCTTCGGCGGGGTCCGGTTGATCTCATCGGCCAGCATGATGTTGGTGAACACCGGGCCTTCGCGGAAAGTGAACTCTGACGTATGAGAGTCGTAAACCAGTGACCCCGTGACGTCGCCGGGCATGAGGTCCGGAGTGAACTGGACGCGCTTTGTATCCAGGCTCAACGCGGTGGACAAAGCCCTGACCAAGAGGGTCTTGGCTACGCCGGGCACACCTTCCAGGAGAACATGCCCGCCACAGAGCAGGGCGATGAGCATACCCGTGACGGTGGGGTCCTGCCCGACCACGGCCTTGCCGACCTCGGTCCTGACATTCAGCAGCGACTGCCGCGCCGGATCCTCCCCGGAATGGCGTTGGCCGTTGTCCGCAGGCCCGGTTTCCTGAGGCGTACCCTGCTGGCTGGCGTCTCGCTGGCCCAGGTCCTGCTGTGATGTTTCTGGCTGCAGTCCATCCGGGCGAGGCGCCGTAGCGCCCGGGTAGTGGCTGTTGCTGTCCGTATAGCTGTTTGGCTGGCTGCTCATCGGGCGGTAGCCTCCTGTTCGATTCGGTCGATCTCTTGTGCCCACTGCACCAGTTGTCCTTCGCTTTCAGGCGTGAAATCAATCAGGACAAATCGGACTTCTTGGGCCGATTGCGTCGCATGGCGGGCGGTTGCGTCGACGATTGCTTCGGGGGTGGTGTCAGCGCCGAGGTTGAAGTGCCGTGCCAAGCGTGACAAGGTTCCTGCCCTCAAGTTGTCGGCTGCCCGCCGCACAGCCCGCGAATCCTGGTAAAGGCGCGCCCGGCCTTCTGCGGTTTCCGCGGCCTTGACCACGACCGGCAGTGGCTCGAATACGAGAGGGCCCATGCGCCGGCCCCGCCAAGCGATGGACAGCAGGGCTACCAAGCCCAGCCATGGGCCAGCAAACGCCAGCCACCGCGGTGCCAGTTCGCTCAGAGTGGGGTTTGAGCTTGAGGCGGAGACGTCCCCAACGCCAGGGATGTACCACACGAGGTCAGCATTGTTCCCCAAGCTACGCAGGGCGAGGGCCGCATTGCCCTCCGAGGCGAGGTGTTGATTGTCCATGAGTTCCCTACTGCCCAGGACGATGACTCGCCCATCGGCTGACGCCGCATACAAGCCTGGTCCGTCCTCGCGGGTGGGATAGCAAACCACGGGCCCGGAAAGGATAGATCCTTGTGCGGATACCCGGCCCGCCGCCCTGGCATCTTCTTGTTCACATCCGGGTTCGATTACCTGTGTTGCTTCTGGAACCACTCCGCCGGGGCGAATTCCCTGGTTCAGGCCGTTGAGCGTCCTCAGCCGTGGAGCAACTACCACAACGCGATCTGCTGCGGCTGTGATCTCCTCCAGTTGGGACCGGTCAAGAAAGCCCTGTGCGTCAAAGAGGAGAACCGTGGCTTCGTCCTTTGCAGACAGCGCATCCATAGTGTCTTCAAACGTGTCTGTCGGAGTGACGGATACGCCGTGGCGTGCGAGGATTTCGGCTGCAGCCATGGCACCGTCCGGCGCTGGATTCCGCGCGGAGAGCCGCCGGGAATCTGTTGCGCCGGAGACGCTGTTGACAGCCAGGAAAGTCACCAAACCGGTTAGCAGGGTGCCGAGGGCAATCCAGACCAGGTGCTTCCGGAACCAGGCCCTAAAACGTTGATCCGTCGAAAGCCCTGCGGAAACGGCATTGTTGGCACCCGGGGTGCTGCCTTCCAAGGTGGTTGTCATCGGGGTACCGCGAATCCGGCATGGGCTTGACCCGTGAAGTCGGGCTTCAACTCAAGAAGATCAGCATCCAGTTGGCGGACGGACTCATAATCCGTCCATGTTGCGGCTTGTTCGCCGTACCGCACGGCGTCGAAAATACCGGCAGCGGCGAGCAGCCTGACTTGTGCCGCACCAAAGACCTGGCCCAGTTGACCCGCTGCTTCATCTGCCGTCCTGCCGGCTCGAGCATCAATGATGTCCCGTTCCTCGGCCGATCGGACAAGAGCGCGAAATTGGTCGACGACGGCGGCAGGCCAGTTGCCGCCGTCGGCTGCAGCAGCCGCCCTCCTGCGGTAGCCCCCGGCGTCGACACTCTGCTCCTCTCCATAGAGATCTCCGGGTTTTCCCGTTCTCCGGGCGTTGAGCCTTGGCCTAATGACCACGATGGCAGCGATGATGAGGGCTAGAGCCAAAACCACAATCAACGGGACGGCAAGGTTGGGTCCAGTACCCGGCCCATCGCCTCCCAACGATGCCATCCAGTCCAGGAAATCGCGCCATAGCTGGTCCAGCCAGCTGGGCCTTGCATCCGGATACCGGGGATTCGAGAGCTCCTCGGCAGCCCAACGCCGTGCTTCGTCACGGTCTGGTTCCACCGGCGGTTCCATGAAAGCCAGCGGTGCAATGTCTATCGCCGCTACCCTCATACGGGAGGCCGCTGCCCCGGGGGAGCATAAGGAAACTGCCCGCCATCAGGTGGCCAAGTGGTGTTCCGGGTCAAGGTGGATGGCCCGCCGGGTATACCGTCCGGATCGGAACCCGTTTCCATGAGCCGCATCAATTCAACGTCCAAGCCATCGCGACGCATCCGAAGGTCCATATAGATCAAGCTCGACACGGACGCTTGAAAGGCAAATGTCACGGACCCCACCAACGCCCCAATCGCAGTGGAGATCACAGTGGTCAGAACCAGCGTGGAGGCCATCGAGTCGGGATCAGGGTGGGGAGCAACTACTCCACCAATGGCAGCAGAGGCCAATGACACGGGAATTTGCACAATCTGGGTGATGATTCCCACCATGATGGCTACCACCAGGGTGATGCCGAAGATGCGCCACCAATTGTTCTTGGTCAATCGCCAGGATCGGAGCAATCCTTGGAAAACGCCGGTCTGCTCCACCGCGATGGCTGCGGGAGCCAGCATCAACTTCAGGCCGATCCAAACGAAAGCCACAAAGGAACCCAGCCCCAGCGGCAAGACAATAAGCAGGGCGGCAGCTCCCATCGCAGTCAACAACAAGATCGCGATGCCGATCACTGCAGCAGCTACGAGCAGGCCGCCCAGCGTCAGCAGCGCGGCAACGCCGAGGAGCGGCAGGATCCTCGGGCCCGCAAGCTTCCACATTTGCTTGAAGCCTGTCCGGCGGTTGAGGACCGAGCGGGAAACCGGGACAACCAAAACTCCTTGTAGGACAGATCCCAGGAAACCGATCAGCACGGAAACTCCCAAGGTGCCGGCCATGAAAGCGAGCAACGGGCCCATCGCGTCGGCGAACTCTGCTTCTGAACTGACAGATTCAAGGGAGGCTGACAGCTGGAACATTCCAACTGTGACGATGCCAATGAAGACTGCTCCAATGGCTTGTACGATCAGCGCAGAGCCGAACATGGAGGCAGCATTGCGGCGGATCGTTTGGAAGGAGCCATCAAGAATCTCGCCGAACTGCAACGGACGCAGGGGAATGACTCCGGGCTTTGGGGGAGCGACATAGAGGGGCTGTCCATAGGGAGGCCCCGGAGGCCATCCCGGAGCGGCTTGGCCTGGGTGGTTCTGCCCACCGCTCTGCGGCGCCGCCCATCCCGGAGGGCCTCCCCACTGCGGTTGATTGCCCCACTGTGGCTGGTTTCCCCATACGGGCTGATCGCCCGGCAACGGATTCCGGCCGTGTTCTGGTTGTGACACGATTCCCTCCCCATAAGATCCGGCCCGCCGACTCCCGACGTCCCCCACACGGACCTTCGCACCCAGCCTATAGTCCCGTCGTCGTCCCTCATAGCCTGCCGACCATGCCGCCCGCCGGGTCGCGGGAACGGCAGGGTGCAGTACGGTGGAATTGCCCGGGGACGCCATGCCGTGCGCCGCGCCCAACGGGACAAAGACTTGGTGATAAGGGAATATATAACTATGAAGGCACGCATTCTGGTAGTTGACGACGACGAAGCACTCGCAGAGATGATTGGTATCGTCCTGCGCAACGATGGCTTCGAGCCGGTGTTCTGCGCAGACGGCGGCCAAGCTTTGGAGATCTTCCGGTCCTCAAAGCCGGACCTGGTGCTGCTGGACCTGATGCTGCCGGGCTCCGATGGCATTGAGGTCTGCCGGCAGATCCGTGGCGAGTCGGACGTCCCCATCGTCATGTTGACCGCCAAGTCAGATACTTCAGATGTTGTGCGTGGTCTTGAATCCGGCGCCGATGATTATGTGCCTAAGCCTTTCAAGCCCGCTGAACTTGTGGCACGGGTCCGGGCACGGTTGCGCCCGGGAGATCAGAAGGCCCCCGAAACCCTGCGTATCGCAGACGTGACAATCGACGTCGCGGGTCATTTGGTGACCCGTGGTGGAGAGCGGATCTCCCTGACGCCCCTGGAGTTCGATCTCTTGGTCGCGCTGGCACGCAAGCCCTGGCAAGTATTTACCCGCGAATTGCTCCTGGAGCAGGTGTGGGGCTACCGCCACGCCGCTGACACGCGGCTGGTCAACGTCCATGTCCAGCGGTTGCGCTCCAAGATCGAACGCGATCCGGAAGCGCCCGAGGTCGTTTTGACGGTGCGTGGTGTCGGGTATAAAGCAGGTTCCTGAGTCCCCGGTCGGCAAGACCGGCGAGGCAGGCGGGGAACTGAGTCCCCAAACTGCCGGTTCAGCCGGTGTCCAACAGGTGACGCCGGCACAGTCAACGTCCCCTGAAGCGTCCCCTGATCAAGCGGAAACGAGCCCCGGTCAATCCGCCAAGGAGGTCAGGAACCTTTCGTGGGTTCTGACCCGGGCGCGGATTTGGACCAGGCGTGGACTGATCCTTGTCCTTCGTGTTTCGCGGCTCGTATCCATCGGCGTGCGGCAAATCAGGCCGGGGCTGCGCTTCGTTTGGCGTTCATTGTTGCGGCGCTGGCGGCGGTCCTTGGAGTTCCGCACAGTCCTGACCACCTTGCTGCTCGCTGTGACCTCGTTCGCGATTGTGGGCGCCTACTTGTCCAACCAGATCGCCAACAACCTCTTCCAGGAGAGGCTGGCGCAGGCGGAATCCGAGTCGCGCTTCAACGTCAAGCAAGTCCAGGACACGTTCGACGGCGCCCAGGTCACCGACCAATCAAGCGTCATCACCCTGGTCTATGACACCTTGACAGCAGTGGAAGGCCGGGGCTCGGTCATCCAGCGCAGGTATGTCTTCGAAGCTGCTCCGGAACAAACCAAACCGCGTAACCGCTGGGTTGAGTCGCGGGCTTCGGACCAGCTGACGGTTCGCGTCATTCCTCCGGAGCTGCGTAAGGCCGTTCAAACCGGTGGTAAGCAGCAGTTCTGGGCCTCCACACAGTTCCCTGTGGGGAACGAGGACAGGCCCGGTATTGCCGTGGGAAATTTGGTCACCTTCAACGGAACGGCTTACGAGCTATACCTGATCTACGACCTCAATACGGCCCAACAGACACTGGACGAGATCCAGAACGTCCTGTGGGCCGGCGGTGCGGCCCTGGTCCTTATGATTGGCGCCATTGCCTGGTACGTGACCCGTAACGTCGTCAGTCCGGTAAGCCATGCCGCCGTCGTGTCGGAAAAGCTTGCTGCCGGCCAACTACAGGAACGGATGGTGGTCAAGGGCGAAGACGAAGTCGCTAGATTGGGTGCTTCCTTCAACCACATGGCCGCAAGCCTCCAGGAACAGATCACCCAGTTGGCCACGTTGTCGCAAATGCAACAACGCTTTGTCTCTGACGTGTCCCACGAACTGCGTACCCCGCTCACCACGGTACGGATGGCGGCCGAGGTCCTGTTCGATGCCCGGGACGATTTCGATCCCATGAACAAGAGATCGGCGGAGTTGCTGTACCACCAGGTTGAGCGCTTTCAGTCGTTGCTTTCGGACCTGCTGGAGATTTCGCGGTTTGACGCAGGCGCTGCCGTGCTGGATGCCGAACCACAAGATATTTTCCAGGTGATCTCTCACGTTATGGAAGGTGCGGCGCCGGTGGCCGCGGAGTATGGTTCGGAAGTCCGGCTAAACGCCCGACAGAAGAGCATCATCGTGGAGATGGACTCCCGCCGGATCGACCGTATCCTCCGCAACTTGCTGCTCAATGCACTCGAACACGGTGAGGGCAAGCCGATTCATATATCCGTCGCAGCCAACCACGAAGCTGTAGCGGTGTCCGTAAGGGACCACGGCATCGGCATGACCCAAGTTGAGGCCGCCAGGGTCTTCGACCGCTTCTGGCGGGCAGATCCTGCACGGGCCCGGACCACCGGAGGCAGTGGGTTGGGCCTTTCCATCGCAGCTGAGGACACCAAGCTTCATAATGGTTGGCTTCAGGCCTGGGGCCGAAAGGGATCCGGTTCCAACTTCCGATTGACGCTTCCGCTGCGGCAAGGAGGCACCATTGTGAAGTCCCCGCTTCAACTGGAACCTGCGGACCTAGGATTTCCCGGGTCAACAAGCGAACGGCAAATGCTGGTGCTGGGCCGGGATTCCGGCGACACCCCGAAGCCGACTCCATCTGTCGGCGGCAACCCTGCGCCTGACGACGGTGGAACAGGGGAGAAGCCGTGAGAACGTTGCGTCCCGGGCGTACGAGGACAATCGTCGCATTGTTGGCTGTGCTGATAGTGATGCTTGCGTCCTGTGCGCAGATTCCCCGCTCCGGTCCAGTCGGCAAAAGCAAAGACGAAGGCGCCGGTAACCCCAACGCGCCGGTGTTCTTTCCCGCTGCGCCGCGTGCCGGTTCCAGTCCGGAGACTGTGATCGAGGATTTCTATATGGCTGGCAGCGGCTACGAGGATGACTACCCTGTGGCGCGTCAGTACCTGACGCAAGCGCAGTCTGTAACGTGGAAGCCGGACAAGCGGGCCCTTGTTTTTCGCGAGGCGCAGGTAGTCAAAGCCGCAGCGGAGAACGAATACCTCTACGAACTCGACCTCGCATATTCGGTGGATGCTGATGGGGTTGCAACCCAGTTCCCGCCGGGTACCAAAGAGACCATTCCACTAACTCTCGAGCAGGTGGAAGGAGAATGGCGGATCTCCAAGGTCCCTGATGGTACGGCCATTCCGGAGGAGACATTCAAGGTAATCTACGGGGCAAACCCCATTTACTTCTATGACCCGACGTTCACCTACGCAGTGCCGGACTACCGTTGGTTCATTAAAAAGAACACAGTCAAGTCCATGACCAGTGCCCTGCTTGCCGGCCCCGCCCCGTACCTGAGAGGGGCAGTGGTCAGTGCTTTCCCATCGGGAATGAAGCTCGCCCGCGAATCAGTTCCGGTTGTCTCCGGTGCAGCACAGGTAGACCTCTCTGCCAAGGAGCTTTTCGACGCCTCTGCGGAGGACCGCCAGAGGATGCAAAACCAGTTGGCGCTGACCTTCCGCAGCCAGTCCGATGTCATCAACGTTCAACTTCGCGCCGATCAGGACCTGGTACGCGTGGAAGACAACGGTACTGTTTTGCCTCCGGTGTTGGACAAGAGCGTTCCTGCCCGACAGATCGCAGTGAACAACGGTGATTTGGTGCGGTATGAGAACAACAGGATTACTCCCTTGCCGGATATACAATCGGTGTCCGGTCTGGGTCCGCACTCGCCCGCCGAATCGCCGGTGTCCCAAACAGCTGCTTTCCTCAACGGGGATAAAACCACTCTCTACTCCATCGAACCGGGACAACCTGCGCGGCAACTAACCACCAGAAGTACCCTTACTGGTCCTTCCTTCAGCCCGAACGACTGGGTGTGGACAGCAGGACCCGGTGGCAACGGGGCTGCCGAGGTTGTGGCACACAAGCCCACAGGCACAGCTCCGGGTACCGGCGTTCCCAGCGTCACCATGACACCGGCATGGCTCACCGGACGAACAGTCAAGGACTTCAGGGTCTCCCGGGAGGGGACCAGGGCGCTTGTCATCTCTGAGGCCAACGGCAAGACTGCTGTGCAAATCACGGGCATAGTCCGGAATCCCGAGGGCGTGCCCAAGGACCTCACGCTTCCCATCACGCTGCTGAGCAATACCGCCGCTGACCAAGGCGCCTGGGTCAATGGCTCCACGGTGGCAGTGATGTCCGGTTCGGCCACTTCAACGGTGGTTCCGGAGTTGCTGTCGCTGGCATCGGGTGAACCCCAGCAACTGGCGCCGTGGGACGGTCTGACCAGCCTCAGTGTCGGAAACGGGGCTGAGCAAATTTACGGTCAGTCCACTGCCGGCATCTTCCAACGCGTCGGAAACGGATGGGAGCTTCAGCTAAAAGGACCCACAGAACCGGCTTTTCCAGGCTGACCTCAATGTCAGGGGGCTCCGGTCATCGATTCATCCCGGATGTTTATGCACATAGCGTGCTGTGTGCCTTCTGCGGGAAAGATCAGACAGTAAAGCTGAAGCGTGACCTTTTGCGCGTTTGGCTCCTCTTCCTTTCTCGGCTCGTGGGTAAGTACATGGCAGTCGCGACCACGTTTCGATCCCGACCTCAATTCGCCTGAACCTGATGCAGCGCGGCGTCGCGGTCCGGATAAAAGAAGAACCGGCCGCATCATCGCCGCCTTGCAACGGACATTTGATGACCTTCTGACCCTGCTGGTTCCCGTCGACTGTGTCTGCTGTGAAATGGAAGACGCAGTACTTTGCGGGAGCTGCGCAAAGAAAGTCCGTCAGCTGTGCAAGCAGCCGTTCCGGGCAGAGCAGGAGTCGCCCGCCTTGGTTGACGTCGATGGTTCAGCGAAGATCGGAGTAGTAGCAGCGGGGCCATACCGGGATGAGTTGGCACGCTGCCTGCTGTCCTTCAAGCGTTATGGTCAGTGGCGCCTTGCGGATGTCCTAGCTCCCTGCCTCAGCAAAGCGTTGGAGACTGCCATCGGTGGCCGCTCCGGATACTACCTCGTCCCGGTTCCCAGCAGCGGCAAGGCATACCGCAGGCGAGGATTCAGCCCGGTGCACCTTCTGCTCTTCTTCATGCGCATGCGCCGGATGCTGCCCCATTGCCCAATCCTGGACGTGCTGGAGAAGCCGGGGGAGTCGTCGATCCTGATGGCAGGCCCCCAAGCCGTACGAAAAGTGACAGACCGGCTTTTTGAACAGGTGTCAGGACGGAGCCCTGTGGAACGCGGAGGCGGTGGCCAAAAGGGGCTGGGTCGAGGCGAACGCGCTCGCCGTGTCCGTGGATCCATGATGGTAGGCCGACAAAAGGGCAAGGAATTAAGGGGCAGGAAATGCATCCTCGTTGACGATGTCCTCACAACCGGGGCAACCCTCGCTGAGGCAGCGCGGGCGGTCACTCTTGCCGGCGGCGTAGTCTCCGGCGCTGTTGTGCTCGCGGCCACGAGGCCACCAGCCTACGCCTCCGTCGCTGCCAAGGACGACCCCCCAGTGGTCATTAAGACTCAATCAAAAATTAAGTGGCTAAAGGATGAATAACGGGTTCCGATGAACTAACGTCGGTTGTGGGTACCAAGAACAGATGTACCTGTCGATAGCGGCTCGGAAAGGGGCTCGACTGTCCGTCAGACAAGCCCCCAACAGCGTCGTTGTCGTGTCACCTGAGTTATTGGAGGGCACCATGGAGTTCATGATCAGCGGACGAAATCTGACAGTTTCTGACCGCTTTCGCGAATATGCCGGCGAAAAAATCTCAAAGATTGAATCGCTGGGGGATAAGGTCCAGCGGGTTGACGCCAAGGTTTCCAAGGAAACCAATCCCAGGCAGACGCCTGGCGAACTCACCGTTGAAGTGACTGTCTTGGGCCGAGGCCCCGTTATCCGTGCTGAGGCCACAGCCGCTGACAAGTTTGCTGCCTTCGATCTCGCGTACAACAAGCTGCTTGAGAGGCTTCGTCGTGCGAAGGACCGTAAGAAGGTGCACCACGGCCGCCACACGCCCAAGGCTGTGCGGGAAGCTACGGCAACCCTTGAGCCAGCCAGCGCGAGTGAGCCGCTTTATGTAGAGGCAAGCAACCACCAGGCGTCCGTGCCACAGACAGACGAGCGGTCGCCCTACGACATCGAAAACGATATTCCGGCCGGCGACTCTCCCGTCTTGATCCGCCGGAAAGTTTTCCCCGCAGCATCGCTGACCCTGGATGACGCTGTGGACAACATGGAGCTCGTCGGACACAACTTCTACCTGTTCCTGGACAAAGAGACCAACGCACCTTCGGTTGTTTATAGGCGCAGTGGCTGGACCTACGGTGTCATCACCCTCGACTCCACCTGCGAACCCGGCCAGGAAGCCGTGGAAGAAAAGATCCACGCCTACCGATCTGATGATCAGGCCGCCACAGCCAAGTAAGGCCTCACTTTAATCACGAAGGGACTTCAATGACCGCTTCGCTGAGCCTCTCACAGGCACGGCGGATCGCATTGGCAGCTCAAGGATTGGCAAAGGTCCGGCCCGTCGGCCCCGTGACTTCACGGGCGGTGGGCCGGACCTTTGCCCAATTACAGCTCGTCCAGATCGATTCTGTTAACGTGGTGGCACGAAGCCACTACCTTCCGTTCTTTTCCCGACTAGGTAACTACGACCCCCTCATCCTCAACTCGATGGCCAGCCGCAATCCGCGCAAAATGATGGAGTACTGGGCGCACGAGGCAAGCTTCATCCGCCCCGAGCACTTCCATGACTTACTCGTATGGCAGAAGCGGGCCTGGGTGGGAGCCCATGGCCTGGATCCGGCCGTACGCCAGGGCATGGAGGACCGAATCCTGGACGCCCTTACCTCGGGCCGCCCGATGACAGCATCCGAACTGACTGTGAAGCTAGGACACGATGAAAACCCGGAACGTGAGAACTGGGGCTGGAATTGGAACATCGTCAAGCGCGTGCTGGAGCACCTCTTCGAAGAAGGCCGGATATCGGCTGCTTCCCGGACATCGCAATTTGAACGCAAGTACACCCTGACCTCAAGGGTTATTCCCTACGTCTCTCCGTCCGAAGTCGACGCCGAAGCGTCCCTTGACCGCCTGATGGAAGCAGCCGCCCGAGCCCACGGCATTGGCACGGTGAGGTGCTTCTCCGACTACTTCCGGACACCTCTGAAAGCAGGAGCGGACTCTGTAAAACGCTTGATCCGCGCAGGCCGCCTTGAGCCTGTTGCGGTTCGGGGATGGGGCCGGGAAACTTACAAGCATGTTGAAGCCACGCTGCCACGTAAGGCTGCGTCCCGGGCACTGCTGAGTCCCTTCGATTCCTTGGTCTTCGAAAGGCGGCGACTCGAGGAACTGTTCGGATTCCACTACCGGATTGAGATCTACACCCCTGCCGCCAAGCGTCGGTTCGGCTACTATGTTCTTCCGTTCCTGCTCAGGGACAACATCGTCGCCAGGGTGGACCTCAAAGCAGACCGCGCGTCCGGTCAGCTCCTGGTGCGTTCCGCTTTTGGTGAGATGAACGCGCCGGCGGATACCGCCGTCGAACTTGCCGAAGAACTTAGGCTCATGGCTTCATGGCTGGGCCTTCAGGACGTGGTGGTATGGCCGGTAGGGGACCTCGCCGGATCACTCTCCGAGGCCGTGGCAAAAGGTGATATTGCGCCGGGAGAACGCGTCCAATCCGACAGTCCGCTCAGAGGGGAACCCGGCAACGTGGCGCTGGTCTCTCCCGTAGACTGAAACAGCCAGAATTCGGCAGCATGAGACTGGGAGCAATTTCACGTGGCATCACTAATCGAAAAACTTCTCCGCACGGGTGACAAAAAGACACTCAAGACACTGCGGAACTATGCCGATTCCATCAATGCCCTGGAAGAAACCTTCAAGTCCTTCTCGGACACTGAAATCCGGGAGGAAACGGACCGGCTAAGGTCCCGCCACCAAGACGGCGAATCCTTGGAAGCCCTGCTCCCGGAAGCCTTCGCCGCCGTGCGCGAAGCCTCCTCCAGGACCTTGGGGATGCGGCACTTCGACGTGCAGCTCATGGGTGGCGCTGCACTGCACCTGGGCAACATCGCGGAAATGAAAACGGGTGAAGGCAAGACCCTCGTTGCCACAGCGCCTGCCTACCTCAACGCGCTTTCGGGCAAGGGTGTCCACGTTGTCACCGTGAACGACTACCTGGCCGAGTACCAGTCCGAACTCATGGGCCGCGTCTACAGGTTCCTTGGCCTTTCCAGTGGTTGCATCTTGTCCAACCAGGACCCCACCGTACGTCGGGAACAGTACGCCGCTGACATCACGTACGGCACCAACAACGAATTTGGCTTCGACTACCTGCGCGACAACATGGCTTGGGACGCGAGCGAGCTCGTCCAGCGTGGCCATAACTTCGCGATCGTGGATGAAGTCGACTCCATTCTGATCGACGAAGCACGTACCCCGCTGATCATTTCCGGTCCCGCGCAAGGCGACACTAATCGGTGGTACAGCGAATTTGCCAAAGTCGTGCTCCGGTTGCAGCCCGATATTGACTACGAGGTCGATGAAAAGAAGCGAACCGTGGGCGTGCTGGAAGCCGGTATTGAAAAGGTAGAGGACTACCTTGGAATACAAAACCTCTACGAATCTGCCAACACCCCGCTGATTGGCTTCCTCAACAATGCCATCAAGGCGAAAGAACTGTTCAAGCGGGACAAGGACTACGTCATCCTCGACGGCGAGGTCCTGATCGTTGACGAGCACACCGGCCGCATCCTGGCTGGACGGCGCTACAACGAAGGCATGCACCAAGCCATTGAGGCCAAGGAAAACGTCGAGATCAAGGCCGAGAACCAGACTCTTGCGACAGTAACGCTGCAGAACTACTTCCGCATGTATTCGAAGCTTGCCGGCATGACAGGTACGGCCGAGACCGAAGCCGCTGAGTTCATGAGCACCTACAAGCTCGGTGTCGTTCCCATTCCCACGAATCGCGACATGCAGCGGATCGACCAACCGGACCTCGTCTACAAGAACGAGGTGGTTAAGTTCGACGCTGTGGTTCAGGACATCGCAGAGCGTCACGAGAACGGCCAGCCTGTGCTGGTGGGTACCACTAGTGTTGAAAAGAGCGAGTATCTCTCCAAGCTCTTGGCCAAAGAAGGCATCCGACACGAAGTACTGAACGCCAAGAACCACGCAAGGGAAGCGTCCATCGTGGCGCAGGCCGGGCGAAAGGGCGCTGTTACAGTAGCAACCAACATGGCGGGCCGCGGTACTGACATCATGCTCGGCGGCAATGCCGAATTCACTGCCATTGCCGAACTTGCCAAGCGCGGCCTTGATCCTGAGGAAAACTCCGAAGAGTACGAAGCCGCATGGCCGGCCGCGCTTGCCGCAGCCAAACAGGCGGTCAAGGACGAGCACGAAGAAGTGCTGGACCTTGGCGGGCTTTACGTGCTTGGAACCGAGCGCCACGAATCCCGCCGGATCGACAACCAGTTGCGTGGACGTTCCGGACGGCAAGGCGACCCCGGCGAATCCCGGTTCTACCTTTCCCTGACAGATGACCTCATGAGGTTGTTCAACTCAGGTGCGGCCGAACGGCTGATGAACAGTTCGGTGCCTGACGATGTTGCCCTTGAATCAAAGCTGGTTTCCCGTGCGATCGCATCTGCACAGGGCCAAGTAGAGGGCCGCAACGCCGAGCAGCGGAAGAACGTCCTCAAGTACGATGACGTCCTCAATCGTCAGCGTGAGGCTATATATGGCGACCGTCGCCGGATTCTTGAAGGCGATGACCTGCACGAAAAAGTCCAGTACTTCCTGGAAGACACCATCAATGCACTCATTGACGCCGCTACGGCCGAGGGAACGGGCGACGATTGGGACTACAACCAGCTGTGGGCCAACCTGAAGACGTTGTACCCGGCAACAGTGACCGCCCAGGAGATTATCGACGAAGCGGGCGGTAAGTCCAAGGTCACTGCCGAGTTCCTGAAGGAAGAAATTCTTTCGGACGCCCGGCTCGTTTACCAGGCACGCGAAGAGGCTATCGGGTCTGAGAGCATGCGTGAGCTGGAGCGCCGGGTTGTGCTCTCGGTCCTTGGGCGCAAATGGCAGGAACACCTCTACGAGATGGACTACCTCAAGGAGGGCATCGGTCTTCGTGCGATGGCCCAACGTGATCCTCTGGTGGAATACCAGCGTGAGGGGTTCGTGATGTTTCAAAGCATGATGGAAGCCATCCGTGAGGAGAGCATCGGTTTCCTCTACAACCTAGAAGTTGAGGTAACACCCGCCGAAGATGTGGTAGTGGCGGACGATTCTGCCGCTGGCACACACACCGAGCATCACGACCCGCAAATCCGTGCGGCAGGCCTTCAGGCGCCGGAAAAGCCGGCGCAGTTGCAATACACCGCGCCAGGTGAAGATGGAGCAACCCAGACACGCATCGAGGGCCGGGCTTCAGGCCGCTCCGGCAATCCGGCGAAAGCGGCGAGCCAGGACCAGCGCAAGCAGGCGAAGAAGAAGCGCCGCTGAACCGGTCTCGTAAAGCAGTAATGAAAAGGGTGAATCCCGGGCTGAAGTCCAGTGATTCACCCTTTTTGTATACCTCGAAGCATTTTCTTACGCTGTCTTTATCCAATTTCCAGAGCAGTAACCTGCCAGACTCCGTCCAACCGCTCCAGCCTCATGGCTACGGCACGGCAACGTAGCTCTTCCGTCACTACGATGCTTGCCTCGCAAATGGAGTCGGAGATTGAACAGACCCGAACAGAGCGGACCATGGGGCTCAGGTGCGGCTGGGGATTACCCCTTGTCCTTGCTGCGTGCTTTCGCGTGAGGGCTGCTCGATGCTGGAGGGACAGGTAGCACTCCGAATCCAGTGAGCGAGAGAGTTGTTGCAGTGGGCGGGTGCCGGCCAGAACTTCCAAAGCTGCCTGCGCGATGCTCCGGGCTACAAGCCGGACGTCTATGTCCGCACCGCCCGGCCCGGATGTTAGGGCCGTACGTTTTGTGCTCCGACGGCTTGCTGGTCGATTCGCTGTTGCAACAGTCATGGTCATACCTCAGGCATTCACTACATGAGCTTCAGCGTGGGGACGCTTTGCTCGGTGGCTTCTGCTGGGATGACGTTGGGATCTGGCTTGTTGGGCGAACGCTGCCCCTGAGTGGGCGGTTCTGTGGAACGGTGGGCATAGGGATGCCCTTGACTGCTAGCCGGGTGAGGGTGGTTGCAGAACCAGGCCCGGAAGCAGCACGGCCGGGTCACTTCCGATGGTTGCGCGGTTGGCGGCGTACCATTTGGGCCAGATCAGCGCGACGTCCACGTCTGTTGCGAAGGGCCCTAGCTTGGAAGCCGCAATTGACCACAGCGAGTCCCCATCCTTGACAACCACGCTGGTATCGCCCGCTGGTGTGTTCGAACGTGAGGACTGGCGGCTCAGAATCCCAGGGTCAATCACTGGAGGTTGAGGTTGCCAGCGCGGATCATTCAGCCGATTGCCGGCACTATCGGAGTCGTCTACAGATGCCGGGATCGAGAAAGTGCGCTCCACGGAAGAAGGCTGCCACGCTGGCCGGGCGTGGGCCTTGCTGCCCGGGGAAGCACTATGCCAACCTGGTTCTGGTGGGCTGGTCGCGGCCTGGCCAACCCCTGCGCCGAGGAGGTTCAGGCTCATGACCGCCACGGCGATTCGCAACATAAAGGCAGGGCTGAACTTTGAAAGTGAGTCGGCGCGCTTCCTGTGACCTGCCTGATGCAGTAGTGACGCCAGGAAAGCGATGAACAACGAGATGGCCCACCAAATCACTATCGCTATCCCGGCAGCGCAGGCAAAGAAACCGAGAAGATGTTCAAACGTGGATCTTTGATTAAGCCGTTCAGCAGCTTCCCACTGTGCAAGGAGCAGGTTTCCTGCAAGTGCCAGTAGGATTCCCAGACTTAGAACAGATGCCGCGAGGGTGGAGTCACTACGCAGTCGTCGTGCCATTAAAGCCCCCAAGCTTTATTTGATATGCTTTGATAAAGTTTAACCTACCTGTACTATTCTTGGCACACTTTCTGCATCTTGTCCAATCCTCTTATTGTTTTCCTCGGCGGATTGGCCATGCCTCCTTCCTGCAGCCTAGTCTGACTACATGAGATGGAACTCTCTTTTCGATGATTTGGAAGCACAATTCTCGGCAGGGCGCGCCTTGGAGAAGGAATCTGAGATAACGGATCGGGCTCGGATTGAGCTTGCGGGAATCGACCTGGGTGATCGCTTGCGCGGGGCCGCTGGTGCCGAAATCAAGATTGTCCTGGTCGACGGCAGCGTTATCGGAGGAGTGCTGGGTCATTCGGGTAGCGAGTGGCTGGTCCTGACGGAGGGTGCGCGCCAGTGGTTGGTGCCCCATGCGTCTGTGCTCTCCTACCAAGGGCTGGGGAAAGTGGCCTTGAAGCCCTCGTCACGAATACAGCAGTCGCTCGGGATCGCCTCCGCACTGAGGGTGCTGTCAAGGGACCGCGCTGAGCTGGTTGTTCACTTGGCGGTACGGACAGGAGATGGATACAAGCTGCATGGAGTAATAGACCGGGTGGGGCGTGACCACTTTGATCTCGCAGTTGTTCCGCACGGGGAAGTACGGCGGGCCGGCAACATAGCCGCTGTCCTGACCATCCCTTTCGGTTCATTGGCAGCGCTTTGCTCTGGTGGAGCCATGGCTTCAGGGGCTAGGAGCAACTAAGGCTGGTCGATCTTGTTCCTGGCCTCTTCGATCATTTGGCCGGCCTCCGCGTAGCGGTCCTCAACGTACTGCTCCAGCATCCTTTCCTCGATGCGCCATTGGCCCCGCCCTCCCACCTGTATGGCTTTCAGCTCCCCGCTTCGAACGAGGGCGTAAGCCTGAGGTGAATTGATTTGAAGTTGTTCGGCGACATCCGCAAGAGTCAGGAATCGGGGCATGGCCCCATTTTGCCACCGTTGTGGGTTTTTGGTGAAGTTATCCACAGTTTTGACCCGTTTGAGGCCAGCGGCTTTGGAACTGTGGAAGGCGCCGGTAAGAATGAGGAGGCAGGTGCCATCGGCCATGTCGTAACTCAGAGTGGGGGAGCAGGAAAATGAGTCAGGGTGCGGACATTGCAGCTCCACGGTTAAAGAAGCCGTCGTGGAAGGATCCCCGGCTGCTCATTGGCCTATTGCTGGTCCTGGGGTCCATGGCCGGTGTCATTGCTTTGGTTGGTTCAGCTGACAGGACTACGCAGGTCTACTCGGCCCGGGAAGACATTGCCGTAGGCCAGGTGGTAACAGAATCGGACTTGTCCATTGTCAAGGTCCGCTTGGATGACGTTGAGCCCAGCTATGTCACCGTGGAACACGGATTAGCTGAGGGTGAGGTTGCGCTGCAGCGGGTGGCAAAGAATCAGCTGGTCCCGCGGGCAAGCCTGGGCGCTGCTGATGTCGTCGACCGTAAACCGGTTGCCATCGCCATGGAGGAGGAGTTGCCTTCGCAGGCCGTTCCGGGCGCCAGGGTTGATGTGTGGATTGCCATGCCTGGTTCGAACAATGCTTTCGAGGAACCGCGGCTACTTCTGCCGGGTGCAGAAATTGCCGGAATGACCAGCGGCTCTTCTCCGCTGGGGGCCACGAAGACAACCGTGGTGATGGTGCTGGTGACTGATGAGCAGATGCCCAAATTGCTGGGTGCCCAAGCAAACAAGGCCAAGGTGTCGGTCGTTTGGAACCCTGCGGGTGTGGTCCGGTGAGCATTCCTGTTATTACCGTTGGTTCCGCACAGGAAGCTGTAGTCGGCGGGTTGGAACGCCTTCACGGACCGGTAACAGTGGTCCGCCGTTGTTCAGAGCTTGCTGAACTGATCGCTGCTTGCCAAAGCGGCCTCGCTGTGGCGGCTGTGGTGGCGGAAGGTTGCGAGGAGCTCACCACCACGCTGGTTGACCGCCTCGGAGCAGTCGGCGTCTCCATCGTCGCCTTGACCGATGACCCCGCCGAGACCAAACGCCTGCACTCCATCGGCGCCGTGCCGGCTTCGACTGGCATTGAGCCCGCAGATCTCGCCGCAAAAATATCGGAGGCTGTGGGTCGACAAGGCGTCCGAGGCCAGCCTCTGGCTGGTCGAGACACAGGATTCGCAGATCCCGGGGCGGGGGTGCTTTTGGAATCTGCGGCGGAGTACGTGGACGACACACGAGGCGGGGCAGGTCAGATAACTGCCGTGTGGGGACCGATTGGTGCACCTGGGAGGACTTTGCTTGCGGTCAATATCGCGGCAGAGTTGGCTGCCGCCGGCGAATCCGTCATCCTCGTGGATGCGGACAGTTATGGGGCGAGTGTGTCGGCGATGCTTGGGCTGCTGGACGAGTCGGCGGGCTTGGCTCAGGCTTGCAGGCTGGCGGATCAGGGTCTGCTCGATCTTGAGGGACTTGAGTCGGCGGCCATTCCTGTGCACACAAAAGCCGGGATTTTTCGGGTACTCACGGGCACTACCCGAGCGGATCGGTGGACGGAATTGAGGGCGGGAGCCGTCTCGGTGGTTCTCGAAAAGGCCAGGCAATTGGCGGATTATGTGGTGGTTGATACGGGTTTCTGCCTTGAATCCGATGAAGAGCTGAGTTTTGACTCCGTGGCTCCGCGGCGGAACGCCGCCACACTCCGCAGTCTGGAAATGGCTGATGTTGTGTTCGCCGTAGGATCAGCGGATGCCATTGGAGTTCCGCGGTTAGTACGGGGGTTGGCGGAGCTTGAATCCGCGGTTCCGGAGATATCTCCCCGTGTCGTGCTGAATAAGGTGAGGCGTTCGGCGGTTGGACATTCGCCCAGACAGCAACTCGGCGAGGCTTGGGGCCGCTATGGTCCGGGAGCGGGCGTGGATGCCTACCTCCCGGCTGACTCCGTGGCGTGTGACGCAGCTGTGCTATCAGGTGCAGTCCTGCTGGAAGTAGCACCTGATTCGCCGCTGCGGATGGCAATAGCTGGCTTGGTCTGTGCGCCTGTACAGCAGAATCGAAATTCCTTTGGACGAACTATCAGAGCTTTGCCCTTCCTTAAGCGCTAGGCTCGCCATGTGGGCTGCAGAGTCGCAGCAATGAACATGTGATGGAGGCGTTTGTAGATGTCGTCAGGATCCAGCGTGGAGGATCGGTCCGATGCAGCAGTTGTCCGTGAAGGGTTCTTCGGTGACTACTATGAACACCTCGCAGAGGAGGACGCGCGCGCATACTCGCCTGAACTTCTGATTGCGCGGGCAACAAAGCATAGGACCGTTGCCCAGTCCCGACGGCCCGGAAACGCCGTCGTCGAAATTGCAGTCGAACCTGAGCGAAATGTCGTCTACATCGTCACGGACGATATGCCGTTCCTAGTCGACTCTGTCAATGCTGAACTTGTTCGCCAGAACTGCGCGATCCGTTTGGTGATGCACCCCTTGTTCGTGGTCACCCGTGATCGGGTGTCCGGTGAGCTGAGCCGTATTTCCAGGGTCCCGTCCAATGTCGGCATTTCCAGTGGCGATACGGCCGCACTTCCCAGCGTTGCCCATCTCTTGGGCGATGGCGATAGCGCCTCGCATATGGAGTCCTGGATCGCTGTTGAAATTGACCGTGTAAGTGATGATGCGCGGGAAGAGTTGACCGCGGGCCTGCAACGCGTCCTTGGCGACGTCAGGGCAGCGGTGGAGGACTGGCCCAAGATGCGCAGCAAAGCCCTCGAGCTGGCTGAGGCGTTGGGCGGCGTCACCCACCCTGAACAAGTCGCCGAACTCCGGCAAGCACAAGACCTTTTGCGGTGGCTGGACAACGGAAACTTTACGTTCCTGGGTTACCGCGAATACAACCTTGTTGAGGAGGACGGTGAAGACGTTCTTCAACTCCGTGAAGACAGTGGTCTCGGCCTCCTGCGGGCCAGCGACACCACGCGCCAAGTCCAGCACCTCACGGATGCCGGGCGTAAGCGCGCGAGGGAGAAGCGCGCCTTGGTGATTACCAAGGCGAACTCGCGTTCAACTGTGCACCGGCCCGCCTATCTTGACTACATCGGTGTCAAGAGCTTCGACGCGTTGGGCAACGTTAACGGTGAACGGCGGTTCATTGGCCTGTTCGCCACCAGTGCTTATACCGGATCCGTACGCAACATCCCGATCGTTCGGGACAAGGTGGATGCTGTCCTGCGGAACGCGGGGTTCCCCATCGACTCCCACTCAGGCAAGGATCTTTTGGGAATCCTTGAAACGTATCCCCGGGACGAACTGTTCCAGATCGAGATACCGGATCTTGCGGCTACGGCCACCGGTATCCAGCGACTCCAGGAGCGGCGTCGGACCAAGCTGTTCCTGCGCCCGGACATCTACGGCCGGTTCATGTCCGCGGTGGTCTACCTGCCCCGTGACCGGTACACCACCAGCGTCAGACTCCGGATCGAGCAGGAACTCCGCGAAACGTTCCACGCCGAAAGCATTGACTACGAGGCCCGGATCACGGAATCCGCTTTGGCGCGTGTTTTCTTCAGGATCAGGTTGCCCCGCACCGCTGAACTGGCGGAAGTTGACGTGAAAGAACTCGAACAACGGCTGATGCGTGCATCCCGGTCCTGGAGCGAAGGTATCGCAGAGGTGCTCCGTGAACACCGGTCTGCCGAGGAAGCCGACGTTCTGTCCGCGCTGTGGGCTGAGGCATTTCCTGCCGGGTACCGCGTGGACTACGAAGTGGAAGACGCTCTGGAGGACATTGAACGCTTCGAGAAATACGGCGCGGAGGCAGAGCGGGCAGGACGGGATACCAAACAAATCAGGCCCGGTGTCCACGTTTATCTTCCCGTAGGAGCCGGTGAAGCGTTGGAGGAGGACGCCCGGGTCAAGCTCTACCTGCTGGAACCCAAGAGCCTCAGTCAAATCCTTCCCTACTTCCACAACCTCGGCCTTGAGGTCTTGGATGAGCGGCCCTTCGAGATCGAAACCTCAGACCATCGCGACTTCTTCCTTTATGACCTCGGGCTCAAGTACCCCGCGGGCGTCGACCCTTTGGGTACGGGAGACCTCCTGGGCGACTCCTTCGGTGCAGCCATCACGGGTGCTGTCGAATCAGACAACTTTGACCGGCTGGTGCTCCGTGAAGGCATCCATTGGCGTCAAGTGGTGGTACTCCGTGCCTACGCCAAGTACATGCGGCAAATGGGCAACACCAACTCCTTCGGATTCATTGCCGATACCCTCTTGGGCAACCCCGATGTTGCACGTGGGCTAAATGAGTTCTTCTCCGCGCGCTTCGACCCCAACGTTCCGGAAGGCCAGCGGCCTGAACGCCAAGCCGCAGCGCGGGTAGCTCTGGCTGAGTCGATCGAGCAGGTGGCCACGTTGGATGCCGATCGCGTTCTGCGTACCTTCGTGAACCTTATTGAGTCGACTCTGCGGACTAATTACTACCAGAACAAGGAATACGTCAGCTTCAAGCTGGATCCCACATCGATTGATGGTCTTCCTTTCCCACGCCCAATGTTCGAAATCTGGGTTTACTCTCCGAGAGTTGAAGGCGTGCACTTGCGTTTCGGCAAGGTGGCCCGCGGTGGCCTTCGCTGGTCTGACCGGCGGGAGGACTTCCGGACTGAGATTCTGGGCCTCGTAAAGGCGCAGACCGTAAAGAACGCCGTCATTGTTCCAACGGGTGCCAAGGGAGGGTTCTTTGCCAAGAAGCTTCCCAACCCGGCAGTGGACAGGGCTGCTTGGATGGCCGAAGGAATTGAGAGCTACAAGACCTTCATTCGAGGTCTTCTGGACATTACAGACAACCTCGTTGCATCAGCAGACGGCGAAAGGCTGGTGCCGCCGTCGGACGTTGTTCGGCACGATGATGACGATTCCTACCTTGTAGTGGCAGCGGACAAGGGCACCGCTACGTTCTCCGACACCGCCAATGGGCTGGCGGCCGAATACGGCTTCTGGCTCGGCGATGCGTTTGCCTCGGGCGGGTCAGTCGGTTATGACCACAAAGCCATGGGTATCACTGCCCGCGGGGCATGGGAATCAGTCAAGAGGCACTTCAGCGAGCTCGACCTGGACACCCAGACCGAGGAATTCACGGTGGTTGGCGTCGGTGACATGTCCGGTGACGTCTTCGGCAACGGCATGCTGCTTTCCCGGCATATCCGGCTGCTGGCCGCCTTTGACCACCGCCACATCTTCCTTGATCCCTCACCTGAAGCTGCTGCATCGTTTGCCGAGCGGCAGAGGCTGTTCGAGCTGCCCAGGTCCTCGTGGGACGACTATGATCGGACCCTTATTAGCGAAGGCGGCGGCGTTTATCCACGCCAAGCCAAGACCATCCCGGTCTCGGACCAAGTTCGCAAGGCGTTGGGCTTGCCGGATGGAACGACGCAGCTAAGCCCGCCGGAACTTCTTCGCGCGATTTTGTTGGCCCCGGCAGATCTTCTTTATAACGGCGGTATCGGCACCTACGTCAAGGCTAGTGCCGAAACCCATGCTGCCGTGGGCGACAAAGCCAACGACGCTATCCGCGTGGACGGCCGGGATCTGCGGGTCAAGGTCGTGGGCGAAGGCGGAAACCTGGGATTGACGCAGAGGGGACGCATCGAGGCCGCTTTGCAGGGCGTCATTTTGAATACGGACGCAATCGATAACTCCGCGGGTGTTGACTGCTCGGACCATGAGGTCAACATCAAGATCTTTGTGGATCGGATGGTATCAGCCGGCAAGCTTGACTCCGCCGAACGAGCCAGCTTCCTTGCCGACATGACCGATGAAGTGGGACGCCTTGTTCTACAGGACAACATCGACCAGAACATTCTGCTCCTCAACGACCGGACCCGCGTCGCGGACTGGAGCCCAAGTTACGAGCGCCTCATGGACTGGCTGGAGAAATCTGCCGACCTCAAGCGCGATCTTGAGGCACTCCCCACCACAGAAACCCTGCGGTCAAGGTTGGAGCAGGGCCAAGGACTTACGTCTCCGGAGTTGGCGGTCCTGGCGGCATACGCAAAGATCGAGCTCACTGGGGCGTTGCGGGACAGTAACCTCGCGGACGATCCGTGGTTTGCGGACACAATCCGTGAATACTTCCCCAAGCAACTACGGGAGAAGTTCGACGCTGAGTTGGACACCCACCCGCTGCGGCGCGAGATCATTGCCACTGTGGTGGCCAACGACATCATCAATCTGGGGGGCATTACCTTCGCCTTCCGGGCCATTGAAGAAACGTCGGCCAATGAGGTCGCTGTTGCGAAGGCCTTCGTGGCGCTTCGCGAAATCTATGATCTCGATCCTATGGTTGCCGAGCTGAACGCACTTCCTGCATCCTTCCCGACCGAACACTGGAGTGAAGTCCATCTGGACGTCCGGCGGTTGCTCGACCGGGCAGTGCGCTGGGTGCTGGGCCAGGGGATGGGTTCCCAGCCCATATCCGAGGTCGTTGAATCCTTCAAGCCCATGTTGGCCCCGCTGAGGGCCAAGCTTCTGGACTACCTTCGGGGTGAGGACGAGATCCGCATTTCCAACTGGTTGGACAAAGCCCGTGGCTGGGGTCTGCCGGAGCATCTTGCACACAGGTGGGCAGAGCTGTTCGAGAGCTACGCACTGTTGGACATCGCGCGGATTGCCCAAACACGAAACGAGGGTGTCGAGGACGTCGCGCACGTCTACTACACAGTATTCAACCGCTTCCATGTGGATTCGCTGCTGGAACGGATTAGTTCCTTGCCTCGCGATGACCGTTGGCAGGCTTTGGCGCGTGCAGCTCTCCGTGATGACCTTTATTCCACGGTGGCGGATATGACGACGTCGGTCCTTGAATCCACAGAGTCGGGCGCCTTGGCTGAAGGTCGCCTCAAGGCATGGGAAGGGCAGAATGCCGAACAGCTGGGACGTGCCAAGACGATGTTTGATGAGGTCAACGCACTCGAAGCCGACGACATGGCTTCACTGTCGGTAGCATTAAGGCTCTTGAGGTCAATCGTTCGACGCTAGGGTCTGTCCCGGCGTCGCAAATGGAGGTGCAGTGGCAATCTTTACAGACCCCATCAGGGAACACGCTGATTTCGGGCCTGGAGATGCCGAATGGCTGCACCTCCTCGTCGGTGACTGGCAGATGGTCGCTGACTTGGCTTTCGCGGATCTCGCTTTGTGGTTCCCGCATCCGGAGTATGGCTACATTGCCCTCGCCCACGTCCGTCCGTCGACATCGCATACGGTGTTCCATTCGGACTTTGTGGGCGAGGGCATCCGCTCGGATCTTCGCCCGATTGTGGATAAGGCATGGAACAGCCGGTCGATCGAGCGCTCGAGTGAAACAAGCTGGAGCAGCGAAATGGCACTCCGGGTGGAGGCTGTCCCCATGGTGCGCAATGGCAGAACACTTGCGGTTGTGACATCTCATATGGATCTGTCCAGCTCTCGCATGCCATCCAGGCTGGAACTCACGTATCGCCAGTGCGCCTATGACCTTTTGCGGATGGGAACCCTGGGCCTGTGGCCCGACTTCGCATCTCCGACGGGTTCCCGTCGAGGAGCCCCGCGAGTCGGCGACGGGCTCATCAGGCTCGATGCGGAGGGCATCGTGCAGTATGCAAGCCCCAATGGCGTGTCTGCCTTCCGTCGACTGGGCGAAGTCGAGTCTCTGGAGGGGCGTTCGCTGGCGGAGGTGACTGCCGGCCTTCTGAAGGACCGGCGGATGGTGGACGAAACATTGCCTTTGGTAGTGACTGGGCGGATGCCTTGGCGCAGCGAGATTGAGTCCAGGGGTGTCAGTCTTTCACTTCGGGCCATTCCATTGCGCGATGAGCAGCATCGTTTCGGGGCCCTTGTCCTTTGCCGTGACGTTTCGGAACTTCGTCGCAGGGAAATGGAACTAGTTACCAAGGACGCCACCATCCGGGAGATCCACCACCGGGTAAAGAATAATCTTCAAACTGTGGCAGCTCTTCTGCGTATGCAGTCCCGGCGAATGGTCAGCGACGAAGCCAAACAGGGTCTTGAACAGGCGATGCGGCGTGTGGCCACGATCGCACTCGTTCACGAGACACTTTCCCAGGGGCTGACGCAGAGTGTCGACTTTGACGAACTGATTGGGCGGCAGTTCAGGTTGTCAGCCGAAGTAGCCTCGCCGTCCCAGCAAGTGCGAACAGAACGCTCAGGCATGTTCGGCGAGCTGCCCAGCGACTTTGCCACGCCACTGGCCTTGGTCATCAACGAACTGGTCACCAACGCGGTTGAGCATGGACTCGAGGGACGCACAGGAACGGTTTGGTTGCTTGCAGACCGGGCAGATGGCGACGGCAACGACGAGTTCCTGACCGTGACCATAGCCGACGACGGCGTGGGCCTGCCGGATGGCCAGTACACCGAAGGTTTGGGCCTGCAAATTGTTCGTACACTCGTGACCAGCGAGCTCGGCGGGTCCATTCAGTGGAGCCCGCGCGAAGGCGGCGGTACTGCCGTCGAGATTGTACTCAACCTCGCTCGGGCCTAGCTCACTGTGTCAGGCTCACTGAATCCCCGGAGCAGCTAAACGAAGAAGGCCGCGGACCAAGAGTCCGCGGCCTTCATTGTCCTTGGGCTAGGAAGCGCGACGTGCGCGTGCAGCGCGACGTTTAAGTGCCCGTCGTTCGTCTTCACTCATACCGCCCCAAACACCGGCGTCTTGTCCGGACTCCAATGCCCATTGAAGGCAGGTGTCCACGACGGGGCAGCGGCGGCAGACGCTTTTGGCTTCCTCGATCTGCAAAAGTGCTGGTCCCGTGTTGCCTACTGGGAAGAAGAGCTCCGGGTCCTTTTCGAGGCAGGCTGCGCGATTACGCCAATCCATGCTGATCAGTCACTCCATTCGTGAGAACTAGAAGGGCCTTTTGTGAAAACATTCACGAGAGGCTCCAAAGGAAAGGGGCCCGCATGGGCCCCCTTGGTCGTCTGAGTCAAGCGTTTCATGTTAACGCCTTGTAAACAAGGGGTGTTAGTGGTCGAAATGCTCGGAATCCGTGAGCGATGCATCACATCAGCCGCCAGTGCCCTCACTGCTAGATGACTATGTCCGGTAGTGTGCCAGTGTGTCAAGACCTCCCGTAAACCCTGCCCAACCCGCGTCCGGCCCGGACGGAAGCGATGATCCTGATACGACGGCGAGCCTCGCAGCAAACGGACCCGTTGCCAGCCGCCGTCCCTTGGGAATTGTCGTCATCTCCGTGGTTGTAGGGCTTGAAGCCCTCGCCCTCCTCAGCGCAGCTGCTTGGTATGCGTTCGAACTGTTGACCGGCGCTCCGGTGCTGACCTTTTGGGGGGCTATCTTCACCCTTGGGCTGCTGCTGGCCTTCGCTGCATGGCTATTTGCCGTAGGACATTTCCTGTTCCGCGGCCATAGGTGGACCCGGGCGGCTGCCTTGGTGGCCCAATTGTTTGTTCTCACCATTGGTTTTCCCACCATAACCGGCGGGCTCGTCTTGCAAGGCTTGGCGATGCTGGTTCCGGCGTTTGCTGCGATTATTTTCCTTTTCCAGAAGGACGTCGTGGCTTTTGCTTCACGTACCGGTGGAGCTACCGGGGCTCTCTAGTCATCGGGCTGGTCAAGGTACGGAGCAGCATGGCCAGAGGGTGGCTCCCGTTTAGTGCCCTTTGGCTTGCGGTGGAATCCGTGTGGTGAGTACGCCCTGAAAGGACATCACGTCTGCCCCGCTGATGAGAAAGCCGCGCCCCGGGCGTCCGGCCCGATCGGATTCCAGCCTCACGCCGAGCAGTTCGCCGTCGTGGGGTGATCCGGGGGCCAAAACCAAACCCATACTGGACGTCTGTATCTCCTTTGACAGGGGCAAGTGATGTAGCAAGGCTGGTCTCGTTGTTGCTGTGAGGATGATTCCACGCACTGTGCCTACCAAGCCGGCCAAAGCCTGGCGGCCTTGGGAATCCAGCAATTCGGCGTCATCCACCAGCAGGATGCTGTCTGGGGCCAGCGTCTTAGCAGCAGCTTGGGATGCCACCGAAGCCCAGAAAACGCTGGCAGATGCTCTGTCCGGCGGGTACACCCAAGGAAACAAAGGATTCAGGGCGTGAAGCGATGCCAGGACTGAGCTCTTTCCAGAGCGAGCGCTACCGAGGATGACGCTGACTCCATGTTCCCGCAGCGGCATGGCTACCGGAAGGGCTTCGTCTCCTCCGATGCCAATCCACAGTGGACCGTTAGCGGTGCCTTCCGAGGCGTAGGCTTCTGCCCCCTTGCCCGGCGCCCGCCCGGAACTTGATGGCAGTGCTTGCACCAGGGGCTGCGCCATAAGGTCGCGGAAGTCCTCAACTCCAAGAAGCTCAGGAAGCGGCCGTACGCGGAACGGCGGCTCAGACGGGGCGAGCTCACCGAAAGGCCAGCGTCCGTTCTCCGGAGCCACACGAAACTGGGCCACGGTTGCATGTCCGCCGGCAAGGTTTCCTATGACCACTGCGCGCCCGGGAAGGGATTCCATTTCAGGGAGCCGCGGCCAGTGGAACCGTGATTCTTCAGAAGATCCCGAAGGAAAGTAGGCGCGATTCTGTATCGCGGCAAAAAACCGTGCGCTGACGAGTTCCCGCTCGCCTGAAATCAAAACAGTGACGCCTACGGAACAACCGTCCCTGATGATGTCCTGCAAAATTGCTTCTGCATAACCGAAGGGCCCACTCCTGAGCGCGGTGGCCCACGAGCACCACCCGGCCACGATTAAGACCAAAGGTGAACTGGCCGCATCGAATTCGCCGGCACTTCGTCGCCGCTCCATTTCTGCAGCGAGGCGCTTAAGGACCCGCGCTGCGAGGTGCAGTTGGTGCAGGCTCACAGCGGCACCGATTCGACCGCCTGCGTTAACCTGGCCAAGCATGCCCGTTGCGTCCAGGATGTAGAGGTGCGGTTGGGGATTTTGGGTCGCGAGCATTGCGGACGCAGCCCTGAAGCACTCCTGCATTCCGCTCGAGTCGCTGCCGATCATTGCCAGATGGCCGGCTTTGGAAGGTGACCACAGCAGCGGTTCCACAACTTGATGCGTCGGCCTGTCGAGCATCGCCAAGGGTCCCACCGCCCAACGCCCTTCGGGCCCGGACGCGGGGCCATCCACTTCAGGCAGCTCATCATGCCAAAGGATCATTGAGGGCAGTGGTGCGGCCACTGGTCGTCTGGGGAGGGGTTTGCAGAGACGCTGCCATGCTTCGTGGACCGTTAAAACGACCCGTTCAGCGCCAGCATCCGAAAGGGAATCCTGGTTGGCGGACGTACCGGCTGCGCCGGACGTGGGCTCCAAAACCTGCGAAGCCGACTGCACGGCCGGCAAGGGACTGTCGCGCCAGAGGCCAGCTGTAGCGTGGGAAACCGACAGGGACGCTGTCTGGAATTCTTCGGGGCTGCATGAAGCTTTTGCGAGATAGGCTCGTCCCGGAGCTTCAACGCTTATGGAGGCAGCAGCTTTCGTATTGATGATGTCCACGGACTCCGCCTCGGACTGCACGCGCAGGGCAATGCTTGATGTCACGTTCGCCCGGATATCGGCAGACAAGGCTCCTTGGGGCCGCTGGGTAGCCATCACCAGGTGAATACCCAGGGAGCGCCCGATGGTGGCCACACGCATGAGCTCCCGGAGAGAGTTCGGGGCTTCGTCCACCAACATGCGAAACTCATCAATTACCAAGACCAAGTACGGGATCTCCGGATCGCTTGCCAACGCCCGTCGTCGATATTCGGCGAGATCCGACACGCCGGCCGCAGCGAATAGTTCTTCACGACGCCGGGTCTCACCACGGAGGGAAACAAGAGCGCGGTCCAAACGGTGCTTGCTGAGGTCCGTCAGCAGGCCGACGCAGTGAGGTAGTCCAGCTAGTGGCCGCAAGCCCGATCCGCCCTTGAAATCAAAAAACAAGAAGTTCGTGCGGTCTGGAGAGTCACTCAGCGCAAGGGAAGCCACAAGTGTCCGGAGAAGTTCGGACTTGCCGGAACCGGTGGTCCCGGCAACCAAGAGGTGCGGGCCGTCGCGCTTGAAGTCGAAGATCAGCGGCCCGTTGTGGCCTATGCCCAAGACAGCGGTGAGGCCGTCTTGCGAGGATGCCGCGGCCCATCGCCGAAGCACTCTGCGCTGCCCGTGGGGAAGTAACTCGACGAGCGAACATTCCTCCGGAACCGGGTCGCTCGTTCCCGGTCCTTCATCTACAGCTGCCACCCGGACCCTGCGGCAGAACCTATCGAAAACTTCGGCTGGTACGAGATCCGGGATGAAGTGTCGGCGCTCACCGTCCGTCTCCAGATAGCCTGTTGTCCCTGATGGTGATATCTCGATGACGTCTCCGGATAGTTCGGATTGACCGGAGCACCTGATGACCCGCCATGCTGCGGTTTGAGCGGTTTTCAGGAGGGCTGACGATAATTCTTCATCCTTCGATGGATCATCAAGCATGATGAGTATCCCATTCACCTTTCCGTTCGCGCGGTGCAGCGCAGCGAGGGCGGTGGCCACGGTGCTTGTGAGCGTGACCCGGGGCAGGAACCTGGCGCTCAATGGCAACCTTCCTGCCCTGCCAAAAATAATGACGGGCGTGTCCGCTGAGACCGAAAAGCTGGCTAGTTGCATCAACACGAATCGAAGCAACGCCTCTGTGTGAGCCGGATGGCCGCACAGTGTCACTACGGGATGCTTGGGATCCAAAGTCATTGCCGCGCTGCCTATGGGCGGCGGCCGGAACTGCGGATCGTCAGGAACAAGGCGCACGTTTGCGGCCTCCTGCCTTGTGCCGAGCCGGAGCCACACATCGTTGCCCTCACCGCTGATCCGTATTGGCCGGCTGGTCCCTGTCGGCGACACTGCAGCTGCAGCGACAACTTCATGGTCCGCGGCGGGCTCGGTCGTCAGATGTCCCGGCCTGGAAGCCCGGTGAACTGCCGCGATTAGCTCTGCAGCTGACGGTGAGCAGTGTCGGCGTCGTTCAATGTCCTCCTGCACTGCGCGGTCAAGGGCCAGCCTGCGTTCCCGGCGGCCCTTTCGCCCAGCGATCAGCGGGACGAGAAGACTGATCGCCGAAACGGCTGTAAATCCCAAGTACATCCAGATTCCTGTTGCAACGGCCAAGCCGACACCGGCAAGTAGAGGCAGCAGGGCGGCCAACGCCATTGCCGGACGGTTTCCGGCGCGACCGGTATGAGGTATACCGAGTGGTACGTCAACCGAACGACCTGCATTAGTTGAAATTTCCGGAAAGGGGCCACTGTCCGTGACGACGGTGAAGGTGGAGTTGCCACATCTCACCAGCGAAGAGGACGTGATGTATTTTCGTTGAACGGGCTGATTATCCACGAAGACAGGATTCGCCCCGCCGACCGCCCTTAGCATCAGCGCAGTGCTGGAAACCTCCAAGGAGGCCTGCTCCCTGGACATCCCCGGATCCGGCAATGAAATATCGAACGAACCCCTGCCTATGCAGTACCGTCCCCGTTGAATCCGGAAGGCGGAGCCTGAACCGGGTCCTGAATGGGTGAGCATTATCAGGGGCAGGGACATGTTTTTCGTGTCTCGATGCGGCGGAGAACCATCGACGATGACGGCGCCCGAGATGAGCGGCGGTAGTCCCACCGTGAGAGTGGCCAAGAGTTGACCATCCACAGAGAGGACGCCCGTTCCACGCGTTTCAATGAGAAGCTGCTGAACGTGGGCGCCGGACGTTCCTTGTGGGACGGCGATGCTGAGTTCTTCCGGGCCCGCTGTCCGAGGGGCTCCAGGGGCGCAGACCAATGTGCACTCCAAGGCCATAGGCTTTCCTCTGCATTCGTCCGGCAATGAACTTCGGGTTGACAAGACTGACGCTATGGCACCCCGGATTGAATCGATGCGAACGTAATGGCGTATGTGGACAACTCTTGCGGAGGGCCCATGCAGGAGCCGTCTTGACACCGGGGCATGGTCTCTCAGCTAAGATGAATCTCGTTGTCGCGTGTGCTCAATGAGGAAGGACCTTCACCGGTGATAGTGGTTGCGGAGAGCGCCGATGTTTCAGACAAGGCGATTATTGGTGATGGATCAAAGATTTGGCATCTGGCCCAAGTCCGCGAGCAGGCCGAATTGGGTGTTAATTGCATCGTGGGACGCGGGGCTTATATTGGCACCGGAGTCAAGATGGGGGACAACTGCAAAGTTCAGAATTATGCCCTTGTCTACGAGCCCGCCGTTCTTGAGGCCGGAGTGTTCATCGGCCCGGCCGTAGTACTCACGAACGATACTTACCCCCGGGCGGTTAGCCCGGATGGCGGTTTAAAAAGCGCTCACGACTGGGTGCCGGTTGGTGTCACCATTCGTGAAGGTGCATCAATCGGTGCCCGCGCTGTCTGTGTCGCCCCCGTGACCATCGGACGATGGGCCACAGTGGCAGCAGGTGCTGTTGTGGCTAAAGACGTTCCTGATTTTGCCCTGATGGTCGGAGTGCCGGCCAAACGCCATGGTTGGGTCGGCAAAGCTGGTTTCCCGCTGCAGCGCAGCGGTGAGAACTGGGTATGCCCGGAGACCGGCGCCACATATGTTGAACAGAACGAGACCCTTCGAGAGGTAGAGGCATGAGCCCCGAATTCATTCCCCCCGCCAAGCCCATCATCGGTGATGACGAGCGCAAGGCAGTAGAGGCCGTCTTGGCCTCCGGCCAACTCGCACAGGGTTCGGAGGTTGCGTCCTTTGAGCAGGAGTTCTCGCAGGTGCTCCTCGATGGTAGGGCTGCTGTAGCGGTCAACTCCGGCACTTCCGGACTGCACCTCGGCTTGTTGGCTGCCGGCATTGGCCCCGGCGACGAAGTAATTGTTCCGTCGTTCACCTTCGCCGCCACGGCCAACTCCGTAGCCCTGACAGGGGCTACTCCTGTCTTCGCGGACGTGGACATGGACCACTACACGCTTGATCCGGCCTCCGTCGAATCAAAAATTACGGACCGCACGGCCGCTATCATGCCCGTACACCTCTATGGGCACCCCTTCGACGTGGACGGTATCGGCGCAGTCGCCTCAAAGCACGGCGTGAAGGTCTTCGAAGATGCAGCCCAAGCACACGGCGCGGCTGTCAATGGTCGGAAGGTTGGTACGTTCGGTGACTTCGCAATGTTCAGCCTCTACCCCACCAAGAACATGACGTCCGGCGAAGGCGGCATGGTCAGCACCGGCTTGGCCGACGTCGAGCGACGGCTCCGGTTGCTTCGTAACCAGGGCATGGAGCGCCAGTACGAAAATGAGCTTGTCGGTTTCAATGCCCGCATGACCAACATCCACGCTGCTATTGGCCGCGTGCAGCTAACCAAAATCAACGCCTGGACCAAGACCCGGCAGGCGAACGCGGCCTTCTTCGACGCCAACATCGAGGGTGTTGTCACTCCAAAGGTGTCTGAAGGTTACGAGCATGTGTACCACCAATACACCATTCGCATCGCAGAGGACCGTGACGCTTTCGCCAAGGCGCTGCGCGAGGAATATAGCGTGGGCTGTGGCGTGTACTACCCCATTCCGAACCACCGTTTGGCTCCTTTCCAGACGTCTGATGACCTCCCTGTCACCGAGGAAGCCGCCGCCAGCGTATTGTCGCTGCCTGTTCACCCGTCGCTGAGCCAGGACGACCTTGATCGCATCGTGGCTGCGGTCAACGCCATTGCGAAGGCAGGAAGCTAGTGGCAAATCTGCGCGCAGGCCTCATCGGACTGGGGATGATGGGCCGTCACCACGCCCGTGTTATTCGCGAGCTGGAGGGCGTAGACCTCGTTGCCGTGGCTGACTCCTTCGGTGACCCTCACAACGTAGCCAGCGGACTCGAGGTGTGCAGCTCGGTTGAACAGCTCATCGAGCAGGGCATCGACATGGCCGTAGCCGCTGTGCCAACCGTGCTTCATGAGGAAGTGGCACTGCGGTTGGCTGAAGCCGGCGTGCACTGCCTGGTGGAAAAGCCCATTGCCAACGATTCCGTATCGGGTCGCAGGATCGCCGAAGCGTTCGACTCGCGGGGATTGATCGGGGCGGTAGGCCACATCGAGCGCTTCAACCCGTCATTGCAAAGCCTCCGCGAACGGCTCGGCAACGGCGACCTCGGAGAGGTTTATCAGATCTCGACCCGACGCCAGGGGCCATTCCCTTCCCGCATCGCGGACGTTGGCGTGGTCAAGGACCTGGCAACTCACGACATCGACCTCACTGCCTGGCTTGCACAGAGTAATTTCGTAAATGTTGTTGCTCATACCACCTCCAGGAGCGGACGCGAGCACGAGGATATGGTCACTGCAATTGGCCACCTCAAGAGCGGGGTAGTCACCAACCACATCGTCAACTGGCTCTCGCCCATGAAGGAGCGCACCACCGTTGTCCTGGGTGAGCGCGGTGCATACATTGCCGACACTATCTCCGCTGATCTGACATTCATTGAAAATGGCACATTCCAGACAGACTGGGATTCCATCGCGGCCTTCCGTGGTGTGTCCGAGGGGTCATCCACGCGCTTTGCCCTGGCAAAACGCGAACCGCTCAAGATGGAACACGAGGCCTTCCGTGATGCCGTACTCGGAAAGTCCATGAACATTGTCACAATGGCGGAGGGGCTCGAGACCCTTCGCGTTGCCGAAGCAGTGCTCGAGTCCGCAGGGACAGGCTCCGTGATCTCGCTCTAAGCATTGTTCTTTTTGCAGTATTGAACGGGAGGCTGGCTATGGGCCACGCCTCCTGTTCGTTTTTTCCGGAACAAATGCTGCCTCGCTGCCATGCGCCGCCGAATCGGGGAACGATCGCAACGTCGGGTAGCCTTGACCAGTAGACGTGGGCATCTCTGTGCCCGCACGCCAATACACAGGAGAGTTTGTGAACGCTGATCTCGTCGTCGTCGGCTCGGGTTTCTTTGGCCTGACCATTGCAGAACGCGCCGCTACCGAGTTGGGGCTGAAGGTTGCGGTGCTTGATCGCCGTCACCATATTGGTGGAAACGCCTACAGCGAGAATGAGGCGCAGACCGGAATTGAGGTGCACCGCTACGGCGCCCACCTCTTCCACACCTCGAATGAGCGAGTGTGGGACTACGTGAACCGGTTTACCAAGTTCACGAGCTACCAGCACAAGGTTTACACCAGCCACAAGGGCGAGGTGTACCCAATGCCCATCAACCTGGGTACCATCAACCAGTTCTTCCGTTCGGCCATGAGCCCAACCGAAGCAAAGGCACTCATTGCCGAGCAGGCTGGCGAACTGGCGGGAACAGACCCGCAGAACCTCAATGACAAGGGCATCCAGCTCATCGGGCGTCCACTTTACGAGGCCTTCATTAAGCACTACACGGGAAAGCAGTGGCAGACGGACCCGAAGGACCTGCCAGCTGAAATCATCTCGCGGCTTCCCGTGCGCTACAACTATGACAACCGATACTTCAATGACACTTACGAAGGTCTCCCGGTAGACGGTTACACAGCTTGGATTGAACGCATGGCGGATCACCCGAACATTGAGGTTGTCTTAAACTCCGACTTCTTCGACGACGGTGAGTACGGCCGGTCTTCTGTCCTCGGACAGGTACCGGTCATCTACACGGGTCCCGTTGACCGCTATTTCGACTACGCTGAAGGCGATCTCTCCTGGCGCACGATCGACCTCGAAGAAGAGGTCCTGCCTATTGAGGACTTCCAAGGCTGTTCGGTTATGAATTACCCGGATGCGGACGCAGCTTTCACCCGCATTCATGAGTTCCGTCACTTCCACCCCGAGCGCGACTACACCAAGGACGCCACCGTCATTATGCGCGAGTTCTCACGCTTCGCTGAGAAAGGTGACGAGCCGTATTACCCCGTCAACACTTCTGATGACCGTCAGAAACTGCTGGCTTACCGCGATCTTGCCAAGGATGAGAAGTCGGTCCTGTTTGGTGGCCGACTTGGAACCTACAAGTACCTTGACATGCACATGGCAATCGGTTCCGCCTTGTCCATGTTCGACAACAAGATCAAGCCGCACTTCACCGGTGGCGCCAAGCTTGAAAGTGGGGGAGTAGACGCATGACCGCTGCAACAAACGAAAGCCAGGAGATCGCCATGACGGCCACCACTGCCGCTGAAATCCCCGCTTCTACGGAACAGAACCTGCGGATTGTCCAACGCGTGATTTTTCCGGCCAACCGCGACCTCGACACACTGCCCCTGTATGTGGATCCTGACACCAACAAGGTCCAGAGGAGCGACAGCAACGCAGATGTTCAGGCCATCGGCATGGCCAGGAAACTCCACCCGGAGGACATCTTGAACCGTGGCTCCGTCCAGGTGCGTCGCGGTGAACGACTTTCATTTGGTTCGTACTTCAATGCCTTCCCTGCAAGTTATTGGCGCAAGTGGACCATCGCAACTAAAACTGTGCTTCACATTGAGACCGAGGGCGAGGGGACGGTTATCGTATACCGTTCCAACGCTCGTGGCGCGTCGCAGCGCGTCGACTCGATTCTTGTCGAGGGTTCTTCCAGCAATGATTTCGATCTGACCTTGGCCCCGTTTGGGGACGGCGGCTGGTACTGGTTCGATCTGATTGCCGGCGGCGATGGCATGACGCTAAAGAGCGCTCACTGGGCTGTCCCAGATGAAGGCCGCGCCCAAGGGCGCGTGACATTGGGCGTAACAACGTTCAATCGCGCCGACTACTGCCTCGAGACCATCAAGTCCATCGATGCTGACGCAGGTCTACGCGAAATACTGGCCGAACTCATCATCGTGGATCAGGGCAATAAGAAAGTTGCCGACGAAGCTGGCTTCGATGCAGTTGCGGACTCCATGGGCGACCAACTACGGATCATCAACCAGGGCAACCTGGGCGGCTCGGGCGGTTTTGCCCGGAACATGTACGAAATGGTCGTTTCTGATAAGAGCGACTACGTCATGTTGCTGGACGACGACATCGAGCTCGAAACAGAGGGTGTCATGCGCGCAGTGGCGTTTGCCGACCTCTGCCGGAAGCCGACCATTGTTGGCGGCCACATGTTCGATATGTACAACAAGTCAGTCCTGCACGCTTACTCAGAGGTAGTCAACTTCTACCGCTTCCTCTGGGGTCCTGTGGAGGGACTCGGCAATCACGACTTCTCCACCGCAGGTTTGCGCTCAACTCCGCAACTCCACCGTCGCTGGGACGCAGACTACAACGGCTGGTGGATGTGTCTCATTCCCAAAACCGTTGTGGAAACCATCGGCCTGTCCCTTCCTGTGTTCATCAAGTGGGATGACGCTGAGTACTCCCTCCGCGGCCGTGCAGCGGGCTTCCCCACAGTGACTCTTCCAGGGGCAGCGGTCTGGCACGTCTCTTGGGCGGATAAGGACGATTCCGTGGACTGGCAAGCCTACTACCACGAGCGCAACCGACTTATCGCGACCCTCTTGCACTCCCCGTTCCCCAAGGGCGGACGTATCCTGCGGGAAAGCTTGAACGCGGACGTCAAGCATCTGGTTTCAATGCAGTACTACCCGGAGCAGGCCCGTGTTATGGCTCTCCGCGATGTTCTCGCCGGACCAGGTAATCTGCACAAGCAACTACCGACGATGATGCCGAAACTCCGTGCAATGCGCGAGGAGTTCCCGGACTCGCAGGTCAAGACCGACCCTGCAGCTTTCCCGGAGGTCTTCCTCAAGCGTCCCCCCAAGAAGCCGCAGTCTTACAAGCAGCCAGGTGCTTTGGGCCTGCTTCCTTGGGCAGTTAAGACCGTCCTTAAGCAGACGCTGGCTCCCGTCCGCGATACCGCCAAGGCCAACCCTGAGGCTCATGTAGCCCATCAGGACGGCAAATGGTGGAGCCTGGCGCACTTGGACAGCGCAGTGGTGTCCAATGCTGACGGCACAGGTGCTTCATGGCACTTGCGAGACCCCAAGATGGCTCGTCAATTGGTGGTCGAATCGACCAAACTCCATGCTCAACTCTTTTCCAACTGGGAGACCCTTCGGGCTCAATACCGTGAGGCTCTTCCAGAGATCACCTCCATGGAGTCGTGGCGGAAAACATTCGAAGCTTCGGAGCCCAGCAAGTAGCAATGACGACTTCCACAGATACTTATGCAGTTCCCGGTGTAGGTGCCGGGCTGCTGGACGTTTACCGGCGCCGATACCTCCTCAAGCTGATTGTCCGTAAGGAACTCCGTGTAAGGTACCGGGGCTCCGTCCTCGGTCTCGCCTGGTCCTATGTCAAGCCGTTGGTTCAGTACGTTGTGCTGTTCTTCGCTTTGGGAATTGTCCTGCGAGTCGGGGACCAAATTCCCAATTACGCGCTGTACATGTTCTCCGGCGTCATCGTCATCAACTTTTTCTCCGAAGCGTTTTCGAATGCCACGAGATCCATCGTGTCGAATGCTGCCTTGGTCAAAAAGATCTACCTGCCGAGGGAGTTGTTCCCCGTCGCGTCGGTGTGGGTGGCAGCGGTTCATTTCCTCCCACAACTTGTTGTCCTGTTGGCAGCGGCGCTGCTGAGCGGGTGGAAACCAGACGTTATGCAGCTCATTGGAGCTGCTTTGGGCTTCGTCATTGTGGCAGTTACGGCAACGGGTTTGGGCCTTTTGGCTGGCGCCATCAATGTCTTCTTCCGCGATGCTGAAAACATCGTGGATATGTTGATGATGATCGTTACATGGACGTCGCCGGTGCTCTATGACTGGACCATGATCCGCCGGCTGGCGCCACCTTGGGTGTTGGTGATCTATCAGCTCAACCCGATCACAGTTGCTGTCGAATTATTCCACTGGGCCTTCTGGTACCCCACTGTTGACCGTCCAGTCGAACTGCCTCCGCATCTCATGTGGACAGGATTGATTGGTCTCGGCATGGCAGCCATGTTCCTTATCATCGGCCAACTCGTCTTTCGACGACTTGAGGGCCACTTTGCGCAGGAGGTCTAGATGGGCGCCGCGATAGTCGTCAAAGGCCTTAAAAAGACGTTCAATCTGCGCCATTCCCACTCCCTCAAGGAGACTCTGGTTTGGCTGGTCAAGGGCCGGAAAAGCGACCTCAGCAAGAAGTTCGATGCTCTCCACGATGTGAGCTTTGAGGTACAGCCGGGGGAGACCGTGGCACTGTTGGGGTTCAACGGCTCGGGAAAGTCAACACTGTTGAAACTCATATCGGGAGTTATCCTGCCCGACAAGGGAACAGTCCGCACAAAGGGTCGTGTAGCTGGGCTCATCGAGGTAGGCGCAGGATTCCACCCGGACTTGTCCGGGCGTGAAAACGTCTTCCTCAATGCCGCGATACTGGGAATGACCGAGCAGGAAATCAACGAGAAGTTCGACGAGATCGTTGCGTTCTCTGAAATAGAACAGTTCATCGACACCGAAGTAAAGTTCTATTCCTCCGGCATGTTCCTACGGCTGGCATTCGCCGTAGCCGTCCACACGCAGCCGGATATCTTCCTGGTGGATGAGATCCTGGCTGTCGGAGACGAACCGTTCCAGAAAAAGTGCTTGGCCAAGATCAAACAACTCTCGGCGGAAGGACGGACCCTGGTGGTGGTCAGCCACGACCTCGACATGATCTCACGCATCTGCGATAGGGGAGTCGTGCTTGCCTCCGGTACGGTCCAGTTCGAAGGCCCCGCTGACGAGGCTGTAGCTTGGCTGCGGAATAGCAACTAGCCGGTACTCCTTATGTGATTCGCAAGAGGGCGGCAACAGGGCCACCTCCCATCTTCTCAAGAGATGGGAGGTGGCCTTTGCCGTACCGCGGAGCAGCATCAGAAGGTGTACGGCACATGGATCAGCCTTGGATTTGCTTGGCGCTCTGTCCAATACCGCACATCGAACCCGTCCGTGAATGGCTTAAGCGGGCCTTTGAAATCCACAAAAGAAGAGAGTCCGTTCCTTGTGAGGGACGAACGCTCTTCTGCGACACGGGTGCCACCGGGCACTGCCCGGCTGCCTAGACAGAAACCTTTTCAGCTGGCTCCTGAATGACATGTTCTTCTGACTTCGTCCGGCGATGCCGACGAACGTAGTGGAAAACAGTGAACACCAATATCCCGAACCACGCGGCTGCTTGAGCAGCAAGGCCCATGATGAGACCCGGCGTCGTGAAGGTAACGTCCACTGAGGTGGCGCCGGCCGGAACATCCACCAGTATTACTCCCGCTGGGCCCTGAGTGAGCTTCTGAGGTTCCCCATCAACCGTGACGGTGTAGCCGGGCCAGGCGAGACGGGCGAGGGTGAGCTTTCCAGCGGTGCCGTCACCGGACAGCGTTATGTGTTCATCGTTACCGTTCCTTACGGCATCCTGCACGGAGATACCGTCGGAAGCCCAGGAAACGGTTCCAGGGTACGGTAAAGGATTCTCCCGCTGAAGGATTGTCCTGGTCTCATCCGAAGCCACGATCTTCCAGCCCGGGGCTACGTTGAGTTGGTCCGGGGCGATCATTGTTTTCTGGACGGCTACCGTCTCCACTTGGAGGACATCTGCCAAAGTAACGTCGATTTCACTTGATGCCTGCTTAAACAGCTCAGTGTAGGCCAGCGGGCAAGTCTCGCCGCGGTAGTTCATGCACAAGGCGTTCACGTATGTTGTGAAACTGATCCCGCTGTACCGGCCCATGCTGTTGTTGACGTCGGCGTTGAGGATCTGATTACCGTACAAAAGGCGGCCCTCAGTAAATTCCTGTCCTGTGATTTTCATGGTGTTGAAGATTTGAATGGTGTTACCCCTGTAACTACTGGTTGAGTCACGGAGCGTGTCCGCATCCACGGGGGAACCTATCCCGGCAACAGCGTTGTTGGGGACGAACTGCCTGGACTGCATTCCAAGCGTAGCGATCGTTCCGACCACCATTACTGCTGCGAGGCCGCGGTAGCCGAACCGCTTCCAACCAAGGACGGCCAGCCCCACCAGAGCCAACGTCACTGCCAAGGTGAAGACCTGCCATTTGCCACCCTCAGGCACCATGGACCATGCCCTGTAGGTTCCAAAACCAAGGATGGCCACGGTAATGAATAGCCTTTTTTTCCATGACGTGGTTTTCAGGCCCGCTGAGGCCACGACGGCGACGAGGACGATGACTCCGAGGTATACATACTCGATGAGCCGAATGGGCCAGCGGAAGACAAGCACCTGGGAGGGAGCGAAGGTCAGCAGGAAGTAGATTCCCGTAATGATGTAGATACTGAATATTTGACGCGAGCGGTTCCTAAAGCTGCGGAAATCAAGCCACGGAAGCAACGGTAGGACAAACCACGCCAAGTAACTGGACGGGACGTTGTCTATGGGGGCCCAGAAGTTGTTAATCCGGGGCCTCATTGACGAGGTGCTCATGGTCAGGAGCGATGACATATCCGGGGAAAGGAAGAGGTCATTCAGGATTTCGCTCTGCTGCCGGACGGTGACAGCCGAGCTGAGGGGCAAGGGGAAGTAGACCAGGACAGCGGTCAAACCAACCAGTGCACCCACAATGACGATTGGAATAAGCCGACGCCAGTGCCTCATGAGCATCAACTCGACGGCGACGGCGGCGAGAACCAGGATGACGCCAATGGCACCGTAGGGGTTTCCGGCGGTCATCGTGAGGAAGCCCAACAGGAACGGCAGGAAGGGTGAAGTGTTGCGACGTGCGTAGCGGCGAACAGACCACCAGAAAACGGTAATCCAGGCGAAGGCCATCAGGCCCCCCGGCCAGCGGGCGGCCTCGTAGAAGAGCGTGAAACCGCTGAAGGGAATGGCTACACCGGCGGCCAAGGCGAGTGGCCGGTTGGAACCGTAGTCGCGGGCGAGCATGAACGTCCCGAACGCCAGCAACGCGATGAATTGCACGATAATGAAATAGCTCGCGAGAGACAAGTTCTCGAAGTTCGAGACGATGACTGAGTTGACGATGTTGACCGGGTTGAAAATTCCGTAGCCCACCTCGGCCACGATATTGCCGCCGACCCAACCGCCGGGTTCCATCAACGGGAATCGACCGGACCGTATCTCCTCTCCCATATGGCGCCATAAGGGGAGGAAGGACTGCATCATGTCGTCCCAGTAATAAAACGTGGGATTGAACAGTCGGGGAATGATGGAGGCGACTGCCGCTATAGCGGCAGTAATGATTCCCCAATGCCAGTCGTGCTGCATGAAGTAGCGCCGCCGGGTGGCCGGGGGACGCTGGGCAGTAGCCCCGGAGGTTCCTGCTGTCATGGTCTTAGCTTGCTCCTTAGCGCGCGGCATAAGTATGGATATTGGCCTAAAGGACGGCCGTGATTATGGAGGGCCGGAGGGCGTCCGCCACCACCCGCTACTTGGCCTCGGAGGTGGATTCCACGGAGGTCTTGGAAGCGGACTGTTGCCGCCACCGGAAGTGAACAAAGGAAATTCCGACGCACAGCAGATCGGCAATCGTGAACATAATTCGTGAGAGTGCAGCGATTGCAGTCGCGGCACCGGCGCTCATCATTCCGGCCAGGGCAAGGATCAAGATGGCTTCGCGGGCACCTACGCCGGCGGGAAGCAGGAATGCCAGCACTCCGAGCGTCATTCCAAGAGCCAATGCACCAGTCAGTACCAGGAACGTTGCGAGGTCCAGGGTGGCCTCGTGACCAACCAATATCCACAGGTGCAGGCCGAAGCACAGGTACATCAGAACGCCAAGGATGAAGGCCTTCACCATGGTGTTGGCCTGAATGCGTTCGGGTAGCGGTGGGCGACGAAACACTCGCAGGACGATGTTGACCAGGAACGTGACGACGTTCGGGTTCATCGCCAGGATCACCACCGGGAGTATGACGTACAGCCACTGCAGATTGGGCTGCCGTTGGACCAGGATGGGAAGAGCCGAAGCCCCAACCACCAGGGCCGCGCCTATGGTGATTCCGGTGCTCACCAGAGACGCTACGAAAACCTGTGCACGTGCAATTCCGTTCTTACGGCCAAGCTCCATCTGAAGCACGAACGCCCACACGGAACCGGGCAGATACTTGCCGATCTGGCCGACCAGGTAGATCTGGTTGAGCACCAAACCTTGAGGTTCAATGTCTACTGACCGCAGCAGACTCGCCATGACCACCCGCCACATGTACATCCCGAGGAGGACGCCAGGGATGAGCGCCAACAGGGACAGCAGGACCTGCCACCATTGCAGGGCGAAGACGGTGGCTTGGACTTGCGGCCATTGGACTGCAATGAAGTACGCCGCAGCAGCGAACACGATCACTACCAAGGCTCGCCGGGCGAAGTCGACCAGCTTTGCCTTGGTGCTCTTTACTGGCGGCTGTTCCGGATTCAGATCGTTGTCATTGGAAGGTGTTTCCGCGATTGAACCCGTCATGAGGCATGCGTTCCCGCGTTAGGCGCCGCCGCGAACTCACTCCGACGGCGGCGCATGGCTACCAGCCCTTTGAACATCTTTACGACGTCGGCAGTCCGGATGGTTGTTTCGCCAGGTTCGTCGTCGGGAGCCAGCGTGACGGGAACTTCAACAATCCTGAAACCTTGCTTCTCAGCCGCATAGACAACTTGAGTGCTGAAAAGAAATCCGGGGTCATCGAAGCGGTCAACCATGCGTCGAAGCCAGTCGCCGTCAACGATCAACGTTCCTTGGGAGTCGCCGATCTTTGACCCGAGTATTACTTGTCGCAGAGTCTTGAAACCAAAGGTGGTTATGCCGCGAACGAGGCTGCGCTCGGTGACCGAGTCCTTATGGGCCTTCGAACCGATGACAATGTGCGGTTTGGCTTCGAGCTTCTTGTCTTCGTCAAGGTCGTCGGTGCCGAAGGGGAGGTCGTCGGCGGTGAGTAGCACTCTACGGCCGGAGCTGGCTTCGATGCCCCGGCGATACGCATTGCCCATGCCCTTTTGGCTCTGGAGAACCTGGAACGTCACGTTGGGAGTGTCCACCGCATGCTTGAGGGCGACCTCGAGTGTGTTGTCGGAAGAACCGTTCTCCACGATGATGATCTCGGAGGTGCCACTGGTCAAGTAGCCGGAAAGGCGGGCCATTGTTGCCGCCAAAATCCGTTCTCCGTTATAGACCGGGATCACAACGGAGAGATCCGGTTGGCCTGCCTGGTCGAAAGTCAAGACTCTCCTCGGTAGTTCGTGCCGACGAATTCTTGAACGCCAGCGCAGCTCGCAACGCTGTTGTCACGAGTTCCTTGCAAACCCTCAGTCTAGTTCATTGTTGGATACCTTCTGTGGAAGGGCAGGGGTTTCAGCGTTGACAGCAGACGAAAGGGGTGCACCGGACATTCTCCGATGCACCCCTCAAAACGGCAAGCTATGTCCGGTCCTTATCAGGGGAGCGAAGTGAATCCTTGCCATCCGTTGCCTACCTGGCGCCAAGCGAGCCAGCCCCCGGAACCATTGCCGGGATAGAGCCACAGGTTGCCGTTGGCGTCACGGGCAAGTACATCAGTTTTGCCATCCCCGTTGAAGTCTCCCGGTCCGAGCAACGCCGTCATGCCGTTCCATCCGCTTCCGATTTGGGAGCGACTGCCCCAGCCACTGCTGCCATTGCCAGGGTAGAGCCACAGGGCACCTGCAGTATCCCGGGCCAGCACATCCGACTTCGCGTCGCCGTTGAAATCGCCCGTGCTGAATATGGCATTCATGACGTTCCAGCCTGCCCCTACTTGGGTCCGCCCGGCACTGAACTTACCCAAGCCGTCGCCCTTGTAGAGCCACAGGACACCTGAGGAGTCCCTCGCCAGGACATCGGACTTGCCGTCCCCGCTGAAATCGCCGGGGGCGATCACGGACGTCATGCCGCTCCAGCCTGCGCCTGCTATCTCAGGCGGTTGCCAGCCGCCGACGCCGTTTCCTTTGAAGAGCCACAACTGCCCGGATGCGTCCCGGGCCAGGACATCACTTCGTCCGTCTCCGCTGAAGTCCCGCGTTGGGACAATCAGGTTGTAGTTGTTCCACGACGTACCCGTGTTGACCTTGCCCAGCCATCCACCTGTGCCGTTTCCCGGGTAGAGCCACAACGTACCGGCCGCGTCCCTGGCCAAGACGTCATTCTTGGCGTCGGAGTTGTAGTCCTTCCAGGTATTGGCCGGCGCCGCAGGCAGGGTGTATGTCTGCGAGGCCACTGGCGATTGGTTTCCAGCAGCATCGATTGCGAAGTACTTGACCGTAGTGGTGGCTGTCGGAGTCAATGTAACCGTTGTGATCCCGGAGGGACTGGAAACCGTCGGTGTGGAGTTGTCCGTGGTGTAGTGGATCTTTGCCCCGGATTCTGTGGTCAGAGTGACCTTTTGCCCGAGGGTGAGGTTTCCGCCCTGTGGGCTGGCCGTCACGGTTGGCGCAACATTGTCCAACACGTACACCTGGGTTTGGGGTGCGGAGGCATTGTTGGATGCGTCGATGGCCATGTACGTGATGGTTTTGCTTCCCATCGTGATGGGGCCGGTGTAGAGCGTACTGGCCGTGGTAGGAGTCGCGCCATTTTCCGTGTAGTAGATTTTGGCGTCGGCTTCATTCGCGGTCAGTGTGACCTTGGTTGCAGGACCGTACGTTCCGCCTATGGGACTGGCTGTGACGGTGGGTGGTGTCGTGTCAGCCACGAAGGCGGTGAAGTTGACGCCTGCAACGGTGGCGTTGCCTGCGACATCCCGGGCTTCTACTTCGAACCTGTTCGGTCCGTTGGCAATGTCTGCATAGACCTTCGGTGAGGTGCATGCGGTGAAGGCATCGGTTCCCAATCGGCAGCGGAAGCCCGCCACATCCGGGGAGCTGGAGGCGAACTGGAACTGGTATCCGGCTCCTACGGTAGCTCCGCTGGCCGGAGCCGTGATGGCTACCTGGGGGGCCGTTAGATCAGCTGTCACGGTCTGTGCGGCAGCAGGGCTGACATTCCCGGCTGCGTCTGTGCTGCGGATCCTTAAGGTATGGGTACCCGCAGTTGTGAGCGTGAAAGTATCGCCCGGAACACAGGTCTGGAATGCGGCATCGGCAGTGGAGTCAACAGAACAGCTGAGTGTTGTTCCTGGCTCGAAAGTGGCACCGAGGACAGGTTTGCCGTTGACCACTTGACCACTGTTCGGAGCAGTAAAGACAGGCGCTGCCGGGGCGATCGTGTCCACCGTGAAGGTCCGTGAAACCGGGATCCCGCCGGGGGCAGGCCTGACGGAGAATGTCTGGGTTCCGTTGTTCAGTGCAGTTGACGTATACGTTCCGCCAGTGCAGTCCACCCATGCGCCTCCCATGGAGCATTCCAAAGCGCTGCCTGCTGGCTCCGCTGTCACACCGAACGTTGGAGTGGTGTCGTTGGTGAAACCGGGGTTCGGGGCTTGTGCGCCACTCGCCAGTGTGGGACCGGAAGTAATTTTTGCCACAGCGCCGCCAAGGATGCTGATGCTTCCCCTGCCGGTTCCTGGAGTGGTGCCCAACTGGCCGGGATCATCCAGGACCAGCAGTTGGCCACGGCGCATACCCAGGCCGCTGATCTTGCTGAAGCCCAGCGCCCATTGGTTGTCAACTGCACCGGTGGTGAGGTTGAGGCGTGACACCTTGTCCGTGCTTGCTGTCGTGCCGCTGCTCGTGCCGGTGTAAATGATGTGGGCGTTGTAGTCGTAGTAGATCGACGACGCGATGCCGACGTTGTAGGAAGTCAACGGTACGTAGTTTGTCATTGCACCGTCGCCCGGGGCGGAGAATGCCCTGAGGCCCGTGGATTCCAGAACATAGACACTGACATGTCCGTTGCTGTCCCAACCGGCTGCAACAAGGCCCAGTGCCCGGGTGGTGACCGATGCAATGGATTCAATACTTGGGTGCATGATCGTCGGATCAACGATCTTGATGATTGATCGGGCGTTGGCGAACGACAGATAGATGTTACCGTCCGGGCCGTCCGATACTGCGTTCGGTCGGACATCGCCGTCGAGGACCGTCAGCGTACTGCTGTATTCGAAGAGGTCCAGCGGCGGATTCCATACGGCCCGTACAAGATGCGAACTGCCAACTGCTGAGTCCGGGATAAAAACCGTTTCGTCGCCGTTGCCCACGGAGCCAGGCGTCGGGTCGAGCACTATGGAGACCCCAGGCACTTTGGGTCCGGGTCCGGCTCCCGGCAGACTTCCACCCAAGCACGTGTCTTGCTCAATGGTGCCCGCGTTCCCATTGACTGGTTCGGACATCCGGCAGAATCCGGCCACACTGTCTGAGACCCACATCCTGCCGATGGGGTCCAGAACGGTTCCGGCCGGCTTGGTAAGCCCGATTCCTATGATTTGTTTCTGTTGGTCTGCGTGTGCGGGAGTACTGGAGACCACCGCCGTCATGCCTGCAACTGTCAGAAGAGTTGCGGTCAATGCCGTGGTGAGTTTGCGTCCGCGAAGCCGCCATCCGCCGTCGCGCCTTATCTGCTGTTCCATTACGCCACTTCCTTCAGCCACTTGGTCAGGACCGCGGCCTGCGGCGCCATGGGCGCCAGGGTAAGCGCTCCCTTGACGATGGGAACGCCGCCAAGCCCATAGAGGGCCGTGCTTAGGGTTGGTGGATTGTTTCTGGTGCAGGCTTTGATAATCGCAAGGCAAATGTCATTGCGTGTTCCAGCGGCACCTGCTTCCAGTGCGACATTTACCGCGGCATTTTCTTCTGCTGCCAGTACTTGGGGCTGAGGGCCCACATATGTCACGACGACATCTGCGAATTTCTTGTATTGAGTGTTTGCCCAAACCTCTTCAAGGCTCGACAAGATGATGAGCGGATTTCCATTAATGCCGCGGCACTCAAATTGATAGCGCTTTACTGGTTCGGGTCTTTCGACGCGTGGTTTGTCGGCATCGCCGGCATTCGTCACGCCCAGCCTGAATGGCTCAACATTTTCAACGACCTTGACCGAGCAGCCTGAAAGAACGAGACCGGCTAGGCCAAGCTGGACGATAGCGCGTCTTGGCATGTCCACCGAGGGATCCCCACTTCATTCGGATGCTCCCCAGCTCCGCATGCAGTTGGATTTTCGCCCCAGCCGTTGCCGGCTGCATTACTCTATCTTCTCCCAAATTCCGCATTTGTCACTAGCCAGTACGTCTTTTTCTTCAAGGAGTATTCCCGATTGCCCCTCAGCCGCGCCACCGTTGGCCTTCGTGCTGCCGTCAGAGGCTGTCACCGACCACGTGCAGCCCGCCGGCGGGGTTTTCCGGAGGTGGAACCTTCCGGGCACCAGGCCGTCGTTGGTCACCGCATACTCGCCGTCCGCGGCTCTTTCGCCGGATGACCAGAATCCAATGATTCTTCCTTGTGGCGCCCTTGGACATAGCTCGCTGGCAGCCTGCAGCATTTGCCGGCTGCTGCCTCCGAAGAGCTCGGATGCAGCTTCGTCACTAACGCGGCTACAGAGTGACAACGCAGTCAAGTAGGCGTCAAGCCCTTCGTATGCCGGTACGCCGGGCTCGGCTATGGAGATGATCCTTGCCTCATCTTCCGTGGGTTCGAACGGGTCGGGCCCCTCATAGCTTGCAGTGCAGGAATCCAGCCGCACGTATCCCGAAGAAGCCCAAACCTCCGCGAGGCTTGTATAAGTAACGTCCGGAACGGCCTCATTCAAGCTTGAACATAAGTACGAGAACCGGCCTGAATCATCAGGCGCACCGGCGCCCTGTCCGCTGCCTTCGCCCGGCTCCGTCGGTTCGGGACTCGATGAGGCCGTTGATGAGGGCGTTGAAGTAGGAGGTGCAGAAGTGAACGGTGCCGTGGTCGACGGTGTCGTTGAAGGTGACGTTGCGCTGGAACAACCGGTAATAAGCAGTAGCAGCGCGGCAGCAGCCGGGTACAGGGTTCGCATGGTGACCTCCACCTCCATGGTTGCCATAACCCGAATGCCGGTCAATGAATTTGGCTGCAAATCGGGTATCGATACCGCTACAAAATGGCGATTCGCGAACGTCGAAGGCCTTGCTCCGGAGACCAAGGCCTTCGACCTTGAGGGTTCTTAGGCGAACATCGAGTTCAACGTGTTGATGACAGTTGCTTCTACGCCCGTTGTTCCGCCCCGGAAGTGAGCGATATGTCCGTAAACGGTCATGGAGCCCCCCGCGATGCCCGGATGGTCCGGGTCCCAGCCGCCTTCATAGCTGCCCCCGGAAGAATAGGGCGGCAGGAACTGGGCGCTGGGTACGTAGTAGCACGACTCGTTTCCGTAACCACCAACGATCACGCCGTTTGCGCCGCCGAACCTCGCCCGGAAGTATGCTGCATAGCCGCTTACCAACTCGCCACCGACGATCCCAATCCTTAGTTGAGGGCTGCCCCCAAACTTCCACACCTGGAAGGGGCAAACGACCGAGGTTTCATAGCTGCCGCTATCGATGCGACCGATCATGACCTGGGCATGGCGTCCGTACCAAGCGGGATTGCCGTCCAAATTGGGTAGCCGCGATGCATATGCGGCGCGCACGGCTGCCATATTGCCTGTCGTCGGCGTTATATCCAGGGGGATCTGCACTTCCCTATAGCTGGTCTGGAGAGGGCTGCCGATGGACCTTCCCGGTCTCTGCATGGCCACGTCAACCGCGGCGCCCAGCCTGGTGGCGTACTCGTCCCGCAATTCCCAGCTGGGTACTCCCATGGGGTTCTGATCTCCGGCCGCTCCCTGCAGGAACAAGGCAAAACACTCGGGGTTGGTGTTTTCGATGTAGTTACACGCCCCGGCGGGAAAGTCGCCGTCGAACAGCGTGCGCATGCCAGCCGCAACCGGATGGCATGCGTAATTGAAAATCACCGCCGCAGCGTTGCCGTTTGGTTTGCGTGCCACGATGACGGGGACAGTGTTCTCAAGGTAGGGAAGGCCCACCCTGTTGTATGCGATGCTTACCGTCGTGACCTTGTAATCCAAGGCGACGGCGGTCTGCGCGGCGTTGAGTGCTTCCCTCGCAGCGTCCACGAGGTCGTTCTCCAAGTGCTGACTGTAGGTCTCCACCATCGACAAATCTGACAACCCGTAGCACATGAACGGGTGAAGCGTGTCGACGATGGCTGGCCCGTTATGAGTGTGGGTGGATTGGATCAAAATGTCGCCGTTGGTCCAGCTGGCCAGTGCCAGGATCCGTTGCCGGGCCCGTTGGTGGATGGATCTGGGCAGGGCAAGAACATCCACGCTCATGATCAGGTTTGGGGAGCCGTTTTCCCAAAGTATGATCGCCCGAACCCACAGTGATTCGTAGGGTGCACTGCTGGTAGCCTCCCGGCCGCCGTCGAGGGTCCCGTACCCCGCCATATAGGGGTTGACGTAAAGCGGCGGCGAAATGCTGACCTTGGCCGTTGAAACGGTAAACGCCATGAAAGATCACTCCTTGATTGTGCGCATTGGTGACCTTCGCTTGCCCCCAAACAAAGCCCGTTTCCCGAATGCGCTGAACAGCCAATACGTGAGACCACCTTCATTAGATCACGCAATCCCGGGATTTAGACCTGTCCCTTGGCCTAAACATTATTTGTTTCCTTGACGTAGTTTTGCCAAATGCGAAAGGGCCTGCGCACCCTTTTCAGAGTGCGCAGGCCCTTGGCAAAATTCCGAGTTGGAACGCCGTGGTCTAACTTCCGGCGGGGGCGAGGATTCTCAGCGCACCCCAACCAGTGCCGACTTTGGTGGGCGAACCCCAGCTGCGATTCTGTCCCACCGGGTAGTAGCGCAGATCGCCGCCGGTGGTCCGCGCCAGGATTCCGGTTGACCCCGCCCCGGCGAAACCACGGATGGCTCCATAACTGTTGATCACGTTCCAACCAACACCTACGGTGCTTGGCGCTGCCTGCACCAATGCGCCACTTCCATTTGACCGGTAGAGCAGTAGATCACCGGCGTAATTCTTCGCAAGGAGGTCCATGTTGGAGTCCTTGTCGAAATCCATCTGGACGATGTCCAATCCGGCCCAAGCTGTACCAATCTGAACACGCGCGCCCAATCCGGTGCCGGAGGGATTACTGATGTGGAACAAGCGACCCGCGGGATCGTAGCCGACGATGCTCGGGCGGGTATCGGACTTCCTCCACGAACCCACCGTGAGCGTCCAGTCCTTCCAACCGGTTCCAAGGCTGATGGGCGAACCGTAGCCCCGGCCCTTTAATCCGGGGTAGACGCTGAGGCGCCCATCGGTCCACTGCGCAAGAATGTCCATCGCGCCGTCGTTGTTCCAGTCGGTGAGGAAGCCGGCCTTAAGGCCAGTCCATTGAGTACCTATAAGTTCGGCCGGTAGCAAGGATGTGGACCCTGACCCGGGATAGCGGTAAAGGTTGCCGTCTTGACGAGCGGCCACAACATCTTGAGCGTCGACGCCGAGCGTGGTCTCTACGTTGACCGGTGCACCGCTGATCACATTCGCGTCATTCCATCCCACTCCTATGAGGAAACGGTTGCCCCAGGACCCGGAAACCGCCGGGTAGTAGTACAGGTCACCATTGGCAGCCCGGGCTTGGAGCCCTTGGGAACCGGAGCCGTTGAAACCGGCTGCGGAGCTTACCGATGTCATGCCGGACCACCCGTTGCCAATCACCCGGGCCGGCTCGGAGAAGAAGGATCCCACTCCGTTGGAGCGGTAAAGACGCATAATACCGTCCGTCGTCCGGGAGACGATGTCCTGGTTGCCGTCACCGTCGAAGTCCAGTTGGTTGAACTGGTGCCCTCCGAATCCGGTCCCGATCAGCGCGCCTCCGCTAAGGGCGGCTCCTGCCGTATTTGTGTACCGGTACAGATTCCCTTTGCCATCCTGACCGATAACACCCGGATAGGCATCCCTGGCATTCCACCACCCGACAGTGAGCGACATCTCCTGCCACCCGGTTCCTACCAACAAGGGGGACAGGAAACCGCCACCGGAAGCACCCCGGAAGACCCGAAGCGAGCCGTCCTCCCACTGGGCGAGGATGTCTTGGACTCCGTCTTGGTTCCAGTCAACGACGTGGACGGATTGTGCAGTTCCCCAGCCAGAGCCGATGGCTACCGGTCCCGTAATGCGCCCTTGGCCGTCTGCCGGAAAGTTGTCGAGGCGTCCGGAGGGCATGGCAGCAAGCACATCAGCCCCGGATCGGATAGCGGGGCTGGAGGGGCGGGGGACTCCGCGTGCAAATGTCCGAAGCTGGTCATAAGTGCCGTTGAAAACGTTTGAATCGCCTTCGAAGGGGCCGGTGCTGCTGTACTGCCACATGGTGTAATTGCCCCAGCTGACCGGCAGGTTACCGGGGGAGTTCGTTGGGTTGTTCCAGTAGGACGCGATCCACAGGGGGTAGCTTCCGAACGTGGAGTTTCCCACGCAGGTATTCCACCAGTCGGTGGTGCTGTAGATCACCGGGAAACGGCCGGTCAGTGCCTTGACTGTGTTACCAAAGTCGGCCGCCCACTGTCCGAGCTGCGCTTTGGACATGTCGTAGCACGTGTTGCCGAAGTAAAACCCGTTGATGGTCCGTCCGGCATAAGGGTTGTACTCAATGTCCAGGACGGGCGGCAACGTGTAACCGTCGGCTGTCCAGCCACCACCGTTAGCCACGAAATATCGGGCCTGATCGGCACCTGATGACCAGTTGGGGATAGCGAAGTGGTAGGCGCCCCGGACCATTCCTACGTTGCGGGATCCGTTGTACTGCTGTGTGTAGTTCTCATTGAGGTAGTAATTGCCTTCAGAGGCCTTGACGTATGCCCATCGGGACCCTTGATTCCATTGGTTCTGCCAGTTGACGTTGCCTTGGTGGGCGCTGACGTCTTGTCCGGCGATGCCGATAGTGGGGCGCCAGTGCCCTGGGTCAGCCGCCATGGGGAATGCCGAATCCACGGTTCCCCCGATTGCTTTTGCTCCGGAAGGCTGGGAAGCCGCCTTCTGCTGCTTGGCCATTACTCTGGGCGAGCGCTGCCCCATTTCTGCGCCACCGGCTGGAATGGCGGCCCGCATGGCCGTTTTCATGGCTTCGGCGTCCGGCGCGTTGCCGGGCATGGATTTGGGCGTTGGGGCAGGCGCTTCGGGCTGTCCGACGGCGGTTGGGCTCGTCACTGTGGGGGAAGGTTCGACGGCGGCCGGCCGCTCTTGCTGATCGGGCACCGGCGCACCCGTTGACAACCCGCTGTCCGGAGCGGACCCAGAGCCGTCGCCGGCTGGCCGGGGGCCCTGCGGCGGCGGGCTTTCCTGAGTATTGGAATGCGGAGCCGGTTGAGGGCCGGAGGGCTGCGCCCATGCGGGAACTCCAAGGCTGCCAGCCGCCAGCAGTGCGACGGTAAGCGCCAGGCCGGCACGTGCCAGCGGGATGCGGTGGACGGGGTCCATCGAACGAGTTTTCATTTTCACATCCGGCCCTGCATCGCGGCTTAGCGGTACATGGTGTGGCTTCGGGACAAGCTCCAGGGCGGGCGCCTGTGCCTGAGACCAAAGGCCAGCTCCTAACGGGCTTTACCCTAACATTCCGAAACTGGAGTGACTAGTGGGTTGAATGATACTGACGAGACGGATGATGACGAGTTATCCACACGTGGTCCGGACTGACTTGAGGCTCTGAATTCGCTCGCCTAGCGTGAATGACTCGAGATGCGCCTCTCGTTTACGGGCTCGTGACATGGGGAGAGATGTGGATGCTGTAAGAATTGTCGAGGGAGAAGTTCGGGAACTCATTCGACGCCGCGGGCTGGATCCGCTGGAGCAAACAAAGGATGTCCGGCTTCTCGTAGATGCCGCCGTCAACGACTACGATGAACGGGCACTCCTGGGGACCCTTCCTTCGCTCGGGCACCTGGAAGCCGCCCGGCAACACATCTTTGACGCCGTATCGGGGTTTGGGCCACTGCAGCCACTGCTGGATGATGACGGAATCGAAGAGGTGTGGATCAACGCGCCGCACGAAATCTATGTGGCGCGCAACGGGGAATCCGAGCTCACGGCAATAACGCTCAGCGAGCAGCAGGTGCGCGATCTCGTGGAAAGGATGCTCAAAAGCTCAGGGCGGCGTCTGGACCTCTCATCCCCTTTCGTGGATGCGGCCCTTCCTGACGGGTCCCGATTGCACGTAGCGATCCCGGACATCACCCGGAAGCATTGGGCTGTCAACATCAGGAAATTTATCGCCAGGGCGAAGCGGCTCGAACACCTCGTAGAGCTTGGGAGCCTAACGCCGCAAGCTGCCAGATTCCTTGGTGCGGCAGTAGCCAGTGGACTCAACATCCTGGTTTCGGGAGCCACCCAGGCTGGGAAGACAACCATGCTGAATTGCTTGGCCGCAAGCATCGGTTCCCGTGAACGAGTTATCACCGTTGAGGAGATCTTTGAATTGCAGCTCCCGCTGCGCGATGTAGTCGGGTTGCAATGCCGCCAAGCAAATCTCGAAGGTGAAGGCGAAATTCCACTGCGGCGGCTGGTCAAGGAAGCGCTTCGAATGCGCCCGGACCGCTTGGTAGTGGGAGAGGTGCGCGAAGCCGAAAGCCTCGACATGCTGATCGCGCTGAATTCCGGATTGCCCGGGATGTGCACTGTGCACGCCAACTCGGCACACGACGCCGTCACCAAGATCTGTACCCTTCCGCTCTTGGCTGGTGCGAATATTTCCAGTGCTTTCGTTGTGCCAACGGTGGCATCCTGCATCGACCTTGTGGTGCACTGCGGCCGCCATTCAAGTGGGCGCAGGCAAGTGACCGAAATCCTCTCCTTGGGACGAAGGGTGGAAAACGGAATTATCGAATCCTCTGGCGTCTTCGGCTTGGTGGCCGGGCAGCTGCAGCCGAGAGCCAACTCCATGCCCGCCGCTGAAAAGTTTGCCCAGGCTGGCTTTGACGTGGCTGCCCTCCTGGAAGTGAACTGATGGCGCCATTGCTTGGGATCGTAGTGGGCTTGGGAGTCTTTCTCATATGGTGGTCCGCGTGGGTCCAGCCGCCGGCTGGACCCATTAAGGCCAAGCCCCGTCGCTTGGACCACCTCCTGCTGTCAGCAGGGATCGAGAAAGTAACCGGTGGCGGACTCCTTGCGACCTGCGCCGGCTTCGGCATGCTGGCGCTGCTGGTGTTCTACGTTCTGACAGGGTCCCCACCGGTGGCCTCGTGCTTTGCGATTTTCGGCTCCTGGATTCCGTTTGCGGCTGTGCGCTGGCGCGCACGGAAGCGCAGGACTGCGCTTCGGCAACTGTGGCCGGATGTCGTGGACCACTTGCGATCAGCAATTCGTGCAGGCCTCGCATTACCGGAGGCCCTGATCCAACTGGGAAACAATGGGCCGGAAGAGTTAGGGGAACTGTTCCTGGATTTTGGGGCCGACTACAGGGCCGCTGGAAATTTTGATGCGGCGGTAAAAAGACTCAAGGATCGCCTGGCAGATCCGGTGGCCGACCGCATCATAGAGGCGTTGCGAATGACCCGGGAAGTGGGTGGCTCCGACCTCGGGCGCATGCTCGGGACCCTTTCAGTGTTCCTGCGTGACAGCGCCCGGACGCGCAGTGAGCTTGAGGCCCGGCAGTCCTGGACCATCAATGCTGCCCGACTGGCAGTTGCTGCGCCTTGGATAGTTCTGGTGGTCATGGCAAGTCGGCCCGAGGCCATGCTGGCTTTCAACTCCGGCATGGGCGCGGTGGTGTTGCTCGGAGGACTGCTCGTCTCAGTTTTCTGCTACTCCGTGATGCTTCGCATTGGCGCCTTGCCAGAGGATGAGCGGGTTCTTCGATGAACACATCGACTGCCTTCGCCTTGTTGTGCGGCCTTTCTCTCGGCATCGGCTGCTGGTTGGTCCTGGTGCGGATCCCGTTTATGCGGGGAACAAGATTCTCGGATCGCATTGAACCGCAGTTGAAGTCGCAGAATCTTGGTTCGCGCCTACTGCGCGCGCCAACACAAGACCTAACGCCGTTTGGGCCCTTGGAACGAATACTCCGCCCAATCGTCCGCGATGCGATCACCTCCATGTCCCGCTTCAACGTCAGCTCCACGGCATTGAGCAAAAGGCTCTCCCGTGCCGGTTCGATAAAAACGACTTTGGATTTCCGGGCTGAGCAGCTTTTGTGGGCTGGCGCCGCCTTCGTGATAGCTGTACTTGTAGTAGTCGCCGGTGCCACTGCCGGTCGGTTCAGTGCCGCCGCGTCATGCATTTCTGTCCTTGGAAGCGCACTCGGCGGCCACCTGCTGCGCGATTTTGTCTTGGGTCTCAGGATCAAACGACGGGAATCAAGGATGTTGTCCGAGTTTCCCAGCCTTGCGGAGTTAATGGCGCTCGCTGTTGCTGCGGGAGAGAGTGCAATGGGCGCATTGGATAGGGTGAGCCGCAGCTCGAGTGGTGAACTCTCCGGGGAATTCGCCACAATTCTCGCGCATACCCGGTCCGGGACACCGCTGACGCAAGCACTCAAGGCCTTTTCATCAAGAGCGGAATTGCCACCCCTGGTCAGATTTATTGACGGTTTGGTGGTTGCCGTAGAACGCGGAACTCCCCTGGCAGACGTGCTCCGGGCGCAAGCGGCCGACGTCCGCGACGCCGCACAAAGGGAACTCATGGAGTCCGCAGGCCGCAAAGAGATCGCCATGATGGTCCCGCTCGTCTTCGGCGTGCTCCCTCTGACCGTGGTATTCGCTGCTTTCCCTGCTATTGCGGCTTTGGAAATGAGCCTTTAGCGACCCGTCCATAGATGCGCCCTACCGTCCATGCAAGCAGTCACACCAAGTCAGCACCTTCTCGAAATACATACATTGGGGAAATTCATGAAACGAATCGCAAGCAAACTGTCCGCTGTCTCCACACTGTTCCTTGGCTCCACATGGTTGTTCGTGGCGATTACTCCGAGGGCGAAGCCTCCTAAGGAAGACCGGGAGCGCGGTGACGTACCGGGCTGGGTGATGATTACGCTGATGTCCGCGATCCTGGTAGCAGGACTTCTTGCCATCGCCACACCTGCGTTGGGCGACCTTTTTGATCAAGCAATGAGCAAGGTGGGCCAGTAGGACGCGGGATGGGCAAGGGCGGCATAATCGAGGACGGTCGTCACCCGGCACCCTTGAAAGTCGAGAACGACCGGGGGTCTGCTGTGGTGGACTTCGTGTTGATTGGTGCGTTGCTGACGTTGTTCTTTATGTCCATTGTTCAACTGACGCTGGTTCTGCACGTCCGGAATACGCTGGTCGATGCGGCCGCCTCCGGAGCGCGATACGGCGCGCTGTCAGACCGTACTCCACTGGACGCCCGTTCCCGGACCGCAGAGTTGATTGGTGCTGCGCTGAACGTTGATTTTGCCCGCGATGTCACCTCGACCGAAATCACCAGTGATGGGAACCGAACCTTGGAAGTGACAGTAAAGGCACCATTGCCGGTTGTTGGCCTGATCGGTCCAGCCAAATTATTGGAGGTCAAGGGACATGCAGATCTGCCAGGGTGACGGGCTGAGGCGCCTACTGAACGCCGTACGGCAGAGAGTTCGCGAGGCCATGTGTTTGCCGGTGGAATCGGCTGGCAAAACGTCGGACTTCGCTCCAACTCCTGGTGAGCAACAGGGCAGCGCCGTGGTGGAATTTACCTTCCTGGCGTTGCTGCTCATGGTCCCCGTGGTCTACTTCGTGGTGACCGTAGGCCGAATCCAGGGCGGGTCGTTTGGGGTAGTGGGCGCCGCTGACCAAGCAGCTAAAGTCTTCGTGGCACAACGGGACCCAGCAAGCGCCAGAGCGGCAGCAGAGCGCAGTGTCCTCGTCGCCCTTAAAGACCATGGTCATTCCGTTGATCAGGCCAGCATCACCATCGACTGTGATCGTGAGAATTGTCTGTCGGCTGGCACCACGGTGACTGTCACGGTACGCCTGGACGTTTCCTTGCCCTTGATGCCATTCGGGGACGTGTTGCAATTGAAGGCAAGCCGACTCAGTGCATCGGCGTCGCAGGTTGTAGGCCGTTACCAATGACTGTAGTGCCGTCGAAGAGGCGTCCACCTGAAGATGGCCAGATAACGGTTCTCATTGTCGGGTTCGTGCTGTTGTCACTTCTCCTGGCCTCGGTGGTCATGGCTGCGTCGGCTGTCTATCTGGAGCACAAGAAGCTGCTGTCCCTGGCTGACGGTGCGGCGCTCGCGGCCGCGGATTCCTACATGGTGGGGGATATCGGGGGAGGTGGCATGCCTTCCCCATTGCTGGACGACGCGAGAGTCGTGGCCGCAACCGGATCTTATCTCGATGCAAGTGGCGCTTTTTCACGGCATGACCGACTTGCCGTCGCAGCGGGGACGGGCAGCGAGCCGGGCGCTACGGCGGTGGTAGTCCTGACCGCAGTGGCGCATCCGCCAGTAATCAGCTTCCTGCTGCCCGATGGCATTCTCATTGAAGCGAGGTCAACAGCCCGATCCCGGCTGACCCAGTAGTAGAGCTCCCACAGGCAGGGGCGGGAGCTTCATCGGGGAGCGCAACGGATAGCGTACGCTGGGATGATCATGGCTGAAATTGATTTTCCCGCGGAAATCCGCGCACTTCGAGCAACTTACAGCTCAATCGAGAACGTCACCGATATTGATGCCTTAAAGGCTGAGATAGCTGAACTGAGCGAGCAGGCCGGGGCTCCAGACCTCTGGGATGATCCCGCTTCTGCCCAGGTGATCACTTCCCGGTTGTCGCACCGGCAGTCCGAAGTCGAGCGCCTTTCCAAGCTCGCTTCCCGGATTGACGACCTCGAAGTCTTGGTGGAACTGGGCCAGGATGAGGGCGATGAGGACTCGATGGCGGAAGCAGCCAAAGAGCTTTCCTCGATTCGCAAGGCACTCGCGGAACTTGAGATAACAACGCTGTTGTCCGGCGAGTATGACGAACGCGAAGCTGTAGTGACCATCAGGGCAGGAGCCGGCGGCGTGGATGCTGCCGACTTCGCGGAGATGCTGATGCGGATGTACCTTCGCTGGGCTGAACGCCATGGCTACCCAACCACCGTGATGGACACGTCCTATGCAGAAGAAGCCGGCTTGAAATCCGCCACCTTCGAAGTCAAGGCCCCCTACGCCTTTGGTACGTTGAGCGTTGAAGCCGGCACACACCGGCTGGTCCGCATCAGTCCTTTTGATAATCAAGGGCGCCGCCAGACGTCCTTCGCAGCGGTAGAAGTCATCCCGTTGATCGAGCAGACAGACTCCATCGAGATCCCGGACAACGAAATCCGTGTTGACGTCTTCCGGTCGTCCGGTCCGGGCGGCCAGTCGGTCAACACAACGGACTCCGCGGTGAGACTGACTCACATCCCTACGGGCATTGTTGTCTCAATGCAGAATGAGAAATCGCAGCTTCAGAACCGGGCGGCCGCCATGCGGGTGCTTCAGTCCCGCTTGCTGCTGGTTAAGAAGGAACAGCAGGACGCGGAAAAGAAGGCATTGGCCGGAGACGTCAAAGCCTCTTGGGGCGACCAGATGCGCTCCTACGTCCTCAATCCCTACCAGATGGTCAAGGACCTGCGGACGGAACACGAGGTGGGCAACACCTCGGCAGTGCTTGACGGCGATATAGATGACTTCATCGACGCCGGCATTCGCTGGCGTACCGGCAACCGAAACGCAGCGGCTAACTAACAACCACTAATGTGTCCCGGATCACGTGAGGCTTCGGAATCCGCGACACGCCCCTGAAAGCCGCCGAATAGCGGCTTACCCGTGCGTATAGTCGAGTGGCCGGTGCTCTCACTTCCCCCATCGAAAGCCCGCGCTCCGGCTGTTGGACTGGGCGACTATGTCATGTCCGGCGGGGTTCTAAAGGGCCATGATCAGATTTGAGAATGTCACCAAGGTCTACGAGCAGAATGCCCGACCGGCGCTCGATTCTGTGAGCCTTGAGATCAACCGCGGCGAATTCACCTTCTTGGTGGGTGCTTCAGGCTCAGGCAAGTCCACCTTCCTGAGGTTGATCCTGAAAGAGGACAAAGCCTCGGCCGGATCCGTTTACGTCGCTGGCCAGAATGTTGCCAACATTTCGAGTTGGCGCGTCCCGAAGCTCCGGCGCGGGATCGGCGTTGTCTTCCAGGACTTCCGGTTGCTCCCTCAGAAAAACGTCTTCGCGAATGTAGCATTCGCGATGCAAGTGATCGGCAAAAGCCGCTCGATTATCAGGGAGACAGTACCTGAGGTCTTGAAGACGGTTGGCCTTGAGGGCAAAGAACGTCGCATGCCTCATGAACTTTCCGGTGGTGAGCAGCAGCGCGTGGCGATCGCCCGCGCCGTCGTAAACCGCCCTGGCATTTTACTGGCGGACGAGCCGACCGGAAACCTTGACCCCATCACTTCGATGGGAATCATGGGAGTCCTGGACAAAATCAATCAGAACGGCACCACGGTAGTGATGGCAACCCATGACGACGACATCGTCAATGAAATGCGCCGCCGCGTGGTGGAACTCAAGAACGGCAAGGTCATTCGCGACGAAGCCAAAGCGCTGTACACCTCGATGATTCCCGTGGTTGGGGAATCGCGCCGGCTGCGAGACGCCAGCGGGGAAGAGCTCAACCGTGCGCAGGGGGCACAGCTGTGAGGCTTTTGTTTATCCTGGGGGAAATCGGTGGCGGCCTTCGCCGGAACCTCTCCATGGTGATTTCCGTGGTCTTGGTGACTTTTGTTTCCCTGACGTTCGTCGGTGCGGCAGGAATGCTGCAGATGCAGATCAACCAGATGAAGGGCTACTGGTACGACAAAGTCCAGGTAGCAGTCTTCCTCTGCAATGACGGTTCGACGGCGGTCGGCTGCGCTTCGGGTTCGGCCACCAAGGAACAGCAGGACAACCTCCAGGCAATGCTGGAATCCCCGGCAATCAAGCCCTACATCAACGATTTCCAGTTCGAGTCCCAAGCCGAGGCGTACACGCACTTCAAGGAGCAGTTCTCCAACTCGCCGATTGTGGATTCGGTGTCTGAGGACCAGTTGCCGGCCTCGTTCCGGATCAATATGAAGAACCCCGAAAAATACGAAATCATCAGTGAGACGTTCTCCTCACAACCGGGTGTTGAAACGGTCAGTGACCAGCGGCAAGTGCTTGAGCGCATTTTTTCCTGGATGAACGGGGCCTCGGTTGCGGCCATAGGCGTGGCAGCGGTGATGATTTTCTGTGCGGTCCTCCTGATCACCACCACCATCCGGCTGTCCGCGTTCAGCCGACGGCGGGAGACAGGAATCATGCGGCTCGTGGGTGCGTCAAAGACGGTGATTCAACTGCCGTTCATCCTGGAAGGCGTGATAGCCGCCGTTGTGGGAGCATTATTGGCCTCGGTCACGCTCTGGCTTATGGCCCACTTCTGGCTGAACGGCGACTTGTCGAAGCAGTTCCTCAATACTCCGTTCATCTCCTCCACCCAGGTCCTGGTGATCGCGCCGGTACTGATTGCCCTTGGCGCAGGTCTGGCCGGCATTTCTTCCCTCTTAACTCTCCGGCGATACCTGAAGGTCTAATCGTGAACGCCCGAATTGAAACAACGGCCATGCTGACAAGCGAAAAGGAATCCTGATGACCACGTTGGACCCGAACCCCCTGCGTCGGCGCCTTGCGTCGGGCCATGCTCGGTTCCTGGGGGCGGTTCTTGCTGTTGGCCTGGCGGTCAGTCTCCTTTCAGGCGCTCCAACAGCCCAGGCGGACAGCCTTGAGGACCAGCAGGCTGCGCTGGAAGCAGAAGCGGCCCGGGTCCAGGCTTCGCTCGAGTTTGTCGACTCAAACATCGCAAAGGCCGCCGGTGACTTGGTGATTTACCAGGGCCGGCTTCCTGGTGCACAGCAGGCTCTGCTTGAGGCGCAGGGCCGGGTGGCGAGTGCGGTGAAGGAAGTCGAGGCACTTGCTGCCAGGGTTGAGCTTGCCCAGCAGAACAAGGCCAAAATTACGGAGCAGCTGGAGAGCGATAAGCAGAAGATCACGGAGACCAAGAAGCTGATCGGACAGATCGCTTCCCAGGCCTACAAGTCCGGTGGAGTTCCCACCAATATTGCACTCTTGTTCGGCTCCAATGAATCCGGAAGCTTGACCGAGTCCATGGATTTGGCTGACCAGGCCATGCGCAGCCAAAACGCGGCGATGACCAAACTCACCCAACAGAACGCCACCAACGTGAACTCCCAGGCGAGGCTTGTTGCTGTCGAGGAAGAAATCCAGGACCTGAAGGCCAAGGCGGATGCCGCGCTGGAACGGGAAAAGTCGGCGAGGGACGAGGCTGCGAGCAAGAAAGCCGAAGTCGACAAGCTGATTGAAGACACCACCCGCCTCAATGGACAACTGCAGGCTGCCAAGCCGGGCATTGAAGCCAACCTTGCCCGGGTGAAGGCCGAACAGAGTACGGTCGCCGCCGAAATCGTGGAGCGTGACCGGAAGCTGAGGGAAGCCTGGGAAGCGGAACAGCGCCGGATTGCCGAAGAGGCCGCGGCTGCGGCAGCCGCTGCAGCCGCAGCCCAAGGTAGGCCTGCGCCTCCGGAACCGCCGTATTCTCCTCCGCCGGCTGGTTCGCCGTCAGCGTTCGGCCTTCGGCACCCCTTCGCAAGTGCTGTCCCCATCACCTCCGGATTTGGCTGGCGTGCAACACCACCAGGCACCATAGATTTCTATGGCACCGGTGGTTACATGCACACGGGCATCGACTTCGGTGCGGCATGTGGCACGCCCGTCTATGCAGCGGCGGCAGGAGAGGTCTTCAACTCGGGCTGGAACTCAGCCGACGGCGGCGGATGGCGGGTAAAACTGTCCCATGGTGTGGTGCAAGGCAACTCGCTGACCACCATCTACTATCACAACAGCAGCATTGTCGTGGCAAACGGCCAGCAAGTATCGGCGGGGCAACTCATCGCATACTCGGGCAGCACGGGTAACTCGACAGGTTGCCACGCGCACTTCGAAACCTGGCTGAACAGTGCCGCAGTGGACCCCATGACTCTTCTCTAGCGTGCGGATGGCGCGCAGGGACTGTGCCGCGCTGGCGTACACTAGTTGAAATCCGCATCTAACAAGGAGTTCTACCGTGCCCAAGGAAAGTGGCCGTAAGGTAGTGGCCACCAATCGGAAGGCCCGGCATAACTACCATGTCCTGGACACCTACGAGGCAGGCATTGCCCTCATGGGAACAGAGGTGAAGTCCCTCCGTGAAGGTCATGCCTCCATGGTTGATGGCTTCTGCACCTTCTACAACGACGAACTGTGGATGGAGGGCATCCATATCCCCGAGTATCACCAGGGGAGCTGGACCAACCATGCCGCACGTCGCCGTCGCAAGCTCCTGCTGCACCGCGATGAACTGGACAAGATTTCGCAGAAAATTCGCGAGTCCGGCTTCACGGTAGTGCCGCTTCAGCTCTACTTCCTGGACGGCCGTGCCAAGGTGGAGATTGCCATTGCCCGCGGCAAGAAGGATTACGACAAGCGCCAGACGCTCCGTGAACAGCAGGACAAGCGTGAGTCGCTGCGTGAGTTGCGGGAACGCAACCGACGTTAGCTAGCGTGGCTCCGGGGAATGATCCGCCGGATGGATGCGTTATGATAGGTAGTCCGACGAGAGTTCAAAACTCTTGCCGGGTTTGGTAACAAAATACGGGGATGATCGGTTTCGACGATGTTAGTCGCGACAGGTGAAGCGGGCCGAGGATGCAGAATTATCTCGTAAACGCTGTCTGCAAACCAATAAGTGCCGAATCTAAGCGCACTGACTTCGCTCTCGCTGCCTAAGCAGTAAGACAGTCCGTCAGCCCGGGGTTGCTATCGCCCCGGTTCCTGGCGTCATTTAGATAGCCACTGCTGTTTGCCTTCGTCATTGAGGTAAACGGGACTTTTAGATGACTGGGCCCGGATCAGCCACCTGTTCGCAGGATGGCTGGGGCCGAGAAAATCCGACGCGAACTGCGCCCGGAGAAGCCCTGACAAAACGACATCGGACGGGGGTTCAATTCCCCCCATCTCCACCTCGGAAAGCCCTCGGATCCTTGTGATCCGGGGGCTTTCTTTTTGCCACAGGCGCCATCGTTCACCCACGGCGTATCAACTTCCGGACTACCGGCAACTGTATGGCAGTTGTACAGGGTAGACGCGTCGCCGAAGGTAGCGGTGAAGCGCGGCGGTCCTTGGCAGGAGGCACCAGATGACGACAAGCGAGGCTTTCGAAGAACAGGCGTCAGACGACGACGGCGCCTTGGACGCGTACTCACAAATTGTCATACGGGTTGCTGAGTCGGTGACGCCCCATGTTGCTGCCATCGAAATGACGAGTACAGACCGCCGCGGACGGGTTCGCGGAGGAAGCGGTTCAGCTGTGGTCTTCACCGGCGACGGCAACATGCTGACCAACGCCCACGTGGTGTCAGGCATCCAATCCGGGCGGGCCGTTTTCGCGGATGGCAAGCAAACTGATGTGGAACTGGTGGGCGCAGATCCCCTCTCCGACCTGGCCGTGGTCCGTGGCGTGAAGTCAACCCCGCCTCCGGCTTTGCTGGGCAATGCTGACACCTTGCGGGTGGGCCAACTGGTGATCGCCGTGGGGAATCCGCTCGGTTTGGCCGGCTCGGTAACTGCTGGCGTGGTGAGCGGGTTGGGGCGTTCCATCCCCGTAAGGGCGGGCGAGCACAGGCGGGTGATTGAGGATGTCATTCAAACCGATGCTGCGCTCAACCCAGGGAACTCCGGGGGTGCACTGGCCGATACGAGGGGACGCATCGTGGGTATCAACACCGCCGTTGCGGGCCTTGGGCTGGGGCTGGCAGTACCCATCAACACCACAACCCGGCGCATCATTGCGGCGCTGTTGAGGGACGGCCGGGTGCGCCGTGCTTACCTGGGCCTGGTGAGCACGCCAATACCATTGGATGCCAGTGCAGTGGTGCGGACCGGGCAGAAAGAAGGCCTGCGGGTGGTGGAGGTGATCCCAGGATCGCCCGCCGAGCTGTCCGGACTCCAACCGGGAGATGTGGTGCTGCGTGCGCAAGATCGCGCAGTGTCCAGCGCTGAAAGCTTGCAGAAATTGCTGTTCGCCGAGGCAATCGGCGAGCCGTTACCGCTGACTGTTCTCCGGGAAGGCAAAGTACTGAAGCTTACGGCCGTTCCATCCGAAATGAGCCAGCTGGCCTAGTCCTCGCGGACGTCCACAACGCCGATGAATCGGCTTCCTACGCCTTCATATTCGCTGCGGACATCGCCGAGGAAAAGTTCGGGAAGTTCGCTGTTCCGGTGGGTGCCACAGAAGACGAAGGAAAAGTCCGGCCACCATTTCTTGGGGCGAACGGCCTCGGTGTATCCACATACAGCACAGGTCAGGTGGACCCAGACCGGTCGCTTGCCGGTGCGGTTGGCCCGGGACTGTACCAACCACGCCGGAGGGTTGTCCTGGATGTCCCTGAGCTCGGCCTCGGAGAGTCGGGACGGAATGCCGTGGCGTTGGGCCATTTCCATCGAAATATCAAGGGCCAATGCGGCATCACGTCTGCTAATCACCACTCAACGATACGGGACTTCCCGGGCGTAGGCTGTGCACATGACTGACGCTGCGGTCCTTCCGCCGAGCACACCTCTCCAGAAACGCGTGCTGGTGGTGGCAATTGTGGCGTCGTTCATCGCTATCCTCGATGGATTTGTGGTGAATCTCGCATTGCCAGCCATTGGAAGGGAACTGGGTGGCGGCCTGGTCATCCAGCAGTGGGTGGTGGACGCTTACCTGCTCACACTTGGGGCATTAATCCTGGTTGCCGGTTCACTCTCTGACCATTTCGGCAGGGCAAGGATCCTTGAATGGGGGCTGGCCGGTTTTGCCGTGACCTCGGTGATGTGCGGGCTCGCGTGGACCGGCGAAGTGTTGGTAATCTCCCGGGCACTGCAAGGGATCGCCGGCGCGCTCCTGGTTCCGAGTTCGCTGGCCATGATCATCTCGTCGTTCTCCGGCCCGGCGCAGTCAAAAGCCATCGGGCAGTGGTCGGGCTGGACGAGCGCTGCGGCAATTGTGGGTCCGCTGATCGGCGGCATCGCTGTGGACCTGCTCTCATGGCGGGTGATTTTCTTCATCAATGTCATCCCCGCTGTTGCCATCTGGCCAACGCTTGCACGCCTGCGCGCGTCGGATGCTGCGAGGGACAAGAGCAAACGCATCGACTACCTGGGAGCTTTCCTGGCCATGGTTGGCTTGGGCGGCCCGGTGTATGCCTTCATCGAACAGGGGAGGGTAGGGTGGGGGAGCGCAGAGGTGTGGGTCCCCCTCGTGGCAGGCGTGGTTGCGATGATGATCTTCCTCTTCCACGAGGCTCGGACGGCTGAACCGATGTTGCCGTTGAGGCTCTTCATGATCCGCAACTTTGCCTGGGGAAATCTCGCCACTCTGGCCATCTATGCCGCGATCTCGCTGGGCTTCTTCGTGTTGGGCATTTACCTGCAGCAGGTAGGCGGCATGGGCGCCACGGTTGCGGGCATGGCGTTGCTTCCCGGCACAGTCATCCTCATGCTGGGTGCGTCCTACTTTGGTGGCCTCGCCGGAAAGTACGGCCCCAGATGGTTCATGACGGTAGGCCCGCTACTGTGCGGTGCGGGCTTCCTGATGTCATTGACTGTCCAGGAGCCGCTCAACTACTGGACCCAAGTGTTGCCGGGCCAGATAGTCTTTGGCATTGGCTTGGCCACGTTGGTGGCGCCCCTCACCGCCGCCATCCTAGGTGCTGTGCCCTCGGAGGAGGCCGGGATTGGTTCGGCTGTGAACAACGCTGTTGCCCGTATCGCGGGGCTCATTTCCATAGCCTTCGCAGGGGTGATTGTAGGACCGGCCTTCTCTCGGGACGGACTGTACAACGCTTTGCTGGTAACCGGGGGCCTGTTCCTGTTCGGGGCGGTGGTGTCCGCCGTCGGAATCCGGAATCCTGCGCAGGAAGCCGCGGCGTCCGCCGTCAGCGAACCTGATGCAGCCTCCGGCGACGGCGGTGCGGGCGGGCAGCGCGGCTGACCTCAAGCGCGCCCAAGCTTAGCGGGCCGGAAGAATACAGCCTTCATGCGTCTCGGCGCTCTGGACCCAGAGAGCTGAAGTGACTTCGTCCGCGAGGTCGAACTCGCGGCCTTTTGCGCCACTGCCGATGCGGACCACCAGGGCTCCTCCGAAGGGTTTGCGGCCCACCACTTCAACAGGCGCGTCCAGGGAGATCTCTTCAGAGGCAAGGTATCGCAGGAGGTCCGGATTCTCATCGCTGATTCGCGTGATCCGGCCGGAGTGGCCTTGGTCCAGTTCAATCATTCGGTAGGCGTGCGGCAAGTCGACCGAACCATCGGCCGAAGGAATCGGGTCTCCGTGCGGGTCCCGGACAGGATGTCCAAGCTTGGCAGACATCCGCTCAATGAACGTATCGGACACGGCGTGTTCCAACATTTCGGCTTCGTCGTGCACCTCGTCCCAGCTGTAGCCGAGTTCATCCACCAAGTACGTCTCAATGAGGCGGTGCCGGCGCACCATGGACAGTGCGAGCCGCATGCCCTGGGGGGTGAGCCTGATGGCGCTGTAGGGTTGGTGGTCAACCAGGCCTTGGTCCTTGAGTTTGCGCACCATCTCGGACACCGAGGAGTTAGCCACTCCCAGGCGCTGGGCAAGCTGGGACGACGTAATTGGCTTGTCCTGCCACTCCGTGTAGGAGTAGATGACCTTGACGTAGTCCTCGATCGAGGAGGAGGGCGTACTGGTCTTCACCCCCTAAGCCTACCGTGGCGTTGAACCCTGAACCTTGACTGCCCGCCAGGTCTGCGTCATGTACGGCAACCCGATGGTTTCACCAGGGGCATGGCCGAGGTGGTCCAAGAGGTACCACTCCAGGTTGCCCATGACTTTCGCTCGCGTGGCGTCGTTGGCGCGGAGATAGTAGCTGCGGGACTTGGTCAGTTCCATGATGTCCTCCGGCGTCAGGGCATCCTCCCACCGGGTCAGATGACTTTCCAAACCTTCAAACTCCGGGCCGATGACTGGCCGGAATCCGGGCTTGTGGACATCGCCTGCATGCATGATGCGCGAGAGGCGGTGAACCCACGGAATTGAAGTGTCCAATTGATTCCAGATCAGCCCCAAGGTCCCGTGGGGCCGCAGGATCCGGGCGATCTCCGTGCTCGCCGCGATGGGTTCGCACCAGTGCCAAGCCTGGGCAACGCTGACGACGTCGAATGCTGAGTCCGTCAGTCCAGTTGCCTCGGCCGTTCCCTCCAGCGCGTTGACGTAGGGGAAGGACTTTCGCAATTGCTCCAACATGTCCGTAGAAGGATCGACGGCAGTGACCTCCAGGCCGCGTTCAACGAGGAGTGCCGTGAACTTTCCTGTGCCTGCTCCGAGGTCGGCTGCGCATCGCGCCCCTGGAGGAAGCAGCCAGTCCACGGAATCGGCGGGGTAGCCGGGCCGCACGCGGTCATAGTGTTCGCCGCCGTCCTGAAAGCTCTGACCGAGTTCCTGCCGGCGGGAAGCATGCAGCCTTGGACCACGCGGCCCGGTTGGTCCGGGAGTGCGTGGCTGTCCGCTGGAGGCAGCGGGTGAACGCAGGGCCACGAAAAGCTCCTTCAAAGGGTCCCTAAAAGTACCCTACGAATTTACCGCAGTGTCTCTAGTCCGCAGTGCTTCTAGTCCACAGTGCAGGGGGCTGCGCCCGCAGTGCCGGGAGTGTTCGGGGCCCATTCGGGGTAGCTGCGATGGTCATTTGCAGGAACCCAACGGCCCTCGTCCACCACATAGTCCCAGCCCAGTCCGTCGCGCTTGAGTCCTTCGATGCCTGCGAGCAGCCTGGTGGCGTCCTCCAACCGGGAGCCGACGCCGAAGCTGGCGCGCAAGGATCCGGACGGGAGCCCGAGGCGTTTTAGGAGAGGGTGGGCGCAGAACCGGCCATCGCGGAGGCCAACGCCGTGCTCGGCCGCCAGGTAAGCCGCAACCAGTCCGGCGTCGAATCCTTCTACGGAGAAGTTGACCACACCGATGGTGTCCAGGGAGTCAGCGAAGATCTTGTGGACGGTCACGCCATCGATGGCCTCCAGGCCCTGCACCAGGTACGAGCGGATGGCGGACTCGTGGGCGTGCCACGCGTCCTGGTCCAACCCTGCGAGGACTTGGGCGGCGCGAGCAAGTGTCGCGGCGCCCAGCACGTTGGGGGAGCCGCCCTCGTGGCGCGCCGGGCCCGCGGCCCAGCTGACCGAGTCCAGGCGCGCTTCACGTACCGCCCCGCCTCCGGCAAGGTGCGGTATGCCGGCGTCGAGCCAGTCTGGACGACCCACAACGACACCCGCGCCGAAGGGGGCATAGAGCTTGTGTCCGGAGAAGACGATGTAGTCGACGTCCGCCTCGGTGATGTTGATCCGGCGATGCGGTGCGAGCTGCGCAGCGTCCACCACGATTCGTGCGCCGTATTCGTGGGCAAGCGAAGCAAGGCGGGCGATGGGAAGGATCTCCCCGGTCACATTCGAGGCGCCCGTCACGGCCAGCAGGCTGACCCCGCCCTGGGCAAGTTCGGCCTCCAGCTTGTCGAGTGTCCCGGCCAGGGTTGGTGCTGCGACGACGCTGCGGTGGGGGACTCCTTGCCACGGAAGCAAGTTGGCGTGGTGCTCGATGTCCAAGTAGAGGACTTCACCTGCAACCTCGCCGTCCACCTGTGGGAGGCATCCGGCCAGGAGGTTCAAAGAGTCTGTGGTGTTCCGCGTGAAGATTACTGAGTCATCAGCCCGCCCGCCGACGAAATCACGGACGATGTTCCTTGAGTTCTCGTACACCGACGTGCTGATTTGGGAGGCGTACCCGGCGCCCCGGTGAACGCTGGCGTAGTAGGGCAGGACCTCGTTGAGGTAGGCCGAGACGATGGTCAAAGCCGGAGCCGATGCGCCGTAGTCCAAGTTTGCGTAACGGACATGGCCACCCTGAATCAGCGGAGCCTGCAGCTCAGCGCCAGTGACCGCGGCAAGCGGACGCGCAGCGGTGGTCGTCTCTGCTGCGGATTCTTCGGCAAAGGACGGAATAGTGTTGGGGTTGAACGTGACAGTGCTCATGGAACCTCACTCAAGAGGGACCCCCATAGGGGGATCCGCGCTTGCCGCATCCGTTCCGGACCGGCCCGGTCGTCACCCGGGGCACCCCACCGCGAATGGAGGGTTGCCGGCCAGCAAACCGGGGTTTAGCGCTGGCACTCGTGACCTGTAAAAAAGGCTAAGGCACATCCGGGGACGCTTCCAAAGCCACTGCCTTTTGTTAAGCCCTTTGTTACGTCGGATGCCAAATCCCTTTTTCGCCGAATAAAAAACGGCGGAGACCCCCAAAAGGGGTCATCCGCCGCCGAAAATTCCGCCGCTGCTTGGGTGGGACAGGCGTGGAAAGTTTAGAGAAGATCGTCCAATCCGGGGTTGAGGCGCTTGAGAACTTCGGAGTGCAGGATCGAGTTGGTGGCCAGGGCGTTACCGCCAAACGGACCGTCTTCGCCTTCCAAGGATGTAAAACGACCGCCGGCCTCTGTCACGATCGGGACGAGTGCTGCCATGTCGTAGAGGTTAAGTTCAGGCTCGCAGGCGATATCAACCGCACCCTCGGCTACAAGGCAATAGGACCAGAAGTCGCCGTAGGCGCGTGTGCGCCAGATGTCCTCCGTCAGCCCCAGGAACTGATCCAGGTTGCCCCGTTCCTTCCACCCCGAAAGGCTGGAATACGACATGGAAGCATCGGCCAGGCGGGAAACGTTGGACACCTTGAGCCGTGTCGCCGAGGCGAGGGAGCGGCCCATGTAGGCGCCCATGTCCTTGGCAGCCCACCATCGTTTGCCCAACGCCGGCGCACTAACAACGCCCACCACCGGTTCCCCTTCATCCACGAGGGCAATCAACGTCGCCCACACCGGGACGCCGCGGACGAAGTTCTTGGTGCCGTCGATGGGGTCGATGATCCAGCGACGTGACCCGTGACCACTGCTGCCGAACTCCTCACCGAGGACCGCGTCCCGTGGACGTGAGCGGGACAACTGCCCGCGGATTGCTTCCTCAGCTGCCTTGTCAGCGTCAGTGACAGGTGTGAGGTCGGGCTTGGTTTCGATCTGCAGGTCCAGTGCCTTGAAGCGATCCATGGTCTGGGCATCGACTGAATCAGCGAGGACGTGGGCAAGGCGCAGGTCATCGTTGTAGGTGGAAACGGGATGGGTCATGCCACCAAACTATCCTGAATCGGACAATGCGTTGGGGACGTGAAGCCGGCAATGATCAGTTGACAGTGCCCAGTTCCTTGGTCTCTTTCGCTTCGAGCCTTGGGTCTGCACCCAGCAAGCGGCGCAAGGAGGCCAACCGGGCTACTCCTGATGGCCCTGCATGACCATCGTTCACCCATGCATCCAGCCCGCAATTGGTGGCAGCGGCACCGTGCTTGCAGCCACGGTCACAGGTCTCCGTGCCAGGTTCAAGATCCGGGAAGGAATGAAGAATCCGGTCCGGATCCACATGCGCCAAGCCGAAGGAACGGATGCCTGGAGTATCGATGATCCAGCTGCCGGACGGTGCGTCGTCGAGCTTCAGCGCCAAAGCCGAAGATGACGTGTGCCTGCCCCGGCCCGTCACCGCGTTGACGCCTCCAGTGGCCCGCTCTGCCCCTGTCAGGGCGTTGACCATGGTGGATTTGCCCACCCCGGAGTGACCGAGCATGACAGTGACTTTTCCACCCAGGTGCGAGCGGAGTTGGGACACGGCGGCTTTGTCCAGCCGGGCTGAAAGCCCGTCATCCGAGCGGGCATCGATGCCGCCTGCCTCGGAGTCAGCGGTCCGGCTGATGATCACGGGAAAGTCCAAGCTCAGATAATTGGCCAGAAGTTCCGCCGGATCCTTCACGTCCGCCTTGGTGATGAGCAGCAACGGCTCGATACCGGCGTCGTACGCTGCAACCAGGGCGCGATCGATGAATCCAGTGCGTGGCTCCGGGTTGGCCGCCGCAACAACCACCACGAGCTGATCGGCGTTGGCTACAACCACCCGTTCGATGGGGTCTGTGTCGTCAGCGCTCCGGCGAAGGAGGGTTTTCCGCTCTTCCACCCGGACCAGGCGTGCCAGCGTGTCGGGAGACCCTGAGACGTCACCCACCAATGCGACAAAGTCGCCGGGGACAACGGGATTCCGCCGAAGTTCACGGGCGCGGGCTGCGATAACGATGCGTTCGTCGGCGGAATCTTCGCCCACAATCGCCCTGTACCGTCCGCGGTCAACAGTGATGATCCTGCCTATTACGGCGTCATCGTGACTGGGACGATCCTTGGTACGGGGCCTGGATCCTTTTTTGCTGGGACGGATCCGTACATCGGATTCGTCCCAGGAGCGTGCGTCACGGCCCATGGTTAGTTGCTGGCCTCATCAAGATCGACGTTGGCATCGCTTGACTGCAGCATCGCTTCCCACATCTTTGGAAAATCCGGCATGGTCTTCGACGTCGTGGCGATGTCCTCAACTTGTACGCCTTCGACGGCGAGCCCAAGGATCGCCCCGGCAGTGGCCATGCGGTGGTCGGCGTAGCTGTGGACCACGCCGCCGTGAAGGGTCGCCGGGCGGATCACCAAGCCGTCGGCGGTCTCTTCCGCGTCACCCCCGAGGCCGTTGATCTCGGCGACCAACGCAGCAAGCCGGTCCGTTTCGTGTCCGCGGAGGTGGGCAATGCCGGTCAGCCGGGAGGGGCCGCTGGCGAGGGCGCACAGCGCGGCAACGGTGGGCGCCAGTTCGCTTGTTTCATCGAAGTCAGCACCCTTGATTTCCGCTCCGCCGGTCACCGTCAGTGTCCCGTTTTCGAACGTTACTTCTGCTCCCATGGTGGTCAGGATGGTTCGCCACTGGTCGCCCACTTGTGTGGTTCCGGCCGGCCAATTGGGAATGCGGACGGTGCCACATGTGGCCAGGGCAGCGGCGAGGAAAGGTCCTGCATTCGAGAGGTCTTGTTCGATCCGCTGGTCAAATGCACGGATGGGTCCCGGAGAGACCCGCCAGTGGTTGGGCACGGAATCGTCCACGACGACGCCGACGCTGCGGAGGACTTCCACGGTCATGGTGATGTGGTCCAAGCTGGGCACGGGCTTGCCCACGTGTTCCAGATGCAGGCCCTCAACGAAGCGGGCACCCACCAGCAGTAACGCGGAGACGAACTGTGACGAAGCGCTGGCGTCAATAACCAGGTGGCCGCCCCGGACCTCGCCGGTACCCTCTACGGCGAAGGGGAGGGACGACGGCGTCCTGCCGCCTTCTCCTGCCACTGGCACGCCGAGGGCGATCAACGCTTCGATGATGGTTCCCATGGGCCTGTTGCGGGCGTGAGGATCGCCGTCGAAGACGGTAGCACCCTTGCGCAATGCAGCCAACGGAGGGACGAACCGCATGACAGTTCCGGCCAGCCCGCAATCAATCGCCGTTTCAGCTCCCGATGCGGCGGGATCCACGGGCGTAATTTCCAGATCCGGACCGAAGGAGCCGCTCCCGGGGACCTCGGTGATGGTTGCCCCCAATTGTCGGAGGGCCTGGATCATCAGCGCAGAGTCGCGGGAATGAAGGGGAGCCCGCAGCCGTGAGGGACCATCCGCCAACGCGGCCAACACCAGGAATCGGTTGGTCAGCGACTTTGAACCAGGGACCGTCACCGTTGCATCCACCGGCCTCTTGGCATGCGGGGCCTGCCACAGAGGCAGCATGGTAGCGGCCTTGGTTGATTCGGTGTTTGAGGCGGTGGTACCGGTCATGCTTCCTTATGCTCCAACTGCGTTGTCGACGGCCTTGCGAACTGCTTTGTCTGCACGCTTGATCTGTTTTCCCGTCACCTTTTTGGCGTCGGCAGCCAAGTGCTCCGCCCGCCAGGCAATGCTCGGCCGACCCGCGGTATCAACAGAGGCCAGAAGCACACCACCCGTGAGGGAGATGTTCTTCAGCAACTGGGCCTTGCGGGCACTCCGGCCTTCCTTCGTGCTGATATCGGCGGAACGCCACTCCACGTACGAGTTCAAGGCCGACGTCACAGCCAAGACCGTGGCGGCAAAACGGGAGAGCTTGCCGAGCCCCAGCAAAGCTCCGGCGCCCAGTTGCGCGCCGCCGATGACGCGCGCCAAGGTCTTTTCGTCAGCCTTGAAGGGGAGGGATTCCGAGGCACGGCGAAGGACGGGCGAGAGTTGCTTGGCAGTGTCGTCCGCGTTCCTGAGCTTATCCAGCCCGGCGACGACAAAGCTGGACGCGAGCATGGGACGTGCGAGAAAACGGATAACAGACATGTCTTGCCTCCTGGATGGCTTGCCACATTAGTTCGATAAATGTTGTGTTCAAGGGGTGCAGTCTGCTCTAGTCTTGCACTTTTACGGAATATTTACCCAGCAGCAGCCGTTGTGAACTTCAGGTGCGGTGGAGACCGGACTGCGGCATTATGTTTGCCGCCTGTTGAACGGAGTTGGTTTTTTGACGTTGGTTAAGGACCGGGTGGTTCCACCGGAGCCTGCGTATGGGATGCAGCCGGAATCCCGGCAGCTGACAGTAGACTTGGCAACGATGAGCACCACTGAACCGGCCGCAGCGGCCATGGACCAGGCAACCGGCGCGAACGACGCGGCGGCTGTAACCGACGTCGACCCTGCTACGGAGACTTCCGAACAGCGGCGGGCGCGCTTTGAGCGCGACGCCATGCAGTACGTGGACCAGCTGTATTCGGCAGCCATGCGGATGGCACGCAACCCATCCGACGCCGAAGATCTGGTTCAAGAGGCTTATACCAAGGCGTTTTCTGCTTTTCACCAGTACAAGCCGGGGACCAACCTCAAAGCCTGGTTGTATCGCATCCTGACCAACACCTACATCAACCTTTATCGGAAGCGGCAGCGTGAGCCGCTGCAGTCCAACTCGGACACGATCGAGGATTGGCAGTTGGCCAAGGCAGAGTCGCATACTTCGGCTGGTTTACGGTCCGCGGAGACTGAGGCTCTTGACCATCTCCCTGATTCCGACGTGAAGAATGCGTTGCAGTCGATCCCTGAGGAGTTCCGGCTGGCCGTCTACTTCGCGGATGTTGAAGGCTATGCGTACAAGCAAATTTCAGAAATTATGAATACCCCGATCGGCACGGTCATGTCACGGTTGCACCGCGGCAGGAAGATGCTGCGGGACATGCTGGCGGATTACGCCGCCGAACGGGGCTTCAGGGCCCAAACCGATGATCAGGCCGCGGCCGGAAGCAACAATCAGGAGAAAGAGAAATGAGCGACTGCCAGGGATTGGGCGATTGCGACGATACGCGAATGCAGCGGATCTACGAGTACCTCGACGGTGCGTTGACCCGCGAGGACCTCAGTGAGATCAAGCAGCACTTGGATTCATGCGAGGAATGCGCCGAGCAGTATGACCTCGAGTGCCTCATTCGCACCATGGTCAAGCGATCATGCACTGAGTCCGCGCCGGAGAACCTGAAAAATTCCATTCTTGACAGGATTCATTCCATCAAGCCAGTGGACGCCTGACTCAACTCCTCCAGCTTTAACAGCGAAGGCCCCGGAAACCGCATGGTTTCCGGGGCCTTCGCTTTTAAGCCTGTGACGCTAAGCCGATGGCTTAGGTGTTGGGACGCTTGCCGTGGTTCGCGCCGCCGCGCTTACGGTCACGACGCTTACGTGCACGCTTGCTCATAGCTGGCCTCCTTCAGGGATTGATACTCAATAAAGCTGCCCTCCAGTTTCGCACATCCGGGTGCTGCGCCGCGAACCGGGGGGTGTTGTGGTGTTTCGCAGCTGGCCAAGGGCTAACTTTGCAGAGAATTCCGGATCGAGATACGGGCCTGGTCCAAAACTGTGCGTACGGTTTCAAGCGTCAAGGGTGTCAATGGCTGCGTGGCACCGTGTTGGCGTAACTCCACACGGATGTCGTCCCTGAACGACTGAACCAATAATTCAGCTTCCTTGAGGATTCGCTGGCCTTCGGGAGTGTAACCCGCCGCCCTGCTCCGAAAGGCCGCGGAGGAAGCGCCGGTGCGGGCGGCCTCGGCAGTGGCCGCGAGATCTGCGCGCAGTCCGCGCATATTGGCTCGGATGTCCTCCCGCAGGTTGTCGGCGAGCCGCCTGACAGAGGCCGAGATGGAGTCCTCGACGTCGGCCAGCTCTTGCCGACGGCTGTCCAATTCAGCGCGGCCGGCATCCGTAATGAGGTATTTGGTGCGGCGCCCTTCGGTCTCCGTGGCAACGAGCCCTTCCTCTTCCAGCTTGCCCAAGCGCGGGTAGATGGTGCCGGCACTAGGGGAGTAGGTGCCCCCGAACCGCTCGCCCAACGCCTTGATCAGCTCGTAGCCGTGCTTAGGACCTGTCTCGAGTAACGCAAGGAGGTATAGTCGCAGGGCGCCGTGGGCGAAGACAGGAGGCATCAAAGACCTGCTTCCCCTGGGACCTGGCGGCCATTTTCCTCCGTGGGCGCCGATCCGTGCATGATGTAGGTCTTGCCGGATACGGTATTGGTCCTCACCAGCATAAGCTTTTCATCCGGGCCGACAATCGTGTGTACGTTACTGCCGGGCTGGGCGTATATCTGGTCGTCGATCACTACGGTTCCGCTGGCCGATTTCGCTACGATGTCCAATCCGACGTCGTGTGGCAGCCGGATGGTCAGGTCGCCGGAGACGGAGTTGGCTCCGAGATCGTTGGTGTAGTCCTGAAGGTCGAAGCTGAGGTCGCCGCTCACGGTGCTCGCGCGGACGTTCTTGAAGGTGCCCGAGGCGGTAACTTCCCCAGAGACGCTCTTGGCGGTCAGGACGCCGTCGTGGTTTCTGGCGATGACCTCGCCACTGACTGTGTTCACGTGCAATTCGCCGCTGGTGTTGTCCGCCAGGACCGAACCGGAGACCGTGTTCAGGCGGGTGCGTCCGCTGATGCCGGAGACCATGCCGTCACCACTCACGGTTCCTGCTTCAACTTCTACGCCGGATGGCAGCGCGATGCCGACGATCACCGAATTGGTGCTGGTGCTGTTGACGGTACCCATCAGGTTGCGGAACCAGCCTTGAGGTCCTTGGAGTTGGTGGCGGACTTCCAGTCTGCCGTCGACAAGTGTGACCGTTAGGGGGTCGCCCGTGATTTCGCTGATTTCGATATGGACGAAGGGCTCGTCGTGTGTCACCACGTCAAAGCGGCCCTTAACGATGCCCAGTTTGAGAGAACGAACATTTTCTACATCGATGGTCTGCGGGCCCGTCACGGTCCATAGTTCCTCAGACATGATCCCTCCAAATTGCGATATATCGCGTCGTTAAGGAACACGATATATCGCGTTTAGCGAAGAGGCAATGTTTGATAGCGGGAAGAGCTATCCCTCCATGTGATTATTCCGGCTGAGCGATATTAAGCCACTGGAACCAGCCGCGGTGCAGGACAAGCCACGCAATCAATCCGTAGCCCGCCTGGCCCGGTGTCCCCCCATTGGCTGCGAGGTCCGTCCTCCACTGCTCATGATTGAGCAAAGGGGAGAAAGTGTCCACGTAGTGGTGATTCCGCCGGGTGGTGACATCGGCAAACGCGGTGTTCAGTTCGGCAAGCCGCTTGTTGCGGACGGGATCCAACGTGGGAGGCGGGCCCACCACAAAGACCTCCACGCTGCTGTGCGAAGCGCCGTCAAGGATGTTGGCAAGATTCAACCGGCTTCGGGCGGTGGACAGCCCAAACTCGAGATCCCGACCCGAAAGGCCGATCACCAATCGGTTTTCATGAGTGTCACTGAAACGCCTGCCGGCTTCATCCTGCCAGCGGGCGGCAAGGCCCTCAGTACCTTCCATGGGGCAGGGGAGCGGGAAACTTTCCACCACGACGGAATCCTGGGGTGTGCGGGCCAGCACTCTTCCGAGCCAACCCAATGCGCGGGGATCCCCCAGGCCCGCGAGCAGTTCATCTCCTACAGCTGCAATGCGCAGCTTCCTGTCTTCCACGGTTACCTCTTCACACTCGTTACGGTCCTTGCACGGTTCCGGTTCGTCAGCCGGTTCGGGAACCGGTACCTGTCCCATTAAACAGAACTGCCCGGCCTAAGGCGCGCTCATCGCTCCTTAGGCCGGGCAGTTTCGCTTACTTGCGTTCGAACGCCTGCTTGATCAGGGCGTCCTGCTCAGCGGCGTGGCGCTTCATGGAACCGGCGGCAGTGGATGCCGAAGCCGGACGTGAAACGAGGCGAAGCTTGCGGTCAAGCTCCGGTGCCAGGTTCAAGCCCATGAAAGGCCATGGACCCTGGTTGGCGGGCTCGTCCTGTGCCCATACGATGTCAGCGTTCGGGTACTTGGCGAGTTCGGCGTCAATCTCCGCCTTGGGCAGCGGGTAAAGCTGCTCTACACGAATGATCGCTGTGGAGGTGTCCCCGGACTTCTGACGGTTGGACAGGAGGTCGTAGTACAAGCGACCAGAGACCAGGATGACGCGGTCCACGTTGGCGGGCTGCACTTCCGGATCGCTGATAACCGTCTTGAAGCCGCCGGTAGTGAAGTCCTCAATGGCCGAAGCGGCACCCTTAAGGCGGAGCAGCTGCTTGGGGGTGAAGATGATCAACGGCTTCCGCGGACGGCTGTAAGCCTGGCGGCGCAACAGGTGGAAGTGCGAGGCAGCCGTGGTGGGGTTGGCCACGATCATGTTGTCCTCGGCACACATCTGCAGGAAGCGCTCGATGCGGGCTGACGAGTGGTCCGGACCTTGGCCTTCGTAGCCGTGCGGCAGCATAAGCACCAGCGAGGAACGCTGTCCCCACTTCTGTTCGGCTGAGGAAATGAACTCGTCAATGATGGTTTGTGCACCGTTGACGAAGTCACCGAACTGGGCTTCCCAGAGGACCAAGGCATCCGGGCGCTCCACCGAGTAGCCGTATTCGAAGCCCATGGCTGCGTATTCGGACAACAGGGAGTCGTAGATCCACAACTTGGCCTGGTCATCGGAAAGGTTGCCTAGTGGCAGCCATTCGTTGCCGTTGGCGCGGTCGTGGAACACAGCGTGACGCTGGACGAACGTCCCGCGGCGTGAGTCCTGGCCGGCAAGGCGAACGGGAACGCCTTCCATGATCAGCGAGCCAAAGGCCGCGATTTCACCAAAGCCCCAGTCGATGCCGCCTTCACGGGACATCTGCTCACGCTTCTCCAGCAGCTGCTTGAGCTTGGAGTGAACGGTGAAGCCTTCCGGAATTTCCAGGTGGGCCTTGCCGATGCGGGCAAGAGTCTCTGCGGAAATGGCCGTAGACGCGGGGGAATTGGTGCCGAAGTCCGACTGCTGGGCAATGGGACGTTCGATGTCCGAGACCGCCGCGGAGTCAGCCGTGATGATCGGGATCGGCGATGTCTGCGCAGCGTGCGTTTCGGCGAAGACGCGCTCAAGGCGCTCCTGGTAGTCGCGGAGCAGCTGCTCTGCTTCTTCCTCGGTGATGTCCCCACGGCCGATGAGCGACTCGGTGTACAACTTGCGAACGGAGCGCTTGGCTTCGATCAGGTTGTACATGAGCGGCTGGGTCATCGAAGGGTCGTCGCCTTCGTTGTGGCCGCGACGGCGGTAGCACACCATGTCGATGACGACGTCCTTGTGGAAACGCTGACGGAACTCGTAAGCGAGCTGTGCAACGCGCACCACGGCCTCGGGGTCATCGCCGTTCACGTGGAACACAGGGGCCTGGATCATCTTGGCGACGTCCGTTGAGTATGTGGACGAACGCGAAGACGACGGAGCAGTGGTGAAGCCCACCTGGTTGTTGACGATCACGTGGATTGTACCGCCGGTGCGGTAGCCGCGCAGCTGGGAGAGGTTAAGGGTTTCAGCCACAACACCCTGTCCTGCGAAGGCGGCGTCGCCGTGGACCATGATGGGCAGAACCGGGAAGGATTCGCCTTGGTCGAGGCGATCCTGCTTGGCGCGAACGATGCCTTCAAGCACAGAGTCGACTGCCTCAAGGTGGGACGGGTTGGCAGCGAGGTAAACCTTGGTCTGCTTGCCGTTGTCCGACGTGAAGGTGCCTTCGGTGCCGAGGTGGTACTTGACGTCACCGGATCCCTGGACCGAGCGGGGGTCCTGGGTGCCCTCGAATTCGCGGAAGACCTGCGCATAGGTCTTGCCTGCAATGTTGGTCAGCACGTTAAGCCGGCCACGGTGGGCCATGCCGATGGCAACTTCGTCCAGGCCGTCGTCGGCTGCGTCTGAAATGACGGCGTCGAGTAGCGGAATCAGCGACTCGCCACCCTCAAGGGAGAAGCGCTTCTGGCCGACGAACTTGGTCTGCAGGAAGGTCTCGAAAGCCTCAGCGGCGTTGAGCTTGGAGACGATGCGCAACTGCTCTTCGCGGCTGGGCTTGGAGTACGGGTGCTCCAGCTGGTCCTGGAACCACTTGCGCTCGGCAGGCTCCTGGATGTGCATGTATTCGATGCCCGTGGTGCGGCAGTACGCGTCACGCAAAACGCCAAGGATGTCACGGAATTTGAGCTGCGGCTTGCCGCCGAAACCGCCCGTGGGCCATTCACGGTCCAGGTCCCAGAGGGTCAGCCCATAGGTCAGGACGTCGAGGTCCGGGTGTTTGCGCTGCACGTACTCCAAGGGATCGGTGTCAGCCATCAGGTGGCCACGCACGCGGTAGGAGTGGATCAGCTGCTGAATGCGCGCAACCTTGTTGATCTCGTCAGCGGGGTCAACCTGGAGATCAGGGCTCCAACGCACGGGTTCGTACGGAATACGCAGGGCTTCGAAGATTTCGTCGTAGAAGTTCTGCGCACCGAGGAGGAGTTGGTGAATAAGCTTGAGGAACTCGCCGCTGCCCGCGCCCTGGATGACGCGGTGGTCATAGGTTGACGTCAGGGTGAGGATCTTGCTGATGGCGTTCTGGGCGATGATTTTCTCGCTGGCGCCCTGGAACTCGGCTGGGTAATCAAGGGCACCGACGCCGATAATGGCAGCCTGGCCTTTGGAAAGACGCGGCACCGAGTGGACCGTACCGATTCCGCCGGGGTTGGTCAGGGAGACCGTGGTACCTGCGTGGTCGTCAGCGGTCAGTTTGCCGTTGCGGGCGCGCTTGATGAGGTCCTCGTAGGTGTGCCAAAACTCGGCGAAGTCCATGGTCTCTGCCTTCTTGATGTTCGGAACCATCAGGAGGCGGGTGCCATCGGGCTTGGGCATGTCAATGGCGATGCCGAAGTTGACGTGAGCCGGCTGCACCGCGCTCGGCTTGCCATCGATTTCGTCGTAGTAGACGTTCATCGAGGGGAACTGGGAGAGCGCGCGGACAACGGCGTAGCCGATGAGGTGGGTGAAGGAAACCTTGCCACCGCGGGCGCGGGCAAGGTTGGAGTTGATGACCACCCGGTTATCGATGAGCAGCTTGGCAGGAACTGCCCTGACGCTTGTGGCGGTGGGAACTTCCAGACTGGTCACCATGTTGGTGGCAATAGCCTTGGCCGGGCCGCGGAGGACGGAAACGACGTCTTCCTCAGGCGCCGTGGGAGCTTTGGTGCTCTTGGGCAGCTGTGCGGGGATGGGCTGGGCCGTGGTGCCGGCGGCGGGCTTCTTTGCTCCGTCCCGGGCAACCGTGGCGGGTGCCTTTTTCGCTGGGGCGGGTGCCGCCGGTGCAGCCTCCGGGGCAGCTGCGGGAGCGGCCGGCGCCGGTGCCGGTGCCGCTGCAGCCGGAGCTACCACGGGAAGTACTTGGGTAGGGGGATTGGCAGCCGTTGCGGCTGCGGAGGATCCGTTGGAAGAAGTGCCGTCACCGGAAGCAAAGGACTCGAAGAGCGGCCACCACTTGGCGTCGACCGAATTCTTGTCCTGTTGGTACCGCTCGTACAGTTCGTCAACGAGCCACTCGTTTCCGCCAAATTCCTCTGGTAGACGGTGGCTGGGCTGCTCTGGCACTTGAAATACGCCTCTTCCATGAGTGTTGTTTTCCCGCTGGCCACAGATGCTCTCCACAACGATGGGCCAGGGTCCGGGTCCCGCGAACTCAGACCCATGTCAGTCTAGTTAGGATCGTTGGTTAACTGCCAATAGTGGTGACCTAAATCATGTTGCGGCAGACTTAATGCACCTTCGCTTCGTCTTCGAAGCGTACCGGTTGCCAGCGAGGCGTCCCTGGTCGGCGGACTGTAGACTGAAATTCTTATGGACAGTAAATCTAGGTGCCGGCCTGGGAACTGTCGGGGGAGCCAATCTGGCAACCCCGCGCAGCGTGCCCGTCGAGCCGGCAACACCCGTTCACATGCCCATCACTCGCCGGCGCTCACAGCCGGTGGTGCCGCAGACCATGCGTCCGCGGGACCCGACCAGCCTCCACCGGGGCGAATCCCGGGGTCAGGGGCCTTACCCCCATTGCACGTGCCCACTCTTGGAGTGATGCGCTAAGTGGAATGGATTCTTCTCCTTGCCGGCTTTGCCCTCATTCTGGGCACCGGCTTCTTTGTAGCAGTTGAGTTTTCCCTTGTTGCCTTGGATCAGGCAAGCGTTCAGCGGGCGGTCGATAACGGCGATCACGCTGCCGCGCCGCTGCTGAAGTGCCTCAAATCGCTCTCCACGCAGCTCTCCAGTTGCCAACTTGGCATCACACTGACAACTCTGTTGACAGGATTCGTGATGGAGCCCTCTGTCGGGCGGTTGCTCGTTGGGCCACTCGGCGTGCTGGGCCTCGGTCCTGAGGTAGCGCATTCGGTCGCGCTGATTGTTGCCATGGCGTTTGCCACGTTGTTGTCGATGCTTCTGGGTGAGTTGGTCCCGAAGAACATGGCCATTGCCCTCGCTTTCCCTTTGGGTAAACGCCTCGCGCGGCCCCAGCTGATGTTCACGGCCGTTTTCAAACCGGCCATCGTGGTGCTCAATGGTTTCTCGAACAAGGTGCTGAACCTGTTCGGTCTCGAAGCGAAGGAAGAGATCTCGGGGGCAAGGACCCCTGCAGAGCTTGCATCCTTGGTGCGGCGCTCGGCCGAGCTGGGCACGCTGGATGCCGGGACGGCCAACTTCGTTGCCCGCACCTTGAACTTTTCCGGGCGCACGGCGGCGGACGTCATGACCCCCCGCATCCGCATGGAAACGATCGACGCCGATCAGCCGGTTTCCGACGTCCTGGACGCAGCGCGGCGAACCGGATACTCCCGTTTCCCTGTCATCGGGGACTCCACGGACGACATCCGCGGAGTGGTTCACGTCAAGAAAGCCGTTGCTGTCCCCGCGGAGCGTCGGGCCAAGCTTGAGGCAGGCGCGATCATGACCGATGTCCTGCAGGTACCGGAGACTATCCATCTGGATGCACTCCTGTCTGAACTGCGTGAAGGCAACCTCCAGCTAGCCGTCGTGCTCGATGAATACGGCGGCACCGCGGGAATCACCACCCTGGAAGACCTTGTGGAAGAGATCGTCGGCGAAGTCTCCGACGAACATGACAAAATCCGGCCGGGAGTGCTGCAGAGCGCATCCGGCGACTGGTACTTTCCAGGCTTGCTGCGGCCGGATGAAGTGTCCGAGCAGATCCCCAACCTCACTGTTCCAGATGAATCCGCCTACGAGACTGTGGGTGGTTACGTCATGAGCCAGCTGGGCCGCATCGCCAGGACAGGCGATGTGGTGAACACTGTGGGTGGGAAACTGACGGTGACCCGAATGGACGGTCGAAGGATCGACAGGATCTGTTTCCATCACGTCGAGACAGACGAATCGTCATCCGTGGACTCCGGAAGCACGCGTCACGAAGCAGGTGCCGTATGAGTGACTGGGCAGGAATCGTCTGGCTCGTGGTGCTTCTGATAGGCAACGCCTTCTTCGTGGGTGCAGAGTTCGCGGTCATGTCGGCGCGTCGAAGTCAGATTGAGCCGCTGGCCGAAGCTGGATCCAAGCGAGCGCAAACAACGCTGCGCGCCATGGAAAATGTCTCGCTGATGCTCGCCTGTGCGCAGTTGGGTATCACCGTCTGCTCCCTCCTGATTCTCCAAGTTGCCGAGCCCGCAATCCACCACTTGCTGGCAGAGCCCTTGGAGCTGGTTGGTGTTCCCGTTGAACTGGCAGACGTCATTGCTTTTGGCATCGCGTTGCTGGTAGTCACTTTCCTGCATGTCACCTTTGGTGAGATGGTGCCTAAGAATATTTCGGTTTCCGTTGCGGACAAGGCTGCCCTGTTGTTGGCCCCACCGCTGATGTTCATAGCCCGGGTGGTGAACCCGATCATTTGGACGCTGAACTGGCTGGCCAACCACATCCTTAGGTCGATGAAGATTGAACCCAAAGACGAGGTTTCCTCTTCGTTCACGCTGGAGGAAGTGCAATCGATCGTCCAGGAGTCGACGCGCCATGGTCTGGTGGACGACGAAGCGGGTTTGCTGAGCGGCGCTTTGGAGTTCTCGGAGCATACTGCCTCGCACATCATGGTTCCGTTGGACAAGCTGGTGGTGCTGAAGACAGCGTCCACTCCCGTGGACCTTGAAAAAGCGGTCCGCCGCACCGGGTTCTCCCGGTTCCCGATGATTGACGACGACGGCGAACTCGCCGGATACCTGCACGTGAAGGACATCCTGTCCATTCCCGACGAGCGACGAAGGCACCCAATTGCCGAGGGTCGCATCCGCTCACTGGCCAACCTTTCGCCGGATGACGAGATCGAACAGGCGATGTCTGTCATGCAACGCACGGGTTCACACCTGGCACGTGTTGTCGGCGCGGGCGGTGAGACTCAAGGCGTCTTGTTCCTGGAGGACGTCATTGAGCAATTGGTGGGCGAAATCCGGGACGCCACCCAAGCCACCGGCATTCGCCGTTACGGTGGTCAACAAGTGCAATAGCAGGACAACCAGAGTCTGGCGTCGGTGGATCTCCATCGGCGCCAGACTTGTCTAACAGGAATCATTCCCATTTAGAGGTACACTGGATAAAGCCCCTAATTGTGTTTGATTCTCATTTTGACTAGATCCGAGGTCTCCGTGCGCCGTTTCGCCGCCCGACTTTCCCTGACCGCTTCTGCAGGTCTTGCCGCACTTTTGTTGTCTTCCTGCGCTGGTACAACCGGGAGTAACGCTCCGTCCTCATCTGATGCCATTGAGGTGGTGACCTCCACCAACGTGTATGGGGATGTGGTCAAGGCCATTGGTGGCGACAAGGTCAACGTGAACGCGATCATCACCAAGACCAGCCAGGATCCGCACTCCTATGAAGCCACTGCACAGGACAAGCTGCTGATCTCCAAGGCCAAGCTGGTGGTGGAGAACGGGGGAGGGTACGACGACTTCCTTCACAAAATTGCCGACGAGACCGAGGTTGGCCACGAGAACATGATCAGCGCTGTGGAGGTCTCAGGACTGGCGCCCGAGGAAGAAGGCCACGGTACGGAATCCAGTAGTGCCGCGGCCCAAGACGAAGATGAGCACGCGCACGACCACGGCGAGTTCAATGAGCACGTCTGGTACAGCCTGGACGCCATGGGCAAGCTCGCCGACGCCGTTGCCGAAAAGTTGGGCAGCCTGGATGCAGGATCTGCCTCGACATTCACCACGAACGCGGATTCCTTCAAAGCAAAACTATCTGAACTAACCGGCAAGCTCGGCGACATCAAGGCCGGCAACGAGCATGCACCCGTTGCTGTGACCGAACCCGTTCCCCTGTACCTCCTGGAGGCGGCCGGCCTGGAAAATAAGACGCCGGAAGCTTACAGCGCCGCCATCGAGGAGGAGACGGATGTCCCTCCCGCTGTGCTGAAGGAAACCACCGACCTCGTCAGTGCCAAATCTGTTCGTCTCCTCGCGTATAACCAGCAGACGGAGGGGCCACAGACTGAGTCCGTCAAGCGGGCGGCCGAGAACGCCGGGGTGCCGGTTGTGAACTTCACCGAAACGCTTCCTGACGGCAAGGACTACCTTCAGTGGATGGCGGACAACGTCGAAGCCATTTCGGCGGCACTCAAGAAGTAGCGTTCCCGAGTATCAACGTGCAGTGAAGAGCCCCGTTAGCGTCCTAAGATATTCAGGATGCCTGCGGGGCCTTTGCCTGTCATCAGCAAAGCCGCGGACACCAGCGGCGCACAACTATTGCGTTTCTCCCGGAGCGTATGGATCGAGGACAACTTTTGACACCGGTAGTGAGCCTCCGCGGAGCGAGCCTGCAGTTCGGCAAGAGGACACTCTGGCGGGATCTGGACCTGGACATCCACCCCGGAGAGTTCTTTGCCGTTCTTGGACCCAACGGCAGCGGCAAAACAAGCTTCCTGAAAGTCCTTCTGGGCCTGCAGGAGCTGCATTCCGGAACGGTATCGCTGGGCGGCCACCCCGTGGAACGCGGCAGTAAACGTATTGGGTACATACCTCAGCAAAAGTCCTTTGCGGCGGATACGCCGTTGCGGGCACGCGACCTGGTTGGGCTGGGGATCGATGGCCACCGCTGGGGAATGCGATTCGCATCCGGCAAGGTCAACCAGCGAATCGAAGAGTTGTTGGAGCAAGTTGGCGCAACTGACTACGCCAAGGTGCCGGTGGGGCAGTTATCCGGTGGCGAGCAACAACGCCTCAGGGTAGCGCAGGCACTGGCCACTGAGCCCCAGGTCCTCCTGTGTGATGAGCCGCTGCTCTCGTTGGACCTGCATCATCAGCAGGGCGTCAGTTCACTGATCAACAAGCAATGCCACGATCGAAACAGTGCCGTGGTCTTCGTGACCCACGAGATCAACCCTGTAATCGACTACGTGGACCGGGTACTTTACCTTGCCGGCGGCCAGTTCCGTGTAGGGACGCCTCAAGAGGTCATGACCACGGAGGTTCTTTCCGAGCTGTACGACAGCCATGTGGAGGTCATCCACACCAACGGAAGGATCGTCGTCGTCGGACTTCCAGACGCAACCACGCACTTCCATGAAGATGCCCACGCCACCACTATGGAGGAGTTCTAGATGGACTTTGAGAGCATCCTGCAGACCATTTTCAACTTCGAGAACTACGGTGAGTTGCTGGTCCTGGTCCAAAATTCCATCTGGGCGGGAGCCGTTCTCGGCTTCCTGGGTGGACTGGTTGGCACCTTCGTAATGAAGCGGGACCTTGCCTTCGCTGTCCACGGCATCTCCGAGCTGTCCTTCGCCGGCGCGGCGTTTGCCTTGCTGATTGGCGCCGACATCATCTTCGGTTCCTTGATCGGCTCGGTGGCCGCGGCAGTGATTCTGGGTTTCATGGGAGTCCGGGCTCGGGACAAGAACTCAATCATCGGTGTGATCATGCCGTTCGGTCTCGGTTTGGGTATCCTGTTCCTCGCCCTTTATGAGGGGCGCGCGGCGAACAAGTTCGGCCTGCTGACTGGACAGATTGTGTCCGTGGATACGGTGCAACTGCAGGTCTTGGCCGGCACCGCAGTGGTGGTGATGGCGGCACTCGTGGCGATTTGGCGACCACTGAGCTTTGCCAGCGTTGACCCGGAGATGGCTGAAGCCAGGGGTGTCCCTGTCCGTGGCCTGGCCATCGGCTTCATGGTTCTTCTGGGCGTCAGCGTAGCCCTGTCCATCCAGATTGTTGGCGCGCTGTTGGTGCTTGCCCTGCTCATTACCCCTGCGGCTGCTGCACTGCGGGTCACCACGTCACCGCGGTTGGTAGTGCTGCTGAGTGTTCTCTTCGCGATGACGGCCACTGTGGGCGGTATTCTCCTGGCCTTGGGCAGCCGCATTCCCATCAGCCCTTACGTCACCACGTTGTCCTTCTTGATCTACGTGGTGTGCCGGATCATCGGCAGGGTACGCGCCAACAAGGGCCTCAACGGCCGGGTGTCGCGTGACCAACCAGCGGGTGCGCTCTAGAGCTTGCCTGCTGCCTTCTTGGCCGTGCACTCCGGGCACAGTCCGAAGATCTCCACGGTGTGGGCCACCTCGGTGAAGCCATGTTCAGTTGCCGTACGGGCAGCCCAAGTCTCGACGGCGGGTGCTTCCACTTCTTCTGCTTTGCCGCAGTTGCGGCACAGCAGGTGATGGTGGTGCCCGGTGACTGCACAACGACGATAGACGGCTTCGCCGTCTCCGTTTCGGAGGACATCAATGAGTCCGTCGTCCGCCAGGGACTGCAGAATGCGGTAGGCAGTGGCCAAGGACACCGAAATGCCCTTGTTCTGCAGAAGTCGGTACAGCTCCTGGGTGCTGACGAAGTCATCCAATTCATCCAGGGCAGCGCTGACGGCCAAGCGTTGCTTGGTGACGCGCTGCTCCTTGACGCCGCTGGTGGCCGGCGCTTCATGGCCGGTCGTGGCGGGACTGGTGCCTTGTGGCATTGAAAGACTCACTTCCCTGGGGATGCTGGCAAAGCCTAATTTTACCAGTAGGCGAACCTTGGAAACTGTCAGCGGGCGGCCATAGGCTGTCTCCATGAAGCTCACCAAGTACACGCATGCCTGTGTTCGGCTGGAGAAGGAGGGAAAGGTCCTGGTGATCGATCCCGGGACTTTCTCCGAGTCAGAGGAAGCGTTGAGCGGAGCCAACGCCGTACTTGTTACTCACGAGCACAATGACCACATTGACCGCCCTGCGGTGACGGCAGCCCTGCGGAGCAACACTACGCTGGAGGTCCACGCCCCAGCCGGGGTGGCAGCTGCACTGAGGGAAAACGGGGATGTCGCCCACCGCGTGCATACCGTGGAACCCAACTCCGGCCTTCAAGCGGCAGGTTTCAACATCCGGACTTACGGTGGGCAACATGCCGTCATCCACGCCCAGATTCCGGTGGTAGCGAACATCGGCTACCTGGTGGATGACAACGTCTTCCACCCCGGGGACTCGTTCGTGGTCCCTGACGGAATCAGCGTCCAAACCCTTCTTGTCCCCATCCACGCCCCGTGGTCCAAGGTGGGAGAGGTTGTGGACTTCGTCATTTCCGTACGTGCTCCAAAGGCATTTCCTGTCCATGACGGGCTGCTCAACGAACTGGGCCGGGGGATCGTCGAGGGGCATGTCACACGGATCGGGGCCCGCTACGGAACCACTTACGCGCGACTGGCGCCAGGGGAGTCCGTGGAGGTCTAGCCGGTCCACACTCCTGTGCTGTGGAAGTTCTCAAGTATGGCTTCGTGCGGCGCCGGGTCCAGTCCGTGCGCGGCCAGCCACGCGTCATCGTTGTAGCTTCCCGCATAACGGTCGCCGGCGTCGCACATCAGGGAAACGACACTGCCTTTCCGGCCTTCAGCCACCATCCCGGCAACCAACTGCCAAACTCCCCACAGGTTGGTCCCGGTTGAGGGCCCGGCATGTAAGCCGGTGAGCTTCCGGAGGTGCCTCATGGCGGCAACGGACGCGGCGTCGGGCACTTGGATCATGTGGTCGATAACCGCCGGCACGAAGCTGGGCTCAGACCGAGGCCTGCCGATGCCCTCAATCCTGGACGGAAGGCCAGTGGCGGCGGCTGCGTCTCCGTCCCGCCACGCGGGGTAGAAGGCAGAGTTTTCGGGATCCACTACGGCCAGGCGGGTGTTGTATCGGTTGTACCGCAGGTAACGGCCGATGGTGGCGCTGGTTCCGCCTGTGCCGGCGCCTACAACGATCCATTCCGGAACCGGATGCTCTTCCAATGACAGTTGTTCGAAAATCGACTCGGCGATGTTGTTATTGCCCCGCCAGTCCGTTGCCCGCTCAGCAAACGTAAATTGGTCCATATAGTAGCCGCCGGACGTCCTGGCAGTCTCTTCGGCTACGGCGTAAACCTCCGAGGCATGGTCCACCAGCAGGCAAGCGCCACCGAACTCCTCGATCAGGGCGACCTTTTCGGGACTGGTGGTCTTTGTCATGACTGCGATGAAAGGCAAGCTGATGAGCCGGGCGAAGTAAGCCTCTGATACAGCCGTGCTGCCGCTGGAGGCTTCCACGATGGTGGTCCCTTCGGTGATCCAACCGTTGACCAGGCCATATAGGAACAAGGATCGCGCCAGACGGTGCTTGAGGCTGCCGGATCTGTGGGTTGACTCGTCTTTCAGGTACAGCTGGACTCCCCAGTGGTCCGGGAGTGGGACCGCATAAAGGTGGGTGTCGGCGGAGCGGTTATTCTCGGCCTCGATCTTACGGATGGCCTCGCTGGCCCATGCCCTGTCCTGAATACACGAATTGCTCACCGGATAAGCCTAGGCTGGAATTCGGGCACGGGCAGCAACGAAACCCCTGCAGGAAGACCAGCCGCCAGAACGAAGGAGACCCATGGCCACGTTGATAAGTGCGTCAGAACTGCACCAGCGACTCGAAACCGGGCGGCGGACCGTACTCCTCGACGTCCGATGGGTTCTGGGCCGCACTGACGGGCGCCTTGAATATCTGGGCGCCCATCTTCCGGGCGCCGTTTTCGTGGACCTCCCCACAGAGCTGGCAGATCACGCACAACCCGGACTGGGCCGCCACCCCCTGCCAAGTCCGGACCGTTTTCAGGAATCCGCTCGAAAGTGGGGAATTAACCACGGCGACACGGTGGTCGCGTACGACAACAGCGGCAGCATGGCCGCCGCACGCGTTTGGTGGATGCTGCGGAACGCTGGCTTTGCCTCGGTGTACCTGCTCGACGGCGGCCTCGCCGCTTGGCGTGCCGCTGGTTACCCAGTGGAATCCGGTGAGGTGAGTCCCGCCGTCGGAAATGTCACGTTGGGTGAAGGCCTCATGCCGGCCATCACCGAGCAGGAGGCGGCACAGTGGCACCGCAACGGTGTGTTGCTGGATGCCCGGGCAGGGGAGAGGTACAGGGGTGAGGTAGAACCGATTGACCCCAGGGCCGGGCACATTCCGGGTGCGGTCAGCGCGCCGACCACGGGAAACATCTCAGCCGACGGCACGTTCCTTCCCAGGGAGGAACTGCGGAGGCGTTTTGAGGAGTTGGGCCTGGACCAGTCGTCCCACGTGGCTGTTTATTGCGGGTCCGGCGTCACAGCCTCCCATGAGATTGCTGCCTTGGAGATCGCCGGATACCGAGCAGCGCTCTATCCAGGCTCGTTCTCTCAGTGGTCAAACAATGCTGCGAATGACGTTGTTGTGGGTAGCACCCCGTTTGTGGAGGAATCCACTGGCCCAAGTGGCACAAGCACGGCTGCCGGGAGTAGCGTCGGAGCATGACTCCCGGACGCCCTGTGCCCCCGCCCCTCGCCAAGCCCGTCACTCTGGATACCAATGAAGACCGGTCCGGAACGCTGGCTGCAGCTTACGGTGCCACTTCCCCGGACAGTGGCTTGGTGCCTCTGACTGTCGCGCGGCGGACCCCCACAGCGGACGACGTGGAAATCGCGATTCAATTTTGCGGGTTATGCCACTCTGACGTGCACGCAACGCGCGGTGAATGGCGGGTTCCCCCCTACCCGTTGGTTCCAGGCCACGAGATCGTAGGCCGCGTGACACGGGTGGGTGCCGGGGTGCAGGACTTTGCCCCCGGCGATCGTGTGGGCGTCGGCTGCATGGTGGACTCGTGCCGCGAATGCGAGAGCTGCCTTGAAGGACTCGAGCAGTACTGCGAGAGGGGCAACGTCGGTACCTACGGGGCTGCGGACCCGCGTCATGGCGACGAAATCACGCAAGGCGGATATTCGACGTCGGTAGTGGTGGACAGGCGCTTCGTGCTGCGCATCCCGGAGGCCCTTGATGCGGCAGCGGCTGCTCCCTTGCTGTGTGCCGGGATCACCACGTACTCTCCGCTGCGGTATTTCGATGTGGAGGAAGGCGACTCAGTGGGCGTCGTAGGCCTGGGTGGCCTTGGCCATATGGCAGTCAAGATTGCCAAAGCCATGGGTGCCGACGTCACCGTATTCACGACGTCGGAATCCAAGTTCGAGGCCGCCCGGGAACTGGGCGCGGACCACGTGGTCCTCTCCAAGGACGCGGACGCCATGGAGGCCGCCAACCGGAGCATAGACGTCATCATCGACACCGTTGCAGCGCCGCATGACCTCAATCCGTACTTCCGAACCCTTCGCCTGGACGGAGCCCTCTTCCAATTGGGCCTCCCCGCGGACGATATGCCCCCGGTCAGCCCTGGCCTGCTCATCCGTCGGCGACTCGCCTATGCGGGTTCATTGATCGGCGGCATTGAGGAAACGCAGGAAATGTTGGACTTCTGCGCCGAACACGGGGTTGTGAGCGACATCGAGATAGTGGGAGCCGGGCAACTCAATGAAGCTTACGACCGCATGGTGGCCGGGGACGTGAAGTACCGTTTCGTACTGGACACCGCAACACTTCAGGAACCATCCGAAAGGGCAGACGCATGAGCACACTGTTCACCAAGATCATCAATGGGGAGATCCCGGGCCGTTTTGTCTGGAAAGACGAGGACGTGGTCGCCTTCCTGACCATCTCGCCCATTACCCAGGGACACACCTTGGTGGTTCCGCGTGAAGAAGTGGATTCGTGGACGCAGGCCAGCCCTGAACTGCTGGCCAAGGTCATGGACGTGGCCCAGCGCATCGGCAAGGTGCAGGAGGACTTGTTTGACGCCAAGCGCGTTGGCGTGCTGATGGAAGGTTTCGAGGTGGACCACTTGCATGTCCACGTGTGGCCTGCCTACTCCACCGCAGACTTTGAAATCCACAATGTGGACCACAACCCGGATCCCGCCGTCATGGAAGCCACCGCCGTGAAGCTCCGTGCTGCCCTTCGGGAAGCAGGCCACGGCGACGCAGTCCCTCAGGACTGAGTCCTGCACGACTTAACCCGGCGGTGCTATTGGGCGCCGCCGGGTTTTTCATGTCATTGCGGCCGCGGCTATGCGGGGGCCAAGGCTTGGTTCAGCACCGTGCGGATGCGCTTTTCCGATACCGAGTAGGCAGTACCAAGCTCGACGGCGAAGAGGCTCACCCGCAACTCTTCGATCATCCAGCGCACCCGGGTTAACTCGGTACCCGCCCGGCGTCCCGGAAGGAGCGCCGACACGGCGTCGTCGTAGTCGTCCTCCACTGCCTGCACGATTGCCATATTCAGGCTGTCCCGTTGGACGTTGCCTGGGAGCTTTTCCAGCCGCTTCTCGATTGCTTGGAGGTAGCGTGGCAGTTGGCTGAGCTGGGCGTAGCCCGTCTGTGCCACAAAGCCCGGGAACACCAGTTGCTCCAACTGGCTCTTCATGTCGTTGAGGGCGCTGATCAGAGGCAGGCTGGCGTTGGACTTCAGCTGCTTTTGGATGCGTCGCGTACTGGCCAGGATGCGTTCGACGACGGCAGTGACCGTAAACACGGTGTCGATCAGTTCTGCCCGGACGACTTCGTACAACGCATCGAAGGCCTCCTTGTCCCACGGCAGATCCTGCGGAACCAGTTTGTCGATGGCTGCCAGTGCGCAGTCAGCGATGAGTGCACTCACGGATCCGTGCGGGTTTTGGCTGAACGTCAGCTTCTCCGTGTTGCTGAGGTGTTCCAGCACGTAACGATCCGGTGGCGGGATCCGCAGCGCCAGCAGCCGGATTACTCCGCCACGCATGGCGGCTTCCTGTTCCGGCCGCGTCTGGAAAACACGAAGGGCAACAGACTTGCCCTCATCGACGACTGCAGGGAAGCCGGTCACGGCGTGACCCTTCACGGTGCGTGTAACCTGACGTTCAACGGTGCCGAAGTCCCATGCAGTGATGCCCGCGCGTTCGGCAACCGCTCCACCACCGGCGGGAGCCGGGCCTGACGCCGGCGTTCCACCGCTGGGCGCGCCCGAGCGGTCGGTTGCCTTGATTCCTTTGGCGCGTGACGTCGTCGCAGGCGTTGCCCCGAGTGATTCGGCAATGGCGCGGCGCGTGGCCGGTGCCAGCTTTTCCTGGAGTGCAGCAAGGTCCTTTCCTTCGTCGAGCACCTTGCCACTGCTGTCCACCACCTTGAAGCTAACGCGCAGATGGGGCGGTACTGCGTCCCAATTCCAGGATCCGGGCGGAATGACGTGCCCACGGAGCCGGCGAAGCACCAGTTCCAAGGACGGCTCGAGCTCATCGGTGGCGGAATCGAAGTCTGTTTCCAGTGCTGCGGTTGCTTGCCTCGCAACGTCCGGGGCAGGCACGAAATTCTTCCGTACTTGCTTAGGCAGCGATTTGATGAGGGCAGTGACCAGTTCCACCCGCTGGCCCGGGATTTGCCAACGGAAGGGGGCGTCGTCCAATTGATTGAGGAACAACACCGGAACTTCGGCGGTGACGCCGTCGGACGGGTTGGGGGCCGAGCCGGGAGCGACTGGATGGAACTCGTAGCTCAGGGGTAGTTCAAATCCCTTGTGCAGCCAACTCTTCGGATATGCGGAATCGTCCAAGGCTTCGGCGTCTTCGCTCATCAGTAGCGATTGGTCGAAGTCCAGAAGGTCGGGGTCTGACTGCCGGGCATCCTTCCACCACTTATCAAAGTGCCTCTCGGACACCACTTCCTTACCCACGCGGGCGTCGTAGAACTCGAAGAGAGTCTGATCGTCCACCAGGATGTCGCGGCGACGCATGCGGGTTTCGAGTTCTTCGATTTCCTGCAGGAGGGCGCGGTTACGATGGAAGAACTTGTGATGGGTCTTCCACTCACCTTCCACCAGCGCGTGGCGGATGAACAGTTCACGTGCGAGCTCGGGATCGACCCGTCCGTAGTTGACGCGGCGGTTGGGAATGATCGGGACGCCGTACAACGTCACTTTCTCATGGGCCATGACGGCGCCTTGCCGTGAAGACCAATGCGGCTCGCTGTAGGACCGCTTCACCAAGTCCGGAGCTACCTGCTCGGCCCACAGCGGATCGAACTTGGCGGCCACACGTGCCCAGAGGCGGCTGGTTTCCACCAGTTCCGCTGCCATGACGAACGTGGGTGATTTCTTGAACAGCGCTGACCCGGGGAAGATCGCAAAACGGCTTCCGCGGGCACCGGCGTATTCACGCTTGCGCTCATCCAGCAGGCCGATATGGCTCAGCAGTCCGGAGAGCAGGCTGATGTGGATGCCCTCGTAGTTGCCCACGGGATCAGCTTCGCGCTTGTTGTCCAGCGCGATGCCCAGGGGTTTGGCCAGCTGCCGGAGCTGGGTGAAGAGATCCTGCCACTCACGGACGCGCAGGTAATTGATGAATTCGTTGCGGCACAGCTTGCGGAACTGGGTGGAGGACAGCTCGCGCTGCTTTTCCTGGATGTAGTTCCACAGATTGAGGAAGCCGGTGAAGTCTGAGAGTTCGTCCCGGAAACGGGCATGCTTCTCCGCAGCCAACTGTTGCTTGTCCGTTGGCCGTTCACGGGGGTCTTGGATGGTGAGGGCAGCTGCCAGGATCATGACCTCGCGGACACAGCCACGCTTTCCCGCCTCCACAATCATCCGGCCCAGCCGCGGATCCACCGGCAGCTGCGCCAATTTCTGCCCGACGGCGGTCAGGCCACTGCCGTTGCGACCGTTACCACTTGCGTCACCGGACTTGGGCGAGGTTAAGGCGCCGAGTTCGCGCAGGAGCGTTACGCCGTCGTTGATGGCCCGGGAGTCGGGCGGTTCCACGAAGGGGAAGTTCTCTACGTCTTTGGGGCCACGGGCAACGCCCATTGCGGTCATCTGCAGAATGACGGCTGCGAGGTTGGTCCGGAGAATCTCCGGGTCTGTGAACAGTGGACGCGACTCGAAGTCCTCTTCCGAGTACAAACGGATGGCTATGCCCTCGGACACGCGGCCGCAGCGGCCCGAACGCTGGTTGGCCGATGCCTGGGAGACGCGCTCGATGGGAAGTCGCTGGACCTTGGTTCGGTGTGAATACCGGGAAATACGGGCGGTTCCGGTGTCGATTACGTACTTGATGCCGGGCACGGTCAGCGACGTCTCGGCAACGTTGGTGGCCAGGATGATGCGCCGTTTCCCGCCGGGGTTGAACACCCGGTGCTGCTCCTGCAGGCTTAATCGGGCGAAAAGGGGCAGGACTTCCGTCCCGGCCAGGCGCCTGTTCGTTTGGATGCGGCCATTGATTGCTTCAGCAGCATCCCTGATCTCGCGCTCACCGGAGAAGAAAATGAGGATGTCGCCCGGTGCTTCCTTGGCGAGCTCGTCCACGGCGTCGCACACAGCGTCAAGGGGATCGCGGTCCTCTTCGAGTTCATCGTCCGAGGTGTCTTCGTCCCCGCCCGCCGGCTGCGACAAAGGCCTGTACCGGATCTCCACGGGATACGTTCGTCCGGAGACCTCGATGATCGGGGCCGGATCTTCTTCGGTGCCGAAGTGTTTGGCAAACCGTTGGGGATCGATGGTGGCCGAGGTGATGATGACCTTGAGGTCCGGGCGCTGGGGGAGGATGCGCTTGAGATAGCCCAGGATGAAGTCGATGTTGAGGCTGCGCTCATGGGCCTCGTCGATGATGATGGTGCTGTATTTGCGCAGTAGCTTGTCCCGCTGGATCTCAGCGAGGAGGATGCCGTCGGTCATCAGCTTGATTTTGGTGGACGCACTGACCTCACCGGTGAAGCGGACCTGGAAGCCAACTTCCTGGCCAATCTCTACGTCGAGTTCGGATGCGATGCGTTCGGCCACCGTGCGCGCTGCGAGCCGGCGTGGCTGGGTGTGCCCGATCAGGCCCTTGTCTCCGAGGCCAAGTTCGACGCACATCTTGGGGATCTGGGTGGTCTTACCCGAACCGGTCTCGCCGGCAATGATGGTCACCTGGTTTGCGGCGATGGCCGCCATCAGATCCTCGCGGCGCTCGGATACGGGCAGCTCTGCGGGGTAGGAAATATGAAGTGTCATGGCTGCTGTCAGTCTACTGTGAGTGGGGTTCCACGTCCGCTGTGTCCGTCACAGTGCCTGCCGCGGTACTCAGGCGGGACGAGAGTTCCAAAGCGTAGGACTTGAACTCAGCTGGCTCGAGGATCTCAAAGTCCATGTCCATGGCTGCCAGATACGCCGCCGGAGCGGCCAGGTTGTCCCATCCTGATCGCAGGATGGTGGCTTTCGGACCGTCGGCCGTCAGTGTCGCGTACTGGGAACTAACGACGGCGGATACCTCGGCCAGGGGAGCGCGGAGCCGCACCACGACGTCGAACCTGTACGGTGAGCGGGTGATGGACTGCTGCACGTAAGCGGCGAGGTCTTCCGCAGGCAGGGGCCGTGGCGTGTACCTCTTCCGTTCCGACGGCAGGGAAGCCAGGCGGTCAGCCCTGAAGGTTCGCCAATCCTCCCGCTCAACGTCCCACGCCACCAAATACCAGCGGCGTCCGGTGTCCACCAATCTGTAGGGCTCTACCAGTCGGCGCGCTGATTCGCCCTCTGACGTGACGTAGTCGAAGGAGATTTGGCGTTGGTCCGATATTGCGGAGGAGACGACGGTCAATTGCTGGGGATCTACGGTCCCCGCGTTGCTGGGCAGGGTGGTGACAGCCGCTTTCAGCATCGCGAACTTGGGACGCAGGCGGGCCGGCAGGACTTGCTCCAGCTTTGCCAAGGCGCGGACGGAGGCCTCACCAATGCCTGCCACCGGACCCGCGGCTACGGAATTGAGGCCCAACGCGACAGCCAGGGCTTCATTGTCATCCAGCAGCAGCGGCGGAAGCTGCGCGCCGGCGCCAAGCTGATAGCCACCGGCTATTCCGGGAGAGGCGTGGATGGGGTATCCCAAATTGCGCAGCTTGTCGATGTCCCGGCGTACGGTCCGCTCCGTCACACCCATGCGGTGGGCCAAGGCCGGTCCCGTCCACTCCCGACGCACCTGCAGCAGTGACAACAGCTGAAGGAGCCGTGCAGACGTTTGGATCATGCATGTGAATCTAGCCCATGAGGCATCCACATGGGTCCTTGCCGGGCGTTGGGCAAAGAGGGACGCCCGCCGTTCGGGGAATCCTGCAGAATTCCGCTAACGGACGGGCGTCGTATGGATGTGGTTTGCCGGGCTTTGCAGTGGCTTGGCATTTCCCTAGTAGATGCGGGGGTTCCAATACGGGCTGCTCGGAGCTTCGAAAGCGCTCCAGGGTTCCTTGGAGTTGATGGGCGGGTTGTGCCCGCGTCCATCCTTCAACAGGGCTGAAACGGTGGCAGCGACGGCGGTGATTAGGACAATGACGAGGATGATTCCAAAGATTTCCATGCCTCAAGCCTGCGCCTGTACCGGTTGAAGAAACAGTGGCAGAAATGCCCCATTTAGATAATTTTCTGCCACACTGGAGATATGTTGAAATCAGTGGCGGTGATCGTGGTTCCCAACTTCTCGGTCTTTGAATTCGGTACAGCCTTCGAGGTCTTCGGCATCGACCGATCGGACCGCGGCGCCGGTGTTCCGGCCTTTGACTTCAGCGTGGTTGCCCCGGAACCGGGTGATGTACGCATGAAGTCCGGCCTGTCCCTTCACGTAAACCTCGGCCTCGAAGCAGCGGCTGACGCTGACCTGGTCATCATGGCGCCGTTCGGACGGGACCAGGAAATACCTGAATCAGTGATGGATGCCCTGCGCGCAGCACACGCCAGGGGCGCGTGGGTGATGTCCATTTGCTCCGGCGCTTATGCCCTGGCCCGCGCAGGACTGCTTGACGGACGCCGGTGCACCACGCACTGGCACTATTCCCAGGACCTGGCCAGTCGATACCCGTCCGCGATCGTGGATGAGAACGTCCTCTACGTGCAAGACGGGACCATCATCACCAGCGCCGGTACGGCCGCCGGAATCGACGCATGCCTCCACCTTGTCCGCGAGGAGTTGGGTGCAAATGTGGCAGCGGCGATCGCCCGCGACATGGTGGTACCGCCGCATCGCGACGGCGGGCAGGCCCAGTTCATCGACAGGCCCATGCCCCGCTGCGGTTCAGCGCCTATGGAGGCGTTACTGCGGTGGATGGTTGAACATCTGGACGAAGAGCACAGCGTGAACGAGTTGGCTGCACGGCTCCACATGTCCCCAAGGACGTTCGCCCGCCGATTCCGGGCGGAAACCGGAGCGACGCCCGCGGCCTGGCTAAACTCGCAACGCGTGTTGCGTGCGCAGGAACTGCTGGAAACCACAGAGCTGAACATCGACGAGATCGCTCGTATCGCGGGCTTTGGACATTCAGTCCTGCTGCGCCACCACTTCACCAAAGTGCTGGACACAAGTCCGCAAAGCTACAGGCGGGCATTCAGGGGGGCAGTTGGCAGAAGCCATCTGAAACCACTCCAAACCAGAGCCGACCAAAACCGCTCCAAGCCCGGAAGCCGGCTGAAGCCGCTCGAAATTTAGCGGCGGCGTCCGAACCCGCCCCGTGACTCTGAACCTTCGGCCTTGGCACATTCCACCAATTCCTGCCAGGGGCCCGTTACGGCGCGGTCGGGAAGAGTGGCCCGCCGTTGCCCGGCACGGATGGAATACATGAACCGGTCCGGCTCGCCGGGTGTCCGTGCCTGGCCTTTGGCTTCGTCCCAAGGGCAGGCCTCAACGATCGGGACCCATCGTTCCTTCTCATCGGGGGACACCGCATCCACGCTCCAGACACGTGTCATCGCCGCGATTCCTCCACTGCGTTGGACGGTGATCTTCATGACCGGCTGCTTCTCGTTCGACATTCCTTAGTCAGCCAGTCGGCAGGGACCGAACCAACCTGTCCGGTCCCGCCGCCTGACTTAAACCTTGACCTTCACAGTCTCCCACGCCTTCAGGACGGCGTCATGTTCAGCTGATCCAGTGCCGAAAAGTTCCTCAGCAGTTGCGACCGTGGTCTTGGCAAACTTTCCAAACGTGCAGGTAGCCGGCAAGGAACCACTGGTCAAGGTGTCGTACCAAATCTGGCCGGACGCCTCCCATGCATTGCCCCCGAGTTCCGTGGCAACCACATAGAAGGCCTTGTTGGGGATGCCGGAGTTGATATGCACGCCCCCATTGTCCGCGCTCGTCCGTACATACGTATCCATAGAGTCCGGCTGGGGGTCCTTACCCAAAACGTCGTCGTCATAAGCCGTCCCCGGCGCTTTCATTGAGCGCAGGGCGGCGCCTTGGACCTGATCCGTGAAGAGGCCCTCACCGATGAGCCAACTGGCATCCCGGGCGGACTCCTGCTTCAGATACTGCTCGACGAGGACCCCGAAAACGTCCGACATGGACTCGTTCAGGGCTCCGGCCTGGTTCCGATAAGCCAAATTGGCCGTGTATTGGGTTACCCCGTGGGCGAGTTCATGGCCTATGACGCTCACGGACTTGGTGAAACGTTGAAAAATCTGGCCGTCGCCGTCACCGAAGACCATCTGGCTCCCGTCCCAAAAGGCGTTGTCGTAGAGCTTCCCGTAATGAACCGTTGCATCCAGGGCGAGCCCTGCATCGTCAATTGAATCCCTGCCGAAGATCTCACCGTACAGCCGGTGCGTGCTCCCGAGGCCGTCGTAGGCCTCGTCCGCAGCAACGTCGCCGACGGGTGGGGCTCCTTCCTTACGGACAATGCGTCCGGGCAAGGTCTCGGAGGACTCGGCATCGAAGATGGTCCGCTTCGGGGGGCCCGGTTTGGCTTGCCGTGCGCTCGGTGGTGCAGCAGGGATGGGGGCTGTGCGTATGGCCTGCAGATCCTTGATGTGCAGCAACGACTCCTTTGCGGCCCGGGCAACTGCCCGGAGCCGTGGTTCGTTCCGGGCAGCAATCCTGCGCAGCATGTACGGCGGGACGATTGAACACATCACGGCAAAACCCCTTTGGCTATGGTTATGACCAACTGAGATCAGACTAGGAGCAGGGGCCGACAATATTGCGGTCCAAGCCCGGCAAGCCCGCAACTGATAGTCGGTAATCGGCACGCAAAAATACCCCGCCAGCAGGGCTGGCGGGGTATTCGTTGTGCCCTCGATAGGATTCGAACCTACGGCCTTCTGCTCCGGAGGCAGACGCTCTATCCCCTGAGCTACGAGGGCATCCAGGGTTCCCTCCGTTGCCGGTGGGACGTCCTAGAGCTTAGCAGTCCCTGCGCCGCAAATGAAAACCCGCCACAGCAGACGAAAGTCATGGCGCAGGAGCAACAGGCCCGGCCCCGACACCTTCGAATCAGTAGCCTGCAAACGAGTCCACGTGGACCCGACGCGCTCCTGCACCGCGTGCTGCGGCGCGGAGGGAATCCACGCTCGCTGGAGAGCCGGAGACAAAGACTTCCCGGTCCCCTATGTCCGGTACCAACTCCCTAAGGCGCGCTGCATCGATTCTTGACGTACCGGCGTCGACCATGAACTCCGGGGGAGTGGAACCGTCCGCTAGGCGGGCAATCACCTTGGCACGGGAGGCTTCCAGCTGTTCCACAGCGGCCAGCTCATCGCGACCCTTCGCCAGGTAGATCATCACGGTGTCGCGTGAGGCGTCGTCGGACGCCAGTTGCGACAGGAAGGGCGTGATCCCGATTCCTGCTGCGATCAGCAGGATGGGCCTCCCGGCGTCGTTCGGCAAAACAAAATCTCCACCGACGGCTGTCGCGGAAACGCTGTCCCCGGGTCGAAGCGCAAGTAATGCCTTCTTCGCTGCGGACAGAGGCTCGGCCGTACCCACGCCGAACGTAACCTCAGCCGCACCAGGTGGGCTGGTGATACTGAAGACGCGGCGACGGCCCTTGCCGTCGGATCCGGAATGCGGCAGGTTGAGTTCCATGAACTGCCCGGCCGCAAAACGCACAGGCCGCTGCGGTTCGAACCTGAATTCAGTACTGGCGGGGGTGAGGGGGCGGGCGCCCTTGAACGTCAAATGGACGCCGCCGCGCTGTCCAAGGAAGAACGCAATGAGGTTGCCTAGCAGCAGTGCGAGTTCGGGGGAGTTGGCAATGAAGCCGAAGTTGTAGGGGACTGCGAAAACGACTCCCACGACGGCGGCAAGCGCCAACTGCTGCCAGCGGCGGGGAGGCAGGGTGAGGGGTTCCGAAAGCATGAAGCCGACGAAAAACAGCAGCGGCCGTTGCGCCAAGGACTGCCACAGGGCCTGCCCCAGCGTCATGTTGCGCGCGATGAGTTCCACGGTAATGATGCTTGTGGCAGCCACGAGGAACACAGTGGCCATCAGCATTTTCCGTGTGCGGTAAAGGACAATCAGCACTCCCGGAACCAGGAGCCAAAGCATGGCGGGAGTGGCAGCCCACCACGTTGCGATATTGAGCCCCGTCAGTCCAGTGATGAACGCTCCGGTGGCGGCCGGGTTGAAGATATGACGTCCGCGGAAGGCCAGAGCGTACTTTGACACGCTGGCCAGCACGCAAGCCAGGGCAACCCCGGCCATGTCCATCACCCCAAAGTCGGGCCAGAACAGGAAATAGAGCAGAAGCCCCGTGATGAGTGACGACTCCGTATGCTGCTTGACACCAAAGAGCAGTGCCAGGAGTCGGCCGGAGGCATAGGTTACGCCCAGGCAGAGCACCAAATGGACCAACATCTCAGGCAGGCCAAAGGTCAGCCATCCCAGGACGTTGAGGACCATGCTGTAGGCCGCCAACACGCCAAGCACCCAAAGAATCAAGCGGTACATGGTGAAGCGGCCCAACCAAGTGTCCACTCGGGACTTAGCGGCAATCATGTGAACAGTCTCCCCTCAAAACCGGTCGAAAAGGCGGCAGCGCCACTCGAGGACACCGTAAGCCACGAGAATTCGAATTCCTCCTCCAGCGCAGCAGGTTCCACCATGAACAATGCCGTGGCCACCCCATCTGCCACCAGCGCGCTCGCGGCCATGGTCCATGTGGCCACCGTGGTGTGTACGGGCTTGCCCGTGACTCCATCCAGGACATGGTGGAGACCATCACCCCACGTGCGGCGGTTCGAGGCCGAGGCACACAGAGCGGAGTTGTCCAGTTCCACCGTGCCTATGGCCTGCCGGGGGTTATAAGGATGCTCCAATGCGACGGTGACCGGGTGTTTTCCGGCGTGCAGCATGTCGCCGCTCCCGTCCACCAGGAAGTCGGTGTGGCCCCTTTGCAGCAGTTGTTTCCCCAAGAGGTCCACGAGTTGGCCCTTCCCGGCAGCTCCGATGTCTAAAACCACCGGCTCTTTGGCCGCCAATTCCGTGCCTTCCCAATCAAGGACGTCTTCCCAACGGGGCGGGGGGAGGGGGCTGCCCGATGGAGTGAGGGCATAAGTGGCGTCGTAACCCAGCCGTTCCAGGCTGCTGCCGATAAGCGGAGTCATGGCGCCCCCACTGAGGCGATACAGCGCGGAATAGACCTCTTGGAGGCCGACGGCATGCCCCGGCAGGATAATCCTGCCTGCATAACGGGAAAGGCCGGACACCAAGGAATCCGGCCTGAACCGCGACCACGTTTTGTCGTATTCCGCGACCGTCCCAAGCAGTTCGCGCCGGACAGCGTCAACCAAACTGTCCGGCGTCGATATCTCCCACTGCGTACCGATCCCTTCGAAGCGGAAGGTGCTCCAGCCAGGGTGCGGCATGACTGCTACTTGGCCTGGGACTTGATCTGTTCCAAGGCTTCGTTGAAGCCACCGGAAGTCAGTGAAGAGCCAGCCACCTTGGAGACGTTGAGTTCGTCTATGTCCTTGCCCACGATCTGTGCGGCGATGCCGCTGGCGAACTCGCCCTGGAACTTCCTGGTATTGGGATTGGAAGGGTGAACCGTGATTTTGACCGCAGAAACCTTGTCGGCTGCAAGCGTCAGCTCAACACCCACCGTTTCCTGGCCATTGGGCGAAGTGTATGTGCCGTCCGAGCTGTAGGTTCCGTCCTTGTAGGCGGAAGCGCCGGTGGAAGCCACTGCCGTTGACGATGACGTGCTTGCCGACGAAGGACTGCTGGCAGTGGCCCCGCCGCCATCCTGGGTAGAGGTGGTTTGGGTTGCGGGGGCTTCGGTTGTGGGGGCGCATGCAGCGGCTGTTCCGATGATGGAGAGGCCGGCGAAACCAACGTAGATGCTCTTGCGGAGTGGCGTAGTCATGGTTCTGCTCGTTTCAACTGGACAAGAATTCGTCAATGGTCATTTTTCGTCAAGGGATAATGCGTGTGCCGGGATGACCAACGAGGCCACCTCCTACGTGTTCACAACGTTGAATTCAGCGTAATGGTTCAGCCTGTGGCGTCGGGTATCCGTTCCTGTGAGTGGACTGTGGTGACAGTATCCACATACGCGGTCCTCAATTCCGCGACTTTGCGGGCCCCCGGTAGGCTAGAAGCGTGACTCCCGAAGAACTCTCCGCTGCCATATCCGCCTGCCTTAAGAACGCCGTCTCCACCGGCGAAATCGCCCTGACGGAATCCGTCGTGCCCGAGGCCGTGCGAGTGGAGCGACCCAAGAACCGGGATCATGGCGACTGGGCCACCAACATCGCCCTGCAGCTCTCCAAGCAGGCCGGCATGAATCCACGCGAATTCGCAGGAATCCTCAGCAACCATCTCCAGGGCATTCCTGGCGTTACCGGAGTGGAAATCGCCGGTCCGGGCTTTCTGAACATCACTGTGGATGCTGCCACAGCCGGCGCCCTCGCCAAGGCAATTGTTGAGGCTGGAAGCAACTACGGCACCAACCAGGCGCTCGCGGGGCGCGTGGTCAACATGGAGTTCGTTTCCGCGAATCCCACCGGTCCGTTGCACATCGGGCACACTCGCTGGGCCGCCTTGGGAGATGCCATTGCCCGTGTTCTGCGGGCCTCCGGCGCTAACGTCACCGCCGAGTACTACATCAACGACGCCGGCTCGCAGATGAACGTCTTCGCCAACTCGGTCCTCTCCCGCCTTCACGGACGTGGCGTGCCTGAGGGTGGCTACCCGGGCGAGTACATCCGTGAGCTTGGTGACGAAGTCCTGAGGGCCCATCCGGATATCCGCGAGTTGACGGATGAGGCAGCCCTGCCTGTTATCCGGGCCGCTGCCTACCAGGCACAGATGGCAGACATCAAAACCACTTTGGCTGAGTTTGGCGTCGAGTTTGATGTCTTCTTCTCCGAAAAGGAATTGCATGACGCCGGTGCGATTGAGTCGGCCGTCGCCCGCCTTCGCGAGCAAGGCCACGTTTTCGACGACGGCGGTGCCGTCTGGTTGCGCACCACAGACTTCGGTGACGACAAAGACCGTGTAATGATCCGCGCCAATGGTGAACCTACGTACTTCGCTGCGGACGCCGCGTACTACCTCTCAAAGAAGGACCGCGGCTTCACGGAGAAGATCTACCTGCTCGGTGCGGACCATCACGGATACATCAACCGTTTGAAAGCCATCGCAGCCTGCGCGGGCGATGATCCCGAGGTCAACATTGAGGTCCTCATCGGCCAGCTTGTGTCCGTGAATGGCGCCAAGCTATCCAAGCGTGCCGGTAACATCATCGAGCTCAAGGACCTTATTTCGTGGCTCGGCAAGGATGCCGTCAGGTATTCCCTGGCCCGTTTCCCGGCTGACTCGCCGCTGACCCTGGATCCCGAACTGCTGAAGAAACACAGCAATGAGAACCCGGTGTTCTACGTGCAGTATGCGCACGCACGCTCCCGCGGCACAGCACGCAATGCTGCCGAGGCCGGGGTGGAGCGTTCCGTCTTTGACGCATCGCTCCTGGACCACGCCACGGAAAACGAATTGCTCTCCTACCTCGGCAGCTACCCGTCCATCGTGGCAAAGGCTGCAGAACTGCGTGAGCCGCACCGGGTGGCACGCCACCTCGAAGTCATCGCCGGTGCCTATCACCGCTGGTACGACGCTTGCCGCGTCTCGCCGCAAGGGGACGAGCCAGTACAGGACGTCAACCGCACGCGTCTGTGGCTGAACGACGCCACCAGCCAAGTGCTGGCCAACGGACTCGAACTGCTGGGCGTTTCTGCGCCGGAACGGATGTAGGGAAATGACCACGAACGCTACACACGCTTCTCCGCTCGCACCCGAATGGTTGGCTGTTCCCGAAGACCTCAATGCCTTGCAGGCACCCATGTGGGCGGCCGGCGTTGAGAAGAACGACGCCGGTGAGGTCACCATTGACGGCGTGTCCGTCAGCGAGCTCAAGGAACAGTACGGAACTCCACTGTTCGTCATGAGTGAATCGGATTTCCGTTCCCGCGCACGGGCGTTCAAAGACGCCTTTGATTCCGCCTTCGACGATATTTGTGGGGGAGTGGACGTCTACTACGCCGGGAAGTCGTTCCTGTGCACTGCAGTAGCCAGTTGGGTTTCCGAGGAAGGCCTCCGCTTGGACACTTGTTCGGGCGGCGAGCTGGCTGTTGCCGCCCGTGCAGGAATTGAAGGGCCAAATCTCGGTCTGCACGGCAACAACAAGTCCGATGCCGAGATCAAGCGCGCGTTGGACATGAAGGTCGGCCGAATCGTGGTGGACAGCCTCGATGAACTGGAGCGGGTAGCCAAGATTGCCTCCAGCCGCGGCGGAACTGCCAAGGTCATGCTCCGGCTGACCCCCGGCGTGCACGCCCACACCCATGAGTTCATTGCCACGGCACACGAGGACCAAAAGTTTGGCCTCTCCATGGCCGGGGACACAACCGATGAAGCAGGCCTGTCCGCAGCCGAGGAAGCGGTGGCTGCGGCAACCACCTACGCCAGCATCGAGCTCTTGGGACTGCACTGCCATATCGGCTCACAGATCTTTGAGCCCGACGGCTTTGCTCTTGCAGCGGAGAAGCTACTGGGCTTCCTGGCAGCCATGCAGGCCAAGTACTCCATCGTCATGCCCGAACTGGACTTGGGCGGCGGCTACGGAATCGCTTACACCCCGGTGGATACACCCCGGCCCCCGGCCGAAATCGCGCAGGCGATGGCCGCCGTCGTGCGTTCCAAGTGCGCTGAACTGGACATCACTCCACCGCGCATCTCGATTGAACCCGGACGTGCCATCGTGGGCAGCACCACGTTCACGCTTTATGAAGTTGGCACACTCAAAACCGTCCGTGTCGATGCCAACGAGGGCGAAGAAGGGGAGAACAACGTTACGTATCCGCGCCGCTATGTGTCGGTGGACGGCGGGATGAGCGACAACGCGCGCCCGGTGCTTTACGACGCGGATTATTCGGCAGTTTTGGCCTCCCGGGACTCGTCAGCGGCTCCGCAGCTGTCCCGAGTAGTGGGCAAACATTGCGAGAGTGGCGACATAGTTGTTAGAGATGTATATCTGCCCGCGGACGTGGCAGCCGGTGATTTGCTCGCAGTACCGGGTACCGGCGCCTACTGCTGGGCCCTCTCCAGCAATTACAACTACCTGGCCCGGCCTGGCGTTGTCGCTGTACGCGACGGAGCCGCCCGGCTGATTGTCCGCGGGGAAACCGAAGAAGATCTCTTGAACCGCGACATGGGAGTGGCGAATGTCTGAAGTGCAAACCTTGAAGGTGGCCCTGCTGGGCTGTGGCAACGTTGGGGCCCAGGTTGCGCGGATTCTCATTGACGACGCCGAGGCCCTCGCAGCACGCAGCGGAGCCCGCTTGGAACTTTCCGGCATCGCCGTGCGCAATATCGATTCCCCGCGCGACGTCGAACTGCCGCGCGAACTTTTCACCACGGATGCCGATACCTTGGTCAAGGACGCAGACCTCGTCATTGAACTCATGGGCGGCATCGAGCCTGCCCGTTCGCTGATCCTGACGGCCATCCAGAACGGCGCATGCGTTGTCACCGGCAACAAGGCACTGCTCGCACAGGACGGCCCCACACTCTACGAAGAGGCAGACAAGGCCGGCGTCCAGCTGTCCTACGAGGCCGCCGTCGCCGGTGCGATCCCTATCCTGCGCCCTATCCGCGACAGCCTGTCCGGCGACCGCATCACCCGGGTCCTGGGCATCGTCAACGGCACCACCAACTTCATCCTTGACCAGATGGACACCACAGGTGCGCAGTTCTCCGACGCCCTCGCCGAAGCCCAGCGCCTTGGATATGCCGAAGCCGACCCCACAGCCGACGTCGAAGGCCACGACGCTGCAGCGAAGGCAGCGATCCTTGCATCCCTGTCCTTCCACACGCGCTTCTCGCTGGATGATGTCTATTGCGAAGGCATCACCAAGGTCAGCGCTGCGGACATCGCCTCCGCCAAGGAAGCCGGCTTTGTCATCAAGCTGCTCGCGATCGCCGAGAAGATCGACGCCTCGGACAACGGCAGCGGCATTTCCGTGCGCGTCCACCCCACACTCCTGCCGCGCGAACACCCGCTGGCTGCTGTCCGTGGTGCCTTCAACGCTGTCTTCATTGAAGCGGAAAACGCCGGCGAACTGATGTTCTATGGCCAGGGTGCAGGTGGAACGCCCACCGCATCCGCCGTGCTGGGTGACCTTGTCTCTGCCGCACGGCGCTTGGTCCTGGGCGGCCCCGGCCGGACGGAGACCACCACGGGCCACGTTCCGGCGCTGGCCATCGATGCGTCCACCACCAGCTACTACATCGGCCTGGACGTCGCTGACCAAGCCGGCGTGCTGGCCCGGATCGCGCACATCTTTGCGGAGAACGGCGTTTCCATCGAAATCATGCGTCAGACGATCCACCGCGACTCCGCCTCGAACGTTGAGTCGGCCGAGCTGAAAATCGTGACGCACCGTGCGTCCGAAGCCGCACTCGCGGCAACCGTCGAGGCCGTGAAGGGCCTGGACGTCATCAATTCCGTAACATCCGTACTCCGGGTAGAAGGGGTCTAAGTGGCTCACCAATGGCGCGGAGTAATCCGCGAATACGCTGATCGTTTGCCTGTAACGGAAGCCACCAAGGTCATCACCCTGGGCGAGGGCGGCACGCCTCTGGTCCACGCGCAGAAGCTTTCAGAGCTGACCGGCTCCGAGGTTTACCTGAAGGTCGAAGGTATGAACCCCACGGGTTCGTTCAAAGACCGTGGCATGACGATGGCCATGACAGCTGCTGTCGAGGCCGGTGCCAAAGCTGTCGTCTGCGCCTCCACCGGCAACACCTCCGCCTCAGCTGCTGCCTACGCCACAGCCGCAGGCCTCAAGTGTGCGGTGCTGGTACCCGAAGGCAAGATCTCCATGGGCAAGCTGAGCCAGGCTATCGCCCACGGTGCCACCCTGCTCCAGGTAGACGGTAACTTCGACAACTGCCTGGACATCGCTCGAAAGCTCGGGGAAGCCTACCCGGTGTTCCTGGTGAACTCAGTCAACCCGGCTCGCATCCAGGGCCAGAAGACCGGCGCCTTCGAAGTTGTGGACACACTGGGCGATGCCCCCGACATCCACGTACTGCCAGTGGGCAACGCGGGCAACATCAGCGCCTACTGGAAGGGTTACAAGGAGTATTCCGCGCCGTTCGAGACGGCCAACGGAACACTCCCGGCTGTTTCCACCAAGACACCCGTCATGTGGGGCTTCCAAGCTGCAGGTGCCGCGCCGTTCGTTGCAGGGCACCCCATTACCGAGCCCGACACGATCGCCACTGCCATCCGCATCGGTAACCCGGCCTCATGGGAGACCGCAGTTGCGGCCCGTGACGAATCAGGCGGATTGATTGAGGCTGTCACCGACGACGAGATCCTTGCTGCCCACCGCTGGCTTTCTTCCAAGGAAGGCGTCTTCGTTGAACCTGGTTCCGCTGCCGGTGTCGCAGGCTTGATCAAGAAGCACGCCGCAGGCGAGGTTCCGTCCGGCAAAACCATCGTCATCACGGTCACCGGTCATGGTCTCAAGGACCCGCAGTGGGCGCTCCGCACTGAGGACGGCAGCGATGTCCAGCCAGTCAAGGTGCCAAACGACGTCGTCACCGTTGCCGCAGAACTGGGACTGGAAGAAAACTAAGAGTGGAATCAACGCAGCCCACCGCGACCGATCGTGCACTTGTCGCGGCAGGTCAGCGGCTGACCGTCAAGGTCCCTGGTACGAGTGCCAACCTGGGGCCCGGTTACGACAGCCTCGGCTTGGCCCTGTCGATTTACGACACCTTGACGGTGGAAACCCTCAGCACCGGGGAGCTCGAGTTCGAGCTCTCCGGTGAGGGTGCTGACTCCCTTCCACGTGACGCCAGCCATCTGGTGATTCGGGCCATTGACCTTGCGTTGAATCGGCTTGGATTCCAGCACTCCGGCCTGAAAATCACCGCGGACAACGTCAACCCGCACGGCAGGGGCCTGGGATCATCAGCATCGGCTGTGGTTGCAGCCGTAACTGCCGCCAACGCGCTTGTCCCCTCCGAATTCCGGCAAGACCGCGATTGGATCCTGCAGTTGACCAGCGAGATGGAAGGCCACCCGGACAACGTCGCACCCGCCATTTTCGGCGGACTGGCGCTGTCGTGGCAGGACAGCGAGCAGTACAGCACCACACGCGCTGACGTCGCGCGGTCGGTTATTCCCGTCGTGGCAGTCCCGGACTACGAACTGTCCACGGAGACTGCACGCGGATTGCTCCCGGCATCCGTTGGACATCATGCGGCAGCAATGAATTCCGGACGTGCAGCCTTGTTGATTCACGCGCTCACTGCTGATCCCACGTTGTTGTTGCCCGGCACGGAGGATTATCTACACCAGAGCTATCGCGCCCAAGCCATGCGTCCCAGTGCCGACCTCATCGCGTCGCTTCGGTCTGCCGGCCATGCAGCGGTTGTCTCCGGTGCAGGTCCCACAGTGATGGTGTTGGCCAACGGTGCTGAGGAAGCTGCCGCTACCGTCGAATTCATCGGTAGGTTCACGGCGGACAACACACCCGACATCGGTTGGCGTGTGATGACGCTGGCTGTAGACGATCAAGGTGCTAGAGTGGAAGTGCACCGCCGGTAAAGCTGCGGGCAGTTCCCTGATTTTGGATCTCGGTGTTTTGCCGTACCTTTCGTCAACTGTGCCAACGTTGGTGGTGTCGTCTCTTTCGGCCTGTCTCAGGTGCCGCAGAAATCTCTCTGTTTCCTGAACACTACGCCGGCTGTCCGGGCAACTGGATCCAGTGATGACGATCAGTATCCGGCCCTGTTGGCCACAATCCATCAGGCACGGCCCAAATCACCGGCTGCAGATCTGAACTGCAGCCCAGAACAAATCATCGCGTCCAGCTCTCGCTCTGGACGCCGTCGAGGGGGAAGGATCCTTCGTGACAGAAACCACTGAGCTGGATTCAGCTGTGGACACAACATCTTCTGCTGCTGATTCGTCAACTGCAGCAACCACCAAGAGCAGCGGTCTGGCAGGCCTTAAGCTCGCTCAGCTTCAGGCTCTTGCGAGCCAGCTGGGCATTTCCGGGGGGTCCCGTATGCGCAAGGGGGATTTGGTCACGGCCATCTCCGCCCACCGTGCCGGCACCTCCACCGCCAAGGCACCCGCCAAAGCCAGTACGGCGAAGGCAACTGCGGCCAAGGAAGCCCGGGCCGCAGAGCCTAAGGCCGCTCCTGAAAGCAGTGCACCTGCTGACGTAGCTGCCGAGGCCCCCGCCCAGGAAGCACCCCGCGGCCGTGGTCGTGGTCGTAGCCGTCGGGCCACCAGCGATGGAGTAGTAGCGGCCGCTGAAGCCGCTGCTGCGCCGGCCGAGACCGCAGCCGAACCAATTGTTGAAGCCCCGGCTGTCGTCGAGACCGGCGAGGCCACCACTGAGCGTCGCCAGCCTCGTACTCGTAACCGTCGCCGCGGCGAAGCAGCAGCGGCACCTGCCGAAGCAGCAGAGGCACCAGCAGCAGAGCAGCGTACGGAACAGCGTGAGCAGGGTGCTGACCGTACGGAACAGCGTGAACAGCGTGCTGGCCGCACGGAACAGCGTGAGCAGCGTGCTGACCGCACGGAACAGCGCGAACAGTCCGACTCGGGCGACCAGCAGCGCGAACGTCGCGACAACACCCGCGGACGCCGTGAAGACAACAACGACGGCGACGACACCGGCAACCGCCGGAACCGCCGCAACCGTCGTGACCGCAATGAGCAGAACGACCGAAGCGACCGCCGTGGTGGTCAGGACAGCCGTGATGGAAACACCCGCAGCGACCGCTTCCGCGACCGCAACGAGCGTCGCCGTGGCCGCGCTCAGGGACCGGACGTTGACGACGTCGAGGTCACCGAGGACGACGTCCTTCTGCCCGTAGCCGGCATCCTGGACGTCCTGGAGAACTACGCGTTCATCCGGACCTCCGGATACCTCCCCGGTGCCAACGACGTCTACGTTTCCCTGGCGCAGGTCAAGAAGTACAACCTCCGCAAGGGCGATGCCGTGGTCGGCGCCATCCGTGCACCGAGGGACGGTGAAGACCGCAGCCAGCAGTCTGCCCGCCAGAAGTTCAACGCACTCGTCCGCGTCACCTCTGTCAACGGCAAGACTCCTGAAGAACTCAAGGATCGCGTCGAGTTCGCCAAGCTCGTACCGCTGTACCCATCCGAACGCCTGCGCCTCGAGACGGATCCCAAGAAGATCGGTCCGCGTGTCATTGACCTCGTGGCCCCGATCGGCAAGGGCCAGCGTGGCCTGATCGTCTCCCCGCCGAAGGCCGGCAAGACGCTCATCCTGCAGTCCATCGCGAACGCAATCACCACCAACAACCCTGAGGTTCACCTCATGATGGTGTTGGTTGATGAACGTCCCGAAGAAGTCACGGACATGCAGCGCACCGTCAAGGGTGAGGTCATCGCCTCCACCTTCGACCGTCCCGCAGACGACCACACCACCGTTGCCGAGCTCTCCATTGAACGCGCCAAGCGCCTCGTGGAAATGGGCATGGACGTGGTGGTCCTCCTGGACTCCATGACACGTCTGGGCCGCGCCTACAACCTGGCAGCACCGGCCTCAGGCCGCATCCTGTCCGGTGGTGTGGACTCCGCAGCGCTGTACCCGCCCAAGCGCTTCTTCGGTGCAGCCCGCAACATCGAAAACGGTGGCTCACTTACCATCCTTGCTACCGCGCTCGTCGAGACCGGCTCCAAGATGGACGAAGTCATCTTCGAAGAGTTCAAGGGCACCGGCAACATGGAGCTTCGCCTGTCCCGCCAGTTGGCAGACAAGCGCATCTTCCCGGCCGTGGACGTCAACGCGTCCGGTACCCGTCGCGAAGAGAACCTCCTCTCGCCTGAAGAAGTCAAGATCATGTGGAAGCTGCGCCGCGTCCTTTCCGGGCTGGAGCAGCAGCAGAGCCTTGAGCTGCTGACCAACAAGATCCGGGAGACGCAGAGCAACGTCGAGTTCCTCATGCAGGTTCAGAAGACGACGCTCGGAGCGAAGTCGGACAACGACAAATAGCTGCTTTACTGAGCCGCTGATTCTGCTGCCCCCGCCCCTACGCGTGGTGGCCAGGTCCTTACGGACTTGGCCACCACGCTCCGGCAGGCCCGAAGCCACTCCCGGGGCAGCAGAACCAGCGGCTCGTTCCGTTTTCGGCTCGCCTGTCGCGGGCCGGCAAAATTACTCGACGGCGGTCAGGTCACCTTGGGCGTTGCCGTCACCTTCGCTGGCCGGCTTATTTGAGCGGTTGGTCGTTAAGACACCAATCGTCGCAACTAGACTTGTCTGCGAGTCGAAAGAGGTTTGAAAATGTTTGAGTCCGTACAGGGATTGCTGGATGAGCATGCTGCTATTCAGGCGCAGTTGAGTGATCCTGCCGTTTATGCCGATCAGTCCGCTGCCAGGAAGTTGGGGCGTCGGTCTGCTCAGCTTCAGGGCATTGTGGAGGCGTACAACAAATGGCGCGGGCTCAATGATGACTTGGAAGCTGCCAAAGAGATGGCAGACGAGGATCCGGAATTCGCTGCAGAAGTTGTGCAGTTGGAGGAGCAGATTCCGGCGGCACAGGAGCGGCTCCGCCGTCTGCTGATCCCTCGTGATCCGGACGATGCCCGCAACGTGATCCTTGAAGTCAAGGGCGGCGAAGGTGGCGACGAAGCTGCACTGTTCGCTGGCGACCTTCTGCGGATGTACATGCGCTACGCCGAGTCGCGGGGCTGGAAGACTGAAATGATCTCCGCCACCGAATCCGATCTTGGTGGCTACAAAGACGTTGCCGTGGCCATTAAGGGCAACTCGAACGATCCTGCACAGGGAGTCTTCGCCCGGTTGAAATTTGAAGGCGGCGTGCACCGCGTCCAGCGGGTTCCCGTCACTGAGTCGCAGGGCCGCATCCACACGTCGGCCGCCGGTGTGCTGGTGCTCCCTGAAGTTGATGAGCCCGAAGAACTTGAGATTAGCCAGAACGACCTCAAGATCGATGTTTACCGTTCATCCGGTCCGGGTGGACAGTCCGTGAACACCACTGACTCGGCCGTCCGCATTACCCACTTGCCTACGGGCATTGTTGTGGCCATGCAGAACGAAAAGTCGCAGCTGCAGAACCGTGAAGCCGGTATGCGGGTTCTCCGTGCGCGTCTTCTGGCCCACCAGCAGGAACAGATTGACGCCGCCAACTCCGAACAGCGCAAGTCGCAGATTCGCACCATGGACCGTTCGGAGCGCATCCGCACCTACAACTTCCCGGAAAACCGTATTGCGGACCATCGTACCGGCTACAAGGCGTACAACCTTGACGCGGTGATGAACGGCGATCTTGAGCCAGTAATCCAGTCGGCCATTGAAGCTGACGAGCAGGCGCGCCTGGACGCCATCGGCGAATAGCGCGGCCGGACTACAACCACAGCAGAGTTCATCCATGACGTTTCACCAAGGCCAGAGCCTCGCGGACGCTGTTTGCGAGGCTACTGCCGTCTTATCCGGCGCCGGTGTGCCCAGCCCGCGTGTTGACGCCGAATTACTTGCCGAACACCTGCTAGGTGTTGGCCTTGGCCGCCTACGTGCCATGTTGCTCGGCGACACTCCCGCTCCGGAAGGCTACCGGGAACTGGTGGAGGAACGCGCTGCTCGCGTCCCCCTTCAGCACATCACCGGCGTCGCATATTTCCGACACCTGGCGTTACAGGTGGGTCCGGGCGTCTTCATTCCGCGTCCTGAAACGGAGTCGGTGGTGCAGCTGGTCATTGATCACATCGCTGAAATGCCGAAACCCAAGGTGGTGGACCTTGGCACCGGATCCGGTGCAATCGCCGGTTCCATCGCGTATGAGGTTCCGGGCGCTGAGGTCCATGCTGTGGAATACAGTAAGTTCGCGCATGCCTGGGCCACCAGGAACCTTGCGCCCTTGGGCGTGATTCTCATTGAGGGCGATCTGCGGGATGCCCTCCCCGCGCACAACGGGACTTTCGACGTCGTCGTATCCAACCCGCCGTACGTCCCGGCCGAAGCTATCCCGACAGAGCCGGAAGTGGCCCTCCACGATCCGCCGGAGGCACTGTACGGTGGGGGAGCGGACGGCATGGAACTTCCGACGGCGGCAGCGGCCTCAGCGGCCCGCCTCCTTAAGCCGGGGGGGTACTTCGTGATGGAACATGCGGAAGTCCAAGCCGGTTGGATCGCCGGCATGCTGCAACGAACGGGACGTTGGAAAGACGTCACCACGCACTATGACCTGAACGGCAAGGAACGTGCCACCAGCGCTGTCCTGGCAAGCCCGACTCCTGATGAGTGAAAGAATAGCGATGTGACCACAACCTATAACTGCACTTCCGATGACCAGCGGACTGAGGGGCTTCAGCATGCTCAGCGCGCCATCAGCGAAAAGAAGTGCATCGTGCTGCCGACGGACACCGTCTACGGCATTGCCGCGGATGCCTTTTCGCCGTTGGCTGTGACCATGTTGCTGGCCTCCAAGGGGCGTAGCCGGCAGATGCCGCCTCCGGTCCTGATACCCCGGGTCAACGCCCTTGACGGGCTGGCTACTGATGTCCCGGCGGATGCCCGGGCGCTGGCACAGGCCTTCTGGCCTGGTGGCCTGACGCTGATCCTGCATGCGCAGCCGTCTTTGGACTGGGACCTCGGCGAAACCAAGGGCACCGTCGCCCTCAGGATGCCCGATGACCAGATAGCCTTGGAACTCCTGGGGCTCACAGGTCCGTTGGCGGTTTCCTCCGCCAACCGGACGGGCCAGGAAGCGGCACAGACGGCCTCGGAGGCACGACTCCAATTGGCAGAGTCCGTAGAGGTCTACCTTGAAGGCGGCTTCCGTCCCACCAAGGGGACTGCTGCCCTGCCCTCCACGATCGTTGATGCCACGTCAACCCCGTTCCGGGTAGTGCGCCAAGGAGCCATAGGGTTGGAGCGGCTCCGGGAGATCGTTCCCTCGATTCTGGGAATTGGTGAAACCACTCCTGCGGAGGCGCCTGACGCAGGAACTACTGTTGCCGACGACGCTGTTGCCGACGACGCTGTTGCCGACGACGCTGTTGCCGACGACGTGCGTGCCGTTGAGGCCGCCGTCGTGGATTCAACCCCGGAATCAGTGAAGCCAGAGGCCTCAAGCGAAGCCAAGCCCGAATGATCCCGGAGCGCCAACGCGTCCCCGTCCTTGACGTCGACGCCACTCCGATGCGCGTCGATGAGCTAATGCAAGCGATGGGCGGGCTTATCGCAGCCGGGACAACAGCCACAGTCCTTGGGCATAATCTTCACAGCATTACGTTGCTTCATTCTCGCCCGGACGTCCGTTCCGTGTACGACGACAGTTCGATCGTCCTACTGGACGGTGCTCCCGTTGCGATGCTTTGGGGACTCGCCCACAAGCATCAACTCCAGGCGCTGGGTGAGGGAACCATGGCCTACCGGCTCGGTTCCATGGACTGGATCCCGGAGCTGGGTAAGGTCAGCGGTCTGAAACGTGTCGCCGTAGTCGGTGCCGGACGGGTCGCCAATACCAAAGCAGTTGCCCGGCTGCGCTCCATCATTCCCGGTGCCACGGTGGATGGAATGCCTGGTGAGGGGTGGGACAGCGCCCTTGAGGACGCGGTTGTAAACTGGCTGACCGATTTCCGTCCGCAACTGGTCCTGCTCGGACTTGGGATGCCGTTGCAGGAAACAGTCCTTCATCGCGCGCTCCCGCAGTTGCCCTCTGCCCTTTATTGCGCCGTCGGCGGTGCCATTGAACAAGTCGCGGGCATCCAAAGACTGGCGCCACGCTGGCTTGGGCGCTTGGGGCTCGAATGGGCATGGCGGCTCGTCCTTCACCCAGGCCGCGTGGCCTACAGAGTTTTCGTTGAACCTTGGAAGCTGGCAGGCCTGCTGATTCGGCGCCGTTTCCAACCATCCAAGACCAAAGGCAAGTAAATGACGTCCCACCCTGTCGTGGTCGCTGTTGTAGTGACCTATAACCGGCGTGCACTCCTCCAGACGACTTTGGAGGGCATTGTTGCAGGTACCCGGGTACCGGACGCCGTGGTCATCGTTGACAACGCTTCGACGGACGGAACCGCAGAGTTCCTCCAGCAGTACCAAAGCCCGGTGACCACTGATGTGGTCACCTTGAACGTGAACGTTGGCGGTGCCGGTGGGTTCGTTGTCGGGATGGAACGGGCCGTACTGGATCACGGGGCTGACCACGTGTGGATCATGGACGACGATACGGAACCGCAGCCGAATGCCCTTCATGAAGCATTGGACGTCTCTGAGTCCTACCTGCAGGAAACGGGAGAGGCCCCGGCCTTCATCGCAAGCCGTGTTGTGTGGACTGACGGCCGCGACCACCCAATGAACCGTATGCGGCCGCGGATGGGAGCGAGCGAGGCCGAGCGCAGCGTTGCTGCCCGTCTGGGGGCTACCCAGATCCGGAGTGCTTCCTTCGTGTCGGTGCTGATACGTGCTGAAGAAATTAAACAGCATGGCCTGCCGATTGCCGACTACTTCATCTGGAATGATGACCTTGAATACACCGCGAGGATTTCCCGCCGCGGGATCGCACTGACTACCGACGCATCGGTGGCCAACCACCACACGAAGGTCTTTGGTGATGCTGGAGCGGATCCCGGCCCGCGCTTCTACTACGAAGTGCGGAACAAGCTCTGGGTTTATACCAGATCGAATGCCCTGGCGCCGTGGGAAAAGATCCTGTTTACCGGCGCTTCGCTGCGCAACTGGACCCGCACGATTGCCGCCTCTCCAAATCGCAAGGTGCTGTTCGCCGGGCTTTTGAAGGGCCTGCGGCACAGCCTGAAAGCTCCGCGCTCCAATGCCCAGGTGCTCGAAGGGATCTACGTATTGCGTAACGTCCAAGAGCCCGTCAGGTAGCATCTACGCCGCCAAGCCCCACCAAAACACGGTGGAGCTTGGCGGCTGCATCACAGGGTGGTCACGGCCATTGGCATTAGTATCGTGACTAGAGTCCACAGAAATCCCGCAACATTCGGCACAGCCGGTGCAGGCATGGCGACGGAGTAGTTCCATTTATCCAAAGACAGAATTCCACACCTTGAGCTGCCCACAACCAGACGGCATTCAAACCCGCCGGCTGCATTCGATGATCCGTTCTTCCCCTGTGGTGTGCAGGCTTCCGTTCGGGGCCGCGTCATGATTATGTACATGCTGATGGCCCTCACCGCTGCAGTTGTTTCGTATGCCGGGACGTGGGGTGCGCGGGTCGTGGGAAACAAGCTGCGCTTGTACCAACCCATCCGTAGCCGCGACATGCATTCAGCCCTGATCTCCAAACTCGGCGGCCTTGGCATCTTTGTGGGCTTCTTCGCTGCGTTGGTGGTTGCGAGCAATTCCTTCTTCGTCAAGGACATCTTCAGACACAACGATGCTCCCTGGGGAATTCTCGCTGGTGCCGTTGTGATCGTCGCGGTGGGAGTCGCCGACGACATCCTCGACATCCGCTGGTGGATCAAGCTCCTGGGCCAGGCAGCAGCAGCCTTCATCGTGGCTATCTGGGGTGTGCGGATGTCTGTGGTGCCCTTTATCCCGGAGCCGATCTTCCTTGAATCCGAAGCAGTCCAGATTGTGCTTACCGCCGGACTCATTGTCACCACCATGAATGCCGTCAACTTCATCGACGGACTGGACGGACTGGCAGCCGGAGTCGCCATCATTGGCGGGGGAGCGTTCTTCCTCACCGCCTATTGGGTTCACAGGAACAACCCATCCACTGACAACTCAGACCTCGCGACGCTCCTGATGGCCATCCTCGTGGGCAGCTGCATCGGATTCCTGCCACACAACTGGTTTCCGGCAAAGATCTTTATGGGCGACTCGGGAGCCATGCTTATTGGCTTGCTGATGGCTTCCGCCGGCGTTGTAGCCACGGGACAGATCAGCTCCGGTCTCTACGACCGCGCCAACGGTATCCCCACCATCGTTCCCATCTTGCTGCCCTTCGCGGTGTTGTCCCTTCCCCTCCTTGATTTGGGGATGGCCGTTGTCCGCAGGACAGCCAGGGGTCAATCGCCCTGGTCGGCTGACCGGGGGCACCTCCACCACAAGCTGGTGGACCTCGGATACTCGCACCGCAGCGCCGTCGTCATGCTTTATGTGTGGACCTGCATTCTTGCGTTCGGCGGCGTCGCCTTTGCCGTGTTCCCGTGGCAAATCGTGCTCATCGTGGTCATTGCCGCAGCGCTCGTCATGGCCGCCGTGACGGCATGGCCCTACTTCACCCGGAACTCGACGCGGCCGGGGGAGTAGATGTGACGGCCGGTTATGGTCACAGTTCTATCTCATGTAGAATTCTTTCTGCGGACAGTCACTCGCCCGTAACCCCACTTTGAGAATATGGCACCTGTGCCACGAGGATTGGTATCCCCATGACATCCAACGCCGAAACCGGACGCCCGTCCGGTAAACGTGGTGTTGGAGTTTCCGGTGAGACAACCAACCTCTGGCTCCGGCTGCTTTATTTCAGCGCCCTTGCTGCTCTGGCGGCCACTTCCGTCACCTGCGTCATTGCGACCGTCGTGGCTGGCGGGCAGAGCGCACTCTCGGCTGCACTCGGTGCCATGCTGGTTATGCTGTTCTTTGGCATCAGTCTCCTGATTGGCCATTTCGTAGGCCGGAACAATCCTTCCGGTGCAATCGGACTCTTTGTTGCGACTTACTTCATCAAAGTCATCGGATTCGCCGTAGTGCTGTTTGTACTTGATAAGCCGGACTGGCTCCAAGGCCGGTGGTTCCTCATTGGGGCGGTTGTTTCAGTCGTCTTCTGGCAGGCCGCGGAGATCTACGCGTTCAGCAAGGCCCGTCTCCAGATCTACAACGATCCCGCAGAACCGAAGGGTGGCCCGGATGTCTCCGCGTAAGCGTTATTCACGCCCGGCTGCCAATGCCCGGCAAACTGCCAACCACAATGAATCTGCCGAAGCCGGAAACGACGGCGGATACAACGCCGGCATCGCTGTCTTCAGCTATATCATTGGCGGGATCATTGTCTGGAGTTTGATAGGCTGGGGCCTGGATAATCTGTGGGGGACCCGCTGGATTGTGCTCCTTGGCGCTCTGCTGGGAGCCGCAGGAGGGTTCTATCTTTCCCATATGCACGGCCTCACCAGGCAAAGCTCCTCTTCTGGCGAGAGCAACGCAGACAGCGGTCCGTCCACGGACGGGGACAGTAATGCCAAATAATTTCACATGGATTACAGATGCGTCCAACGCGTCCGGATTCCAACCAATGCCCAATGATGGACACAGCAGAGAGGAAACGCGTTGATCGCGCTTGCGCTCCCCGCCCAGGATTCGGGGTCATTCACCCCACCCGGAATCGACGAAATGCACCTGCCGGCAATCCTGCCTTGGGGTGCGTACGATGGCTTCTCCAAGCAGATGTTGCTGGTGATCCTTTCGGTCGTCATTATCGCTACATTCTTCATCCTCGCTGCTCGTAAGCAGCAGCTGGTTCCCGGCAAGCTGCAGTTCGCAGGCGAAATGGCCTACGGCTTCGTCCGCAACAGCATCGCCAAGGACATCATCGGCGGCAAGGACTTCATGAAGTACGTCCCGCTGCTGTTCAGCTTGTTCTTCTTCATTCTGGTGAACAACATCTATGGTGCTATCCCGCTGATCCAGCTCCCGAGCTTCTCACATGTTGGCGGCGCCTATGTGCTGGCCGGCATCGTGTACTTCACCTGGATCATCATCGGCATCAAGAAGAACGGCCTGAAGTACTTCAAGCTCGCCACGGTTCCCTCCGGCGTGCCGTGGTACATCCTCCCGATCGTTGTTCCGATCGAGATCATCTCCAACTTCCTGGTCCGGCCCGTCACGCACAGCCTCCGTCTGTTCGCAACCATGCTGGCTGGCCACTTGATCGTGATGCTTGCCGGCTCCGGCATCGAGTACCTGGTAATGCAGGAGAACATCCTGCTCAAGGGAACCTCGGTCCTGGTCCTGGTAGGCGCCATCGCCATGTACATGCTCGAAGCTTTGATCATGGCCCTGCAGGCATACGTGTTCACTCTGTTGACCGCGATCTACATCGAAGGCGCCCTGCACGCCGACAGCCACTAGGCTCCCAAAACTTCCCCTGATGGGGATTGAAGTAAACCAAACAACCTGCCACATGGGTGGCATCTTGAAAGGAAAAAAATGGAAGGCAATCTCAACCTCGTAGGTTACGGTCTGTCCGCAATCGGCGGTGGTATCGGTGTGGGTCTCGTATTCGCGGCTTACATCAACGGTGTTGCTCGTCAGCCGGAAGCTCAGCGTGTGCTGCAGCCGATCGCGTTCCTTGGTCTGGCACTGACCGAAGCTCTCGCCATCCTCGGCCTCGTCTTCGCTTTCGTTCTCTAGTCTTCGGCTTCAGAACAAAGCGAATTCCGCAACCGAGTAGATAGGACGGGTGAAATATGAATCAGCTGATCATCTCAGCCGCCACTGAGGGCGAAGAGGTCAATCCGCTCCTTCCCAACCCCTGGGAAATGGGCGTTGTCCTCGCCGGCTTTGCGGTCCTCATGTACATCGTGGTCAAGTTTGTTGTCCCGATGTTCGAGAAGACCTTCGCAGAGCGCGCCGAAGCAATCGAAGGTGGCATTGCAAAGGCCGAACAGGCCCAGGCGGAAGCTTCTGCGGCGCTTGAAGAGTACAAGCAGCAGCTCACTGATGCCCGTGCCGAAGCCAACCGAATCCGCGAAGAGGCACGCGCCGAAGGCGCCCAGATCCTCGCGGACCTGAAGGCAAAGGCTGCAGCGGAGTCTGCACGCATCACCGAGCAGGCACACGCTGCCATCGAGTCGGAGCGCCAGGCAGCTGTTGTCTCGCTTCGTTCCGAGGTTGGCACCTTGGCCACCACACTGGCTGGCCGCATCGTTGGGGAAGCACTCACCGACGACCAGCGCGCCGCACGTGTTGTGGACCGTTTCCTTGCAGATCTGGAGACCCAGAGCGCAGGTGCAGCTAAGTAATGGCAGGTATATCGAGCGAATCGCTGACCACAGCGCTGGCGCAGCTGGAAGCCAAGCTTCCCTTCGCCTCGCTGCAGTTGGCTAAGGACCTCTTCGGAATCCTGGGAACGGTGGACAGCTCGGCTGGCTTGCGCCGCGCCCTGACTGACCCGTCCCGTTCCGGTGACGAGAAGTCGGCGCTGGTCAAGCAGCTGGTTGGCGGAAAAGTCTCCGCTGATGCTGCTGAAATTGCAGGCGGATTGGCCAGCTCACGCTGGGCATCGGCCCGTGATATCGGCGATGCACTCGAGACGCTTGCCGCCACGGTTGTCATTGCCGTAGCTGAAAACAAGTCGGCCGTTTCTGCCTCCGGTATCACGGGGCTGGAAGAGCTGGAAAACGATCTGTTTGCTTTCAACCAGGCCGTCGCCTCCAGCCACGAAGTACAACGTGCTCTGTCTGAACCGCAGGCATCTCCTGCGGCGAAGATTGCACTGGCCGAGAAACTTGTTCCTGGCAGCAGCGAGGAAGCAAAGGTTCTCATCCGCCAGGCAGTTACGCAGCCACGCGGTGTCAAGCCGAGCAAGCTCGTCGAGTCATTCGCCAAGCTTGCAGCCAAGCGCCAGCAGCGCTGGATTGCAACTGTCAGCGTTACCCGTCCGTTGACGGAAACGCAGGCCAGCCGCCTGCAGGCCGGGCTTGACGCCCTGTACGGCCGCGAACTGAAGGTCAACGTCAATGTTGACCCCGCACTGATCGGTGGTATTCGCGTCCAGGTGGGTGACGAAGTGCTTGATGCTTCGGTCATCGCCCGCCTGTCCGAGCTCCGCCGCCAGCTCGCTGGCTAGCGAAGACAAAGCACAACTTAACTGATATAAAACCCGGTCATCGTGAGCAACGATGATCACGAAAACAGGAGAGCAGGGACTGCAGATGGCCGAATTGACCATCAACGCCGACGACGTCCGTAATGCGTTGAACGAGTTCGCGGCGTCCTACGAACCCGGTAACGCAGAGCGCGTAGAGGTTGGTCGTGTGACCACCGCAAGTGACGGCATCGCCCGTGTTGAGGGTCTTCCCTCGGTCATGGCGAACGAGCTGCTTCGCTTCGAAGATGGCACGCTGGGCCTGGCCCAGAACCTTGACGTCCGCGAGATCGGTGTCATTATCCTCGGTGACTTCACCGGTATTGAAGAAGGCCAGGAAGTTCACCGTACCGGTGAGATCCTGTCCGTTCCGGTTGGCGATGCCTTCCTGGGGCGCGTTGTCGACCCCTTGGGCCAGCCCATCGATGACCTCGGCGAGATCAAGGCCGAAGCCACCCGTGCACTGGAACTTCAGGCTCCTGGCGTTACCGAACGCAAGTCGGTTCACGAACCGATGCAGACCGGCCTCAAGGCTATCGACGCCATGATTCCGATCGGCCGTGGCCAGCGTCAGCTGATCATTGGTGACCGCCAGACCGGCAAGACTGCCATCGCCGTGGACACCATCATCAACCAGAAGGCCAACTGGGCTTCGGGAGATGTCACCAAGCAGGTACGTTGCGTCTACGTAGGTGTTGGCCAGAAGGCTTCCACCATCGCAGCCGTGCGTCAGACCCTCGAGGATCACGGCGCGCTGGAGTACACCACCATCGTGGCGTCCCCGGCATCTGACCCCGCCGGCTTCAAGTACTTGGCACCGTATGCAGGTTCGGCCATCGGCCAGCACTGGATGTACGGCGGCAAGCACGTCCTGGTGATCTTCGATGACCTGTCCAAGCAGGCCGAAGCCTACCGCGCCGTGTCCCTGCTGCTGCGCCGTCCGCCGGGACGCGAAGCATACCCGGGTGACGTTTTCTACTTGCACTCCCGCCTGCTGGAGCGTTGTGCCAAGCTCTCCGACGAGCTCGGTGCCGGCTCGATGACCGGTCTTCCGATCGTCGAGACCAAGGCAAACGACGTCTCTGCCTACATCCCGACCAACGTGATCTCCATTACCGATGGCCAGATCTTCCTCCAGTCGGACCTCTTCAACGCCAACCAGCGTCCGGCTGTTGACGTTGGTGTGTCTGTCTCCCGCGTTGGTGGTGCCGCACAGGTCAAGTCCATGAAGAAGGTCTCCGGTACCTTGAAGCTGGACTTGGCCCAGTACCGCGATATGCAGGCATTCGCCATGTTCGCCTCTGACCTGGACGCTGCTTCCCGTCAGCAGCTGACCCGTGGTGCACGCCTGATGGAACTGCTGAAGCAGGGCCAGTACTCTCCGTTCCCGGTTGAGAACCAGGTTGTTTCCATCTGGGCCGGCACCAACGGTTACCTGGACGACGTTCCGGTTGAAGACATCAGCCGTTTCGAGTCCGAGTTCCTGGAGCACCTTAAGCACCAGTCCTCCATCCTGACCACGCTGGCGCAGACCAACGTCCTGGATGACGACACCGCTGCAGCTTTGAAGGAAGCCATTGTTTCCTTCAAGAAGGGCTTCTTCGGCGAAGGCGACAACCACCTGGTTGGTGCCGGCCACGAAGAGCACGCAGCGATCTCCGGCGGCGACGTCGACCAGGAAAAGATCGTCAAGCAGAAGCGCTAGTTCCGATTACTTGTCCTGCCGGGGTCCGCAAGGGCCCCGGCAGGACAGCACATCGGGAACATAGGAAAGGATAAGTATGGGAGCCCAGATTCGGGTCTACCGTCAGAAGATCAGCTCGACGACGTCGATGCGCAAGATCTTCAAGGCGATGGAACTGATCGCTACCTCGCGCATCGGTAAGGCCCGCGCCCGCGTAGCAGCTTCACTGCCTTACGCGAACGCGATTACCCGCGCCGTTTCTGCTGTCGCAAGTCAGAGCGAAATCGACCACCCGCTGACCACCGAGCCGGAGCAGATCCGCCGCGCCGCAGTCCTGATCATCACATCGGACCGCGGCCTTGCAGGATCCTACTCCGCGAGCGTGCTCAAGCAGGCTGAAGGTCTCACCGAGCTTCTTCACGCAGAAGGCAAGGAAGTCAAGGCGTACCTGGTTGGCCGCAAGGCGCAGGCGTACTTCGATTTCCGCAACCGGTCCTACGCCCGCGTATGGACCGGTGGCACGGACGCACCGGAATTCGAAACCGCGCAGGAAGTCGGAGCTGCACTTCTTGAAGACTTCTCCACTGAATTTGAAGAGGGTGGCGTGGACGAGATCCACGTTGTCTACACCCGCTTCAAGTCCATGGTGACGCAGGAGCCGACGGTTATCCGTTTGCTCCCGTTGGAGGTCGTCGAAGAGGAAGCAGCCTCGGAATCCGAGCTGTTGCCGTTGTATGAGTTTGAGCCGGAAACAGAGCAAGTGCTTGACGCATTGCTGCCGCGTTACATCGAGTCCCGCATCTTCGCAGCCATGCTGCAGGCCGCAGCTTCCGAGCTCGCAGCCCGCCAGCGCGCTATGAAGTCGGCCGGTGACAACGCAACCGACTTGATCAAGAAGTACACGCGCCTTCGCAACACGGCCCGCCAGGCCGAGATTACGCAGGAGCTTTCCGAAATCGTGGCCGGCGCAGACGCCCTCGCGTCCTAGCCTCCACCGGATTCGGCTCGAAGCCGCACCTGCACCAAACAGATAAACTTAAATCCACGCCATCTACTGAGTGAAGTGAGAGAGATGACTGCCACTGCTACCGAACACGTAGCTACGGCCGGTGCTACCGGCCGCATTGCCCGTGTTATTGGTCCGGTTGTCGACGTCGAATTCCCGGCTGACGCAATCCCCTCGATTTACAACGCTCTGACCACTGAGATCACTCTCAACGGCCAGACGAAAACGATCACGTTCGAGACTTCCCAACACCTGGGTGACAACCTCGTTCGCGCCATCTCCCTGCAGGCTACCGACGGCCTGGTCCGCGGTACCACCGTGCAGGATTCCGGCGCTCCCATCTCCGTGCCTGTCGGCGACGGCGTCAAGGGCCACATCTTCAACGTTCTCGGCAAGCCGCTGGACGTCGAAGAGTCGGAGATCAAGGCAGACGCCTACTGGCCGATCCACCGCAAGGCTCCGGCCTTCGCGTCCCTTGAGGGCTCCACGGAGATGCTCGAGACCGGCATCAAGGTCATCGACCTTCTCACCCCGTACATCAAGGGTGGAAAGATTGGCCTGTTCGGCGGCGCCGGCGTTGGCAAGACCGTTCTGATTCAGGAAATGATCACCCGTGTTGCCCGCAACTTCGGTGGTACTTCCGTATTCGCCGGTGTTGGCGAGCGTACCCGTGAAGGCAACGACCTCTGGGTTGAAATGGAAGAGGCAGGCGTTCTTAAGGACACCGCCCTTGTCTTCGGCCAGATGGATGAGCCGCCGGGAACGCGTCTCCGCGTTGCACTGTCTGCCCTGACCATGGCGGAGTACTTCCGTGATGTTCAGAACCAGGACGTGTTGCTCTTCATCGACAACATCTTCCGCTTCACGCAGGCAGGATCGGAAGTTTCCACGCTGCTCGGCCGTATGCCGTCCGCTGTGGGCTACCAGCCCAACCTTGCTGACGAGATGGGTCTGCTCCAGGAGCGCATCACCTCCACCAAGGGTCACTCCATCACTTCGATGCAGGCAATCTACGTGCCTGCTGACGACTACACCGACCCGGCTCCGGCAACGACCTTCGCACACCTCGACGCGACCACGGAACTTTCCCGTGAAATCGCCTCCCGTGGTTTGTACCCGGCCGTTGACCCGCTGACATCCACCTCCCGTATTCTGGATCCCCAGTACATCGGCAAGGATCACTACAACACGGCTGTCCGTGTCAAGCAGATCCTGCAGAAGAACAAGGAACTCCAGGACATCATCGCGATCCTCGGTGTTGACGAACTTTCTGAAGAGGACAAGATCGTCGTGTCACGTGCACGTCGTATCCAGCAGTTCCTTTCCCAGAACACGTACACCGCCAAGCAGTTCACCGGCGTCGAGGGCTCCACCGTGTCCATCAAGGACACCGTGGAGGGTTTCACTGCCATCTGCGACGGCGAGCTTGACCACATCGCAGAGCAGGCGTTCTTCAACGTCGGCGGTCTGGATGACGTCGAGCGTAACTGGGCCAAGATCCAGGAACAGACCAAGTAGCATGGCTGAGCTCGAGGTTGAGATTGTCGCAGCGGACCACTTCGTGTGGTCCGGCGCGGCCAAGATGGTGAAGGCCCGCACCAGCGATGGTGAAATCGGAATCCTGCCGGGCCACTCGCCCCTTCTGGCCATCATGGCCGCGGGCGAGCTGGCAATCCAGCCGGTTTCCGGTGATCGCATTGCAGTAGTTGTTGACGGTGGATTCTTCTCCGTCGACAACGATCGCGTGGTCATTGTTGCTGACAACGCCAAATTGGGCGAAGCGGCTACAGCGGGGATCCGATAGCACGACCTTGATGGACGATTCCCTTATTCCGTTCATCGCCCTGGCAACAGCGTTTACGTTGCTGATCATTTCACTGTGCCTTTTCGGGGTGCGCCGTTTCAATCTGCGGCGCGCCCTGGGCACGGTCGACGCCTCCATTTGCATGGCTGGAAACAGCTGGCAGATGGGGGTTTGTCGTTATCAGGACAACGAGCTGGAGTGGTTCCGCTTGATGTCCCTCAGCGTCATGCCCAAGCACAAGTTCACGCGCAGCTCGCTTGAATTGCTTGGCCGCCGCCAGCCGACGGAAGAAGAGCTCGTCAGGATACAGCCCGGCGTCGTGGTGGTTGAACTGCAGTATGAAGGCAAGAAGTTCATGCTCGCCATGAATTTTGACGCCTACGCTGGACTGTCTTCCTGGCTTGAAGCAGGGCCGGTTATCGGCGTCGGAACCTGGCGCTAGGCACCATGGACCTTCTTTCGGACGTCAGTCTGGTAGATGGGCCATTCCTCTGGTTGAGCATCGCCTGTGGCGCGGCCGGAGGGGCCTACCTTCTTTGGCGGCGACGCCGTTCCTGGCCGCTGCTCGTCGCGGGCAGCCTGCTGCTGGCCGTTGGTGTCGTGGCGCTGATTCACTGGATCCTGGTGGACCTTATGGCCACGTTCTCGGAAAACCTGCCCTTTCAGACTCTGGTGTGGGCGGTGCCCGCTGTCGCAGCCCTTCTCCTGTGCGCTGCGCGCTTCCCCCGAAGTTCCTGGCGCGGCCGCTCACTCAGTGTGGTGGCGATGCTCGGCGTTGTGCTCTTGTGCGTGGTCCAGATCAATCTCTATTTCGGCCTGAACAACACGGTCTCGGACCTGCTGGGTACTGCGGTGGCGCGTATACAGCCACTCGAAGCGAGCCTCAAACGTACCCCGGATACAAAGCCCGGTCCTGCCCCCTCTGCATGGAAAGCCCCGGGCTCAATGCCTCGAAACGGGATCCTGCGGAAAGCGGACATTCCCGGTGCAGCCTCCGGTTTCGACGCACGGGAAGCGTACGTGTATTTGCCACCCGCCTATCAGACGGCATCCCGTCCAACCCTGCCCGTGCTGGTGCTCTTCGCCGGTCAGCCGGGTGGTCCGGCGGACTGGTTGACCGGTGGCCAGCTCCGTTCCCTGCTGGACCAGTTCGCTGAAAATCATCACGGAATTGCCCCTGTCACAGTGGTGGTCGACCCCAACGGATCAGCCAACGCCAACACCATGTGCATGGACAGCAACATCGCCTCGGTGGACACCTATCTTTCCAAGGATGTGCCGGCCTGGATAACTCAAACTCTGGATGTAGCGACCGATCATCAGCAGTGGGCTGTTGGCGGTTTCTCTTTTGGCGGCACGTGCGCCATGCAAATGGGAACCTTGCACCCGGATCTCTTCCCCTCCATTCTGCCTTTCGCCGCAGAGAGGGAACCTGCCCTGGCCAAGGATCGAAGTAAGACGATTTCGGATTCGTTCGACGGCGATGTTGAAGCTTTCGAATCCCGGACGCCTCTGGTGTTGATGCAGCAGCGCAACTTCGCCGGCAGCGGGGTGTATCTGGTTTCGGGTGAGGCTGACCACGAGTTTACTGACTACATGCATGAGCTTGCTGATGCGGCACGGAACGCTGGTTTTGACACCGAAGAACATTCCATTCCCCAGGCCGGTCACTCCTGGGATGCGGTGATTCGCGGAATGCCCGGCGGACTCGACTTCCTAGCTACCAGGTGGGAGTTGGCGCGGTGAGCCTTACCCTGCAAGGTGTGGTCAAGCCTGCGCTGGGGCGGGCTGTCCGGCATCTCCGGTCAACGCCGTTCACTCTGCTCGTTCTTGCCGTTTTTGTGGGCCTGTCGTTGGTATCCGGGAGTTTCCTGACCGGCCCACCCCGGCCCTGGCTTGCGGTGGCCAGTGTGTCCCTGGAAGGGCTGCGCTCGGGGGAGTGGTGGTCCATCTGGACGTCCCTGTTCTTCACGACCAATCCGTTGGCCTATGCCACTGCCGTCCTCATGATCTTGTTCCTGCTCGGACTGGCAGAGCGGCAGTTGGGCTCCCTTAACACGGCTGGAGTGTTCTTCGGCAGCCAGTTCTGCTGTATTTCGGCTTTCCTCTTGGTGACCCAGGTGGCGCAGTACGTCGATGATGGGTGGCTTTCCGTGATGGCTGACATTCGGCTGATCGGACCCTACGGGGCGGTTCTTGCTACGGCCTTGGCCGCGAGTGCGCTCCTGCCCACGTTGTGGCAGCGTCGCCTGCGCACAGTGCTGCTTTCGATTTCCCTGCTGCTGGTGCTCTATGTAGGACACGCTGAGACGGTGGTTGGCTTCCTTGGCGCGCTGATTGGCTTGCTCGCTGGTTGGTGGATGCAAAGCAGCCAAGGCCACCTCCACCTTCATAGGTCAACCAGCCGTGAAATCCGGAACCTCCTGGCACTGACAATGGCAATTTTCGCCGTGGGTCCCATCGTGACGGCGGCAGCCAAGAGTCCATCGGGGCCGTTGGCCCTGTTGCGGGACGTAATCCTCAACCCGTTACCCACCCTGAGCCAGCTTGAAGGCAACTGCGGGGGAACTATCGATGTCGCTTGCCTTGAAATTGCACGCCAGGGTTACACAGGGCCGTTCGGTTTGGCCCTGGCCGTGGTGCCGGTTGTCCTGCTCTTGATTTGTGCTGACGGCATGAGGCGCGGACGCCGGCTCGCGTTGGGAATTGCCATCGGCGTGCAGCTGGTGGTGGTCGTTTTGTCCACGATCTATCTTGGCCTTTTTGCCGGCATGACGCAGCCGTCAGGACGCCCACATGTGGGGATGCTCAATACGGCTGTGGTTCACATCATTCCGCTTGTTCTGATCCCGTTGGCTTTGGCGCTCCTCCTGTTCGCTTATCGGGGCCACTTCCGGGTGGTGACCTCCGACCACCTCCGCCGGAAGGTGTTCTGGGTTGTCGGCGTGACTGGGGGAGGGCTGGGCTTGGCTTACGCCGCGGTATGGCTGGCTTCCGGCGGCGTGGCTCGCGACGGCGGTGTGTTGGGTTTGGTGGCTGAGCTCGCCAGGCAGTATCTCCCCGTCCCCCTTCCCGGCGTTTACCGCAAGGTTTTCGCCGAGCGTGATGTGCTTGAAGTCTTCCTCTTTTCCTACTCCGGCACGTTGTTTTGGCTTGTTGCCTTGATTGGCGTATGGGTGCTGCTGATCCGCGGACACCACACGGGTGGACTTGACCGTCAGGCGCGTCAGCATGCACGTGCCCTGGTGAAACGGGGCGGAGATTCATTGTCATGGATGGCCCTTTGGGAGCCGAACAAATACTGGTTCGCTCCTGACGGTACCGGGGGAGTGGCCTACCAGCAGCACAGCCACGTGGCGTTGACGCTGGCCGGTCCCTTCGGAGCGCGGCAGCATCACGCGGCAACCGCCGAAGGTTTCCTGGAGTACTGCTCGCAGCATGCGCTGACGCCATGCCTCTACTCCTGCACGGACGAACTCTGGCCGATGCTGCAATCGCGCGGATTCCGCCGGGTTTCCGTGGCCCAAGAGACACGCCTGCGGATCAGGGGCTTGGAGTTCAAAGGCAAGGAGTGGCAGAACGTCAGAACATCCCTGAACCGTGCCGCGAAGATGGGGATCAGAGCAAGCTGGGGCCGGTACTCTGAACTCCCACACGGAGTGCGTGCCCAAGTGAGTGAGGTTTCCGAGGAGTGGGCAGCCCAGAAAAAGATCCCGGAAATGGGCTTCACCATGGGCGGCTTGGACGAGTTGGATGACGACGACGTCCTGTGCTGCGTCGCTTTTGACGACAACGGCTTTGTCTATGGAGTCACGAGTTGGCTTCCGGTCTATGAGGACGATGCGATTGTCAGTTGGACACTGGACTTCATGCGGCGCCGGGGCGACGCTTTCCCGGGGGTCATGGAGTTCCTGATAGCTTCGGCCGTTTTGCACCTGCGGGATTCGGTGGAGCTGATTTCCTTGTCCGGTTCGCCTTTGGCCCGGGAGAAGGGCGAAATCGAGCAGCGGGCCAAAGGCCTGGCAGGACTACTGGAGGTGGTGGGGCGCGCCTTGGAACCTGTTTACGGATTCAGGTCGCTGGCGTCCTTTAAGTCGAGGTTCAAGCCCGAGTACAGAACGTTGTACATGTATTACCAAGACCCCTTGCATCTTCCTGCAATTGGGCGTGCGCTCAGCAGGGCCTATCTTCCGGGATTGTCAGTCAGGCATTCCGCGCGGCTGCTCCGAAGTTTGGTTGGTTGAATTGTCAACACTTATCCGAAGTACCCTTTTGGTATTTCTTCAGGGTTAGTAACAGTCCTTGTTGACAAGCCGTTTATTGCGGCTGGCATTCTTTAGGTTAAGGCACGTTGACCCCGGCTCGAAAGCCAGGGTCAACGTGTTTGTTGTATCTGCAACAAGCAGAGATCAACGGGTGAGACTAGACGACCGTAACGCCGGTTGCCTGGGGGCCCTTGGCTCCCTGACCGATCTCGAACTGAACGCGCTGGTTCTCATCGAGGGTCTTGAAGCCACCGGTCTGGATCTCGGAGTAGTGAACAAAAACGTCCCCATCCGCATCATCCGGGGTGATGAAGCCGAAGCCCTTTTCAGCGTTGAACCACTTGACGGTTCCCAGTGCCATGTATTTCTCCTCATTGTGGAACATCAGTCCGATACACCTCGTACCGGGTTTGTTACTCCGCGAGAAGACCTGAATACCGCGCAAGCCGGGGCTTGGTTGATTCGCAGGAGCTTCACGCTCGCAACTGGTCTTGCGAGCATGAAAACCACCTACACAAAGACTGCTACAACACTTTCATGAGCTCTGCCGGAGGTCAACGGTGTTCTGGGCAATTCAGGAAAATTTTCGGTAAAAAGAAGGTAACGCCGCCTTCTGCAATTCACAGTGTCCTTTTCCAGTACAACTAAGACAGCCACTGGCCATTGCGCATTACGCCTGTCAGTTCCAGATCCTCGTTGGTTACAACGACATCGGCCCGCAGACCCCGTCGGAGCCCGCCTATTTCGTCTGAAAGTCCCAGGACGGCGGCCGGGACCGCAGTCGCCGAGCAAATCGCGTCGGGAAGCGCGACGCCGGCTGCCACAGTTTTCCTCACGACTTCCAGGAGAGTGGCGGTGCCTCCGGCGATGGAGCCGGTGGCATCCAGTGTGGCCACGCCATCGCTGACGGTAACCGGCGACGGGCCAAGCATGTACTTGCCGTCGGACAGTCCTGCCGCCGCCATGGAATCCGTAACCAGCACGATGTTGCCCGCTCCCACTAACTGGAAGACGGTGGCCACGGTGCTGGGGTCCAGATGCGTTCCGTCAGCGATGAGTTCAACAACTGCCTTTCCTTCCTGGGCCATGCGCAGGCAGGCTGCAACGGGACCAGGAGCGCGGTGATGCAGGGGAGGCATTCCATTGAAAAGGTGCGTGACCGTGGGGAGCGAACTGACGCCGTCGAAACCTGCTGACTCGAGTCCCTCTCGGGCCGCAGCCAGGGACGCGGCGGCTGTGGCGTCGTCGCAGTCCGTGTGACCCAATGATGGTGTGACTCCATGGGAAGTCATCAGGTCCACCAAGGCTGCTGCGCCCGGAAGCTCCGGGGCGTAAGTCATGGTGGCGAGTTTACCTGCGGCAGCGCCCACCAGCTCGTCCATGAGCTCCAGGTCGGGTTCCAGCAGGTAATCCGGATTCTGGGCTCCGCATCTGGCATGGGAAAGGAAAGGACCTTCAAGGTGGATGCCGGCCACAAGGCCTTCGTCCACGAGCTTCACGTAAAGCTCGATGCCCCGAAGCAAATCGGTCTTGGGAGCTGTGACCATGCTTGCCAGGAAGGTGGTGGTTCCTGATCGATGCAGGAATTCCACCGCCCTGCGTGCCGAGGCTTCTTCGCCGCCAGGGAAATCGCCACCGTTGCCGCCATGGCAGTGGACGTCCACGAGTCCAGGGAAAAGGTAGCTGCCGCTGGGGACCCCTAAGCGGATTGCGCTCTGAAAACCTTCGAAGTCTTCGGGATCGAAACCTGTGGCCGGCCCCGCGTAAGCAATTCGATCCCCGTCGACGGCAACCAGGCCATCTTCCACCACCTCGCCGTCGCTGACAAGCGTTCCTCTGATGATCTGATGGCTCGGAGCGGAGGAAGAGGGAAAAGGGGATGCAGCAGTCATAGTTCTGATTCTAGTGGCCTGCGGCACAGTCTCCCGAAGGAGGAAACTCAGAAGAGCCGTGACTCGCTGTCATCCACACCGCGCATGGCGTCATAATCGAGCGTGACGCAATCTATTCCGCGGTCGTTGGCCAGTACCTTCGCTTGGGGCTTTATCTGTTGGGCGGCGAAAATGCCCCGCACGGGGGCGAGCAGGGGGTCACGGTTGAGCAGTTCGAGATACCTCGTTAGCTGTTCGACGCCGTCGATGTCACCGCGGCGTTTCAGCTCAATGGCCACTGTGGCGCCGTCAGCATCCCTCGCCAGGATATCCACAGGGCCGATAGCGGTGAAGTACTCGCGACGTATGAGGGAGTAACCGGACCCAAGAAGCTCGATTTGCTCGGCCAACAGCCGTTGAAGGTCTGCTTCGACGCCGTCCTTAATCAGGCCCGGATCAGTGCCGAGCTCGTGCGAGGTGTCGTGTAATTGCTCGTAGATGTTGATGATGAGGCGATCATCTGTTTTAGAGGACTGGACGGTCCACTGTTCCACCACGCCTTCCTCTACTTCGGTTTCCTCCGGCGAGGTCACCCGAAGGGTCGCAGGGGGGCTCATCCAGTTCAGCGGCTTATAGGAACCGCCGTCGGAATGCACCAACACCGAACCATCCGCTTTGACCAGCAGGAGCCGGGTAGCGAGGGGAAGATGGGCCTTAAGGCGGCCAACGTAATCAACAGAACAACGGGCTATGACGAGTCGCACCCGCCCCACATTACCGTCTCACCATCTACAACAGGATGGCTGGGGCAGAATGGAAGCATGCCCCGCTCCAACCGTCCTCGTCGCAACGCGTCCAGCACACGCTCCGGCAACGCCGGTGGAAGCAAATGGACAGAACCGACGCCGGAGCTTGACCTTGAGCGGGCGCGCGGTGGTATTGCGCGGCGCGAAAGTGCGCCGGACGGCGACTGGATGGTGCGGACCATGACTGCCAAGAAGGCGGAAAAGCAATACATCTGCCCTGGTTGCTCCACCGCGATACTGCCGGGTATAGCCCACTTGGTGGTGTGGTCCGACAGTCACCTCTTCGGGCAAGCCGCGGGCTTGGCGGAACGAAGGCACTGGCACACCAACTGCTGGACGGGCAGGACGTACCGCTACCGCTGATTCCCTTAGGCTTGATTGCATGACTTTCGATCCCGCCTCGTTCGTTTTCACCGCGCAGGACGCGCCAACGGAAATTCGTGCTTCCACGGTCCTCCCCGCCCTGCGGGAGAATGTGGAGTTCACCACCGAGGACGGCAAGGTCTTGCTGGGCGAGCTCGCGATCCCAGCATCAGGGGAAATAGCCGCCACGCTGATCACGCTCCACCCGCTGCCCACTCACGGTGGATTCATGGATTCCCACGTATACCGCAAGGCCTCCTACCGGCTGCCCGCGCTGGCGGGAGTTGCAGTCCTGCGCTTCAACACACGGGGCACGGCATCACCGCGGGGCAGCAGCGACGGCCAGTTCGAGGAAGGCATTGGTGAGCGCTACGACGTCGAAGCTGCCGTCCGTTTCGCCGTGGAACGCGGGCTCCCGAACCGCTGGCTCGTCGGGTGGTCCTTCGGCACCGAGCTGGCCCTTATGTACGGGGCGGTGGAGCCCGTGGCGGCGCAGATCGAAGGTGCTGTACTGCTGTCCCCTCCCTTGCACCGTGCCACGGACGTGCACCTCAAGGAGTGGGCGGCCTCCGGGAAGCCGTTGACGGTGCTGGTGCCAGAGCACGACGACTACCTGCAGCCTGCCGAAGCAGCCCGACGGTTCAGTCTTGTTCCGCAGGCGCGGCTAATCGGCGTCGACGGGGCAAAACACCTGTGGGTGGGTGAGAAGTACGCGGCCCGCGTCTTGGATGAAATCGTCGACGACGTCACTGCGGCAGGTGCCGGAGTGGACGGCCTGCCACGTGAGTGGGCGGGGCCGGTCGCGAGTGCCTAGCCCGGTCGCGAGTGCCTAGCCTGGTCGGAATGCCTAGCCTGGTCGGAATGCCGGAGATTAGTGCCTGTCCTGGCGGACGATGAACACTTCCTTGATCAGCAGCATGATCGCTGCCGCAGTCGGAATGGCGATCAGTGCGCCAAGCACGCCGAGCAGGCTGCCACCGGCAATCACCGAAATCACTGCGACGGCCCCGGGCACCGCTACGGCGCGCTGCATGATGCGCGGTGAGATGAAGTACGCCTCGAACTGCAGGTAGGCGAAGTAGGCGATCGCGTAGATCACGGCTGTCTGCCAGCCCGCGGTGAGTGCTACCAGGATGACCACAACAGCGGCGATCATGCCGCCTACCAGGGGAATGAAGGCCAGCAGGGCAACAACGAAGGCAAGCAGGACGCTGAAGGGGATGCCCAGGATGGTCATCAGGATGAAGGCAAAAATGGCGTTCAGAAGGGCGACGCAGACCTGGCCTATGACGTAGTTGCCCACGGAGTCGGTGATCGCTTCGGAGAGCGCTTCAACACGTGGACGGCGGGATCGGGGAGCAAGGCGGTAAGCCCACTTCTTCATGGACGGCAAGGCCGCCAGGAAGTAGAGGCTGAGGACCAGGACGATCAGGGAACCGAACAGGCCGTTGGCGACCGTGGAACCGAAACCGACCACACCACCGAAGATTCCACCCATCGCTTCGGGATCCTTGACGAACTTGTCCAACTCTGTGGTTATGCGGTCACGCACGCCAAATTGGCTGTCTGCGTTGCGGAAGAAATCCGAGTCGAGGAAGCTGCGGATCCACTCCGGCGCTTGGCGGACGATTTCCGACACCTGTTCGACGATGGTGGGAATCAGCGTCGCAAAGAATCCGGCCACCGCGAGCACAAGCGCTGAGACGGATATGAGGATCCCGGCGGGACGGGGGACTTTTCGACCTTCAAGCCAGCGGACCACGGGATCAAGCCCGAGGGCGATGAACAGTGCGGCAACAATCCACAAAATGAGTTGGGTGGTGTTGCTGGCAATGTAGAACACGGCCAAGGCAATGCCGACGCCCGCGGTACCCATGAATCCGACATATACAGGGTGCTGGGATGACATCCTCGGGCCGGGGGCACCGAAACCATGGTCGTCCTCGGGCCGGAAGCCTTTGCCGCCATCATCCGATTCAGTTTCGGGGGGCATCTCGAAACGAACGCGGGTCCGGGCGCCGGGGATGGGTTGCCTCAGCCTGCGGCTGATGGCAGCGAGGCGTCCGGTGCGGACCGGAACCGTAGCAGCCGGAACCGTCGCGGCTGTGCCCTCCGAAGGCGTATCCACCGAACTTGACCCTGGCTCATCGGCGGGACGGGACTCCATGTGGTCTTTCACGCGGTTTTAGCTGCCTTTTCAGTGGTGGTAAAGGGTGGACTTAGGCGTTGGAAGGCCCGGATATCATGATCATCGCCACACTATCAGGATCGCGAAATAGCGCTGCAGAGGCGCGGTGGCGGGCTTTTCGGGATGTCGGGGAGATCACCTCGATCTGACTCTCTGATAACAAAACGGTTACCCTTGAAGTTCAACGACCGCTGATGATAGGTGATCCTGTGCGTTTGAAGACTGCAGCCTTGCTGGTGCTGCTGGGCCTGCTGACGATGCTGGCCGGCATTGGCCAGCTGACTTTTTGGGCCCCCTCCGAGACCGTGACGGCTTCGGTTCCCAGCGATACCAAAGCTGCCCCGCTGACCGTGATCGACCAAGAGTTGATCGCCCTCCATGACGGGCCGGTGAAGATCAAGATCCAGGGTGAGGGCAACTTCATTGTCGCCACGGGGCGCCCGGACGATGTCCAAGCCTGGGTTGGCGAGACTGCCCACACCACGTTGACCGGTGTCTCGGCGGACCAGAAGTCGCTGGAGGTGTCCTCTGTCGACGGCGAGGCCACGGCGCCTTCTCCGGCTGGATCCGATTTGTGGGTCAGCACCGAAAACGCCAGCGGCGATCTGGACTATACCTGGAACCCTCCCGCGGATGGTGAATGGTCCCTTCTGGTAGCCGGCGACGGTACCCAGCCTGCGCCGTCGTCGATTTCCATGACGTTCCCGAACAGCGCCACCACTCCCTGGGCAGTGCCGCTGATTGTCTTGGGCATCATCATCATCCTGATCGGAGCGGCGCTGCCGTTCGTCGCCAAAGCGCTCAGTAACCGCCGTAAGCACGACGACGACGAGCCGCGCGACGGCGGAGAGACCACCACGCTCCCGGTGCAGTCCTCTACGGAAAAGCCGTCAACCGCTAAGTCGTCGACCGTTCAGTCGCCTATCGCTGACAAAGGCCGTGGTCCTGGTGCCGGCACCGAAGGTCCGGCCCTCCGCATCACGGCCCTCGCGGCTACCTTGGCAGCCGTCCTGGTCGGAGGGACGGCAGTCGCTGCCCAAGCCACCGCGACCCCCGAGGCCACCCAAACCTCCTCAACTGCACCCGACGCCGAGGCGGCCACGCCCGTCATGCTTGAGTCCCAACTGCAGCGGATCCTTGAGCAGGTAGCGAGCACCGTGGATGCAGCGGACGCCGCTAAGGACGCGGCAAAGTTGGCTCCGCGCGTAGACAAGATGGAACTCCAGATCCGGACTCAGAACTACAAGATCCGGTCTGCAGTGTCTGCCTACGAGCCGCGTATGCCGGTCCGCGCCACCAAGCTTCAGAGCAGCGTTATCAGCACCAAGCGCGACTGGCCCCGAACCGTCTTCGCCCTCACCCAGGGTGAGGGTAACGTGGTGCCGCAGGTCCTGACCCTCGTGCAGCTTTCGCCTCGTGAAAACTACAAGTTGTGGGGCAGCGCGCCGCTACAGCCCGGCACCAACTTCCCCTCGTTCCCCGTTCCGCGCACTGGAACCGAGCCTGTGCCGGCGAGTGACAGCACTGGCCTGGCCTACAGCGGCAATGAGGCCTTGGAAATCCTGAGTGAAATGCTGACGAACCCCGAGTCGCCCAACCGGAGCAAGTTGGCCGATGGGCAGTCTTCCCCTTACATCGCAGGGGCACTGGCCTACCAGGCGGACACGGTGAAGAACGGAACCAGCGCAAACTTCAAGTTCACGCACACGCCGGTCACCAACCAGACTGTAGTGCTGCGGACAGCTGATGGTGGCGCCGTGGTTGTGGGGCGTTTGGATTTCGCTTTTGAAGGCACGCCCAAGGCGGCAGGTGACAAGCTTGTGCTTGAAGACGATTCCGCAGTCTTTGCCGGTGGAAAGGAAACTACTACAGGCATGGTTCTGAACTTCGCCGAATCCGTGGCCGTGTACATTCCCCCGGCAGGCTCTGCCGACCCCATGAAGCTCGTCGCAGCTACCCGCGGCCTGGTGGGGGCCAGCTTCAAGTAGCGCATACCCATGGCAGGGCAGCGGCTAGAGTGGACGGTATGAGTTCGCCCGGATACCGACCCACTCCAGCCGCTGCCAGCCAGCTCAATCTTCGCGGTGCCGTTGACCTGTCGTCGCTGCGCCGCCCAGCCACCCCGCCGGTGCCTGCCCCCTCTGCTTCGGCGGAGGGCGGATCGCCCGTGGATGGCTCGTCCCAAGCGGGCGATGCTGGCAAAGCACCACTTCGAGTGGATGCAACCGAATCAAATTTCCAAGATCTGGTGCAATTGTCTGCGCAGATCCCCGTGCTGTTCCTCCTTTGGTCGCGGTATGCGCCCGAGTCACCCGCCGTTCTCGATGCAGCCGAACGCATTGTTGAAAGCTACGGTGGTCGCTTGGTGCTAGCAGCCGCGGATGTTGACACCTTCCCGCAACTGGCGCAGGCCTTCCAAGTGCAGGCCGTTCCCACGGCAGTGGCCGTGGTGAAGGGACAACCCGTCCCGCTTTTCCAAGGACCCGCGGATGACGAACAGATCCGAAACCTGCTTGAGGAGCTTCTGAAGGTTGCTGCAGCGAACGGTGTCACCGGCAGCATAGGGGACGCCGCGCCCGTAGAGGACGCGGAACCTGCACCACTGCCGCCACTCCATCAGGCAGCCATTGACGCGATCGAGGCCGGCGACTACGCCGGCGCAGCTGCAGCCTACAAGCAGGCGCTCCTCGAGCAGCCGGCGGACACCGATGCCAGGGCCGGTTTGGCCCAGGTTGAACTGATGGCCAGGTTGGACCAGCTCTCTGCCCCCGAGGCCGAAGCCCTTCGCGAGCTCGCCGCCAAAGAACCGGACAACGTCCAGGCGCAGTTAACTGTGGCTGACCTCGACATCTCCGGCGGCCACATCGACGACGCTTTCAACCGCATTATCACTTTCATTGGCAGGAATTACGGTCCCGAGCGTGAGACCGCCCGCGTGCGCCTCCTGGAGCTTTTCGAGGTCGTCGGAACCCAGGACGAGCGGGTGGCGAAGGCGCGCCAAGGGCTCGCGAGGGTTCTCTTCTAGTGCCGTCCGCGCTGTTCACTCCGCTTCAGCTGCGCTCGCTTACCGTCCCACACCGTGGGTGGGTGTCGCCCATGTGCCAGTACAGCTGCCACCCGGAGACCGGAGAGGGCGTCCCCAACGACTGGCACTTGATGCACTTGGGTTCTTTCGCAGCCGGCGGCGCCGCGCTCATCCTCAGTGAGGCGGCTGCGGTGAATGCTGCAGGCAGAATCAGCCCCCTGGACGCTGGTTTGTACTCTGATGAGCAGGCGGCCGGTTGGGAACGGATGGTGGCTTTCGTCCACCGGCATGGTGCCGTCGACTGCAAGATAGGGGCGCAACTTGCCCACGCGGGGCGTAAGGCGTCCACGTATTGGCCGTTTTCCGATCGCTCCGGCTCTGTTCCGGAGTCCGACGGCGGATGGGTCACCGTTGGGCCAGGCAGTGATCCGTTTGACGGCTATGCCGCGCCGGAAGCAATGAGCGATGCCGATATCCAAGGCGTCGTGGCCGACTTTGCCGCCGCTGCCGGCCGCGCAGTAGCGGCGGGTTTCGACACCGTGGAGATTCATGGAGCCCACGGATACCTCCTGCACCAGTTCCAAAGCCCGCTCATCAATACCCGAACTGATAGCTGGGGCGGGAACGAGGAGGGGCGCAACCGACTTATGCTCGCCGTGGTGGACGCGGTCAGGGAAGTGATTCCGGACTCCATGCCGCTTCTGCTCCGTATTTCCGCGTCGGACTGGGCTGACGGCGGCGTTGATGTCGAGGCTTCTGTTCGGTTGGCCCGCGCCGCTGCCGAACGTGGCGTTGACCTTGTGGACGTTTCCAGCGGCGGCGCAGTAGCGCATCAGCAGATTAGGGCTGTGCCCGGCTATCAGGCTGGATTCGCCCAGCAGGTAAAGAACGACGCCGGAGTCCTCACCGGCGCGGTGGGCTTGCTCACGAGTGCCACGCAAGCGGAAGATATTGTGGCGAACGGCAGGGCGGATGCGGTTTTCATGGCCCGTGCCGCGTTGCGGGATCCGCACTGGTGGCTCAGGGCTGCGTACGAATTGGGCCACGACATTCCGTGGGTTCCGCAGTACCAGCGTGCAGTTCCCCGCCACGGCTTCTAGGACCTCCTCAGGTTCGTGTTGGCAAGGTTAGGCTGGGTTCATGACGGAACCACGCCATGAACCCACGCCCACATCCGCGCCGCCACAAGCGTCCGCGCCCCCACAAGCTTCCGCAACGCAGCAGGCTCCCGAAGCGCGACAGGTCAGTCAATTACCAACCGGCTCCCTTCCGTTGCCTTCCAGTGGTTCTGCTGAGGGTGCGCCTTTGGCTGCGCTGTCCATCCGCGGCCTGGCCAAGCGTTTCGGCGAGAAGATCGCCGTCGATGGCGTGAGCCTGGAGGTCCCGGCAGGTTCCTTCTACGGGATGGTTGGGCCCAACGGTGCCGGCAAGACCACAACGCTGTCCATGGCTACCGGTTTGCTTCGCCCCGATTTTGGCACCGCCTTGGTCCATGGTGTGGACGTCTGGGCGCGGCCCTTGGACGCCAAGAAGCTCATGGGCGTCCTGCCGGATGGAGTGCGCCTCTTTGACAGGCTCACGGGCGAACAGCTGGTCACCTATTCCGGGTTGCTCCGTGGCATGGACCGCGATGTGGTGGGGTCCCGTGTTTCTGAGTTGCTGGCTGCCCTTGATCTCCAAGCGGACGCAGGCACCTTGGTTGTTGACTACTCGGCAGGTATGACCAAGAAGATTGCCTTGGCCTCTGCGCTCATTCATGCACCCCGTCTCCTTGTGCTGGATGAGCCCTTTGAATCGGTGGACCCCGTTTCGGCTTCCAACATCCGGGGCATCTTGGAAAGTTACGTCGCTTCCGGTGGCACTGTCATCGTTTCGAGCCACGTCATGGATCTTGTGCAGCGTATGTGCAGCCATGTGGCGGTGGTTGCAGGCGGACGGGTGCTGGCGGCGGGATCGGTGGACGAGGTCCGCAACGGCTCCACCTTGGAAGAACGCTTTGTGCAGTTGGTGGGCGGCGGACACCGGACGGAGGGGCTGGAATGGTTGCGCACCTTCTGAGCCTGAAGTGGCGCCTGCTTCTTAACGGATTCAAACGCAGCCCGTGGCAGTTGGTGGGCATGGCACTGGGATTGCTCTATGCGCTGGGCGTCCTTTCCCTCCTGATTGGCGGTCTCATCGCGCTGCGTTGGGCTGACGCCGAGATTGCCCACACGGTGGTAGTGCTTGGCGGTGCGGCCACGGTGCTCGGTTGGGCCATTATTCCGCTCGTCGCATCCGCAGCGGACATGACCTTGGACCCTGCTCGCTTCACCACGTTCGCGATCCCCCCGAGGCAGCTCTTGGCCGGGCTCGCAGTGGCGGGGTTCATAGGTATCCCGGGTCTTGCCACCTTGCTTGCAGCCTTGGGTACGGTGGGGACTTGGTGGCGTAGTTTCCCTGCTGTAGCGGGCGCTTTGTTGGGCGCTATTCTGGGTGCCGTTACCTGCATCGTGTTGTCCAAGGTGGTTACCACGGCGACGGCAGGACTTGCCTCCTCGCGACGCTTCAAGGACGTCAGCAGCATTATCGTCTTCATTCCGCTGATGCTGCTGGGGCCCATCATGGTGGGAATCGTGGACGGCGTCCGTGGCAGTGCCGACTACCTGCCCGTGTTGGCCCGCACTGTGTCCTGGACACCGCTTGGTGCATCCTGGTCCTTGGGCGGAGACCTTGAGTCCGGCAATGTGGGCGCCGCAGCCCTGAAATTTCTTATCTCCGGGGCAACCATTGCCGGCCTCCTCCTGTGCTGGCATGTCCTGCTGCAGCGTGCTTTGGTGACGCCCCCGTACTCCGGAGGCTCAGCCAGGAAGGGCGGGAAACTCGGTCTGTTTGCCCTTCTTCCGGGTACTCCTGCGGGCGCCGTTGCTGCCAGGGCTTTGATCTATTGGATGAAGGATCCAAGGTATGCGGCCTCCTTGGTGATTGTTCCCTTGTTCCCTGTCATCTTTTTCTTCAGCGGATCACAGAGTGGCAGTTACGACCTGCTCATGATCCTGGGACCGTTGACAGCGTTCATGATGGCCTGGTCCATCTGCGCCGATGTCTCGTATGACAACACAGCCTTTGCGCTACACCTCGCTGCGGGTGTCCGGGGCATTGATGATCGCCTGGGCCGGGCCCTGGCCTGTCTCGCGATCTCCCTTCCGGTGGTGCTTGTGTTCACCGTAGGGCCGCTTTTCGTCACCGGGGAATGGCAATGGCTCCCCAACCTTCTGGGCTTGTCGCTGGGAACCCTCTTTACTGGCTTGGGGCTCTCTTCGGTGATATCGGCCCGCTACAACATTGCCGTGCCTTTGCCCGGGGACAGCCCGTTTAAGAAGCCGCCGGGAAATGTCGCCCAGACGTTGGCAGTCCAGGCCGTAGGCATGGGTCTCTTGGCACTCCTGCTCGTTCCGGAGCTTGCACTCGTGGCTGTCCAAGCGTTTAGTGGCGGCCCCGAGGCCGGATGGATAAATCTGGCAGTGGGGCCTTTGCTCGGCGTCATCCTGTTCGTTGTGGGTGTCCGTCTCGGTGGAAAATGGTTGGACGCCCGAGGTCCGGAGATGTTCGCCCAACTCAGCGTGAACCGCTAGCTCCGTAACAACCATGCCCGCAGGTGGGACATGGGATAACCTCTTGTCAGATAGCTCATAACTAGGAAAGGCCGTGACGATGGAAGTTGTCATTCTCCAGGGCACTAAGCAGATCGGTGCGCTCGCTGCCGATGCCATTGAAGCGCTGGTGCGTCGTAAGCCCAATGCTGTCCTGGGCTTGGCGACGGGGTCGTCACCGCTGCCCATTTACGACGCATTGGCCAGCCGGTACGAGGCCGGGGAATTGGACTTCAGCCAGGCGCATGGGTTCGCTTTGGATGAATATGTAGGGCTCCCGGCGGGACATCCCGAGTCCTACCGCGAGGTCATTCGGCGCGAGTTCACCAACAGGGTGAACATCAAGCCGGAGAACGTCCATGGACCCGACGGTGCTGCCGTGGACCTTGAGGCGGCATGCCAGGACTATGAGGACGCGATCAAGGCCGTAGGCGGAGTTGATCTGCAGATTTTGGGCGTCGGCACAGACGGGCATATTGGCTTCAACGAACCTGGTTCCTCCCTGTCATCCCGGACGCGTATCAAGACGTTGATCGAGCAGACCCGTAAGGACAACGCCCGTTTCTTCGACAGCATCGACGACGTTCCCCACCACGTGGTCACCCAGGGCCTCGGAACCATCATGGATGCCCGGCATGTGGTGTTGGTCGCAACAGGGGCCCAGAAAGCCCAGGCTGTTCGGGATTTCGTGGAGGGACCGGTGGCTGCCATTTGCGCTGCCTCCATCCTTCAGATGCACCCCCACGCCACGATTTTGGTGGATGAGGCGGCCGCGTCATCGCTGAAACTGGCCGATTATTATCGGCACACCTATGACAACAAGCCGGAGTGGCAGGGCCTGTAGACGGTAAGATGTTTGGCATGACTACGCTTCCTCCGGATCCATTCGAAAACGATCCCATGCGCGAGCTTTCCGGAGCCGGAACGTCCACTGCCACCATTGAGCGCGAAGAAACGCGCCAGGAAGTGGAACCCGGCGACCGCGAGCGGTTTTCGCACTACGTCCGCAAGGAAAAGATCATGGAGTCGGCCCTGACCGGCGAGCCCGTCATTGCCCTGTGCGGCAAAGTCTGGACGCCGGGGCGCGATCCCAAGAAGTTCCCGGTCTGCCCGGAGTGCAAGGAGATTTACGAAGGCCTCCGCCCCGGCAACGACGGTGGAAAAAACGGCGGCCCGGGCAACTCCAAGTAGTGGGTGGGAAGAGAACTCCGGCCCTTTCTGATCATCACCGTCGTGCGGTCCGCTTTGGCGTGCCCGGAAGGTCGGAGATCGTCGTCGCTGCCATCAGGCCGGGGGAGTCAGCATGACAGAAACACTTTTTGGTGGACCGTCCCTGCCACCGGCGTACCCGGAGCGTGCCGCGTGGGGTACAGCGCCCAAGCTCCGTGCGTGGCAGCAGGAGGCACTTGACCTCTATATGACCCGCAATCCGAAGGACTTCCTCGCTGTGGCAACGCCGGGCGCTGGTAAGACCACTTTTGCGCTGCGCATCGCCACCACCCTGCTGGACAGCGGTGTGGTCAACCGCATCACCATCGTTGCGCCAACTGATCACCTGAAGCGGCAGTGGGCAGACGCCGCAGCAAAAGTGGGGGTCGCCATTGATCCCAACTTTAAGAACTCCGATGGCCAACACGGCCGGGGATTCGTGGGTGTTGCCGTTACATACGCGCAGGTAGCGAGCAAGCCCATGCTGCATCGTGCGAAGACCGAAGCGGCCCGGACCCTGGTGATCCTGGATGAAATCCACCACGGCGGTGAGGCGCTTTCCTGGGGAGACGGCCTGCGTGAGGCTTTTGATCCTGCTGCTCGGCGCTTGTCTTTGACGGGTACGCCCTTTCGTTCGGACACCTCGCCAATTCCCTTCGTCGAATACGCCGAGGACCGGGACGGTATCCGCCGTTCCAAGGCTGATTACACCTACGGCTACGGCAACGCACTGCGGGACCACGTGGTGCGTCCCGTCCTGTTCATGGCCTATTCAGGCCAGATGCGATGGCGGACGAGTGCAGGCGACGAGATGGCGGCGTCCCTCGGGGAGGCGGCCGTAACCAAGGACATCACCTCGCAGGCGTGGCGGACTGCCTTGAACCCTACGGGCGAGTGGATCCCCGCCGTCCTTGCGGCCGCAGACAAGCGGCTCGGCGAAGTTCGCCGGACCGTGCCCGACGCCGGCGGGCTGGTGATTGCCACGGACCATGATGACGCACGCGCCTACGCCGGTCAGCTGAAGAAAATTACCGGCCAGTCGCCCACGGTCATTCTCTCCGATGATTCCAAGGCTTCCAGCAAGATCGAGGATTTTTCCGCGGGCGACCAGCGATGGATGGTGGCTGTCCGCATGGTGTCCGAGGGCGTGGACGTTCCCCGTCTGTCAGTGGGCGTCTATGCCACGTCAACCTCTACGCCCCTGTTCTTCGCCCAAGCCGTGGGCCGCTTTGTGCGAGCCCGCAAGAGGGGAGAGACGGCGTCGGTATTCCTTCCGTCCGTCCCTCCGCTGATGGTGTTGGCCAACACCATGGAGGCCGAACGCGATCACGCATTGGACCGCCCTGAAAAGGACGACGACGGCCTCTTTAATCCGGAAGAAAACCTCATGGCGGAGGCCAACCGCGAGGACAAAGCTTCCGACGAGCTCACCAAGGGCAAGTTCGAAGCCTTGGACTCCCAGGCCTCCTTTGACCGTGTCCTCTTCGATGGCGGCGAATTCGGCACGGGTGGTGATATCGGTTCGGATGAAGAGCTGGACTTCTTGGGAATTCCGGGGCTTCTCGACGCCGAGCAGGTAGGCACGCTGTTGCGTCAGCGCCAGCACGAACAGCAATCGCGCAAGAAGCGCCAGGCGCCCTCGGCAGCTGCCGCCGCGCCTGCGGTTCCTGACCACCGCATGCTGATGGACTTGCGCAATGAGCTGGCTAAGAACGTGGCCGCCTGGTCCGCCCGCACTGGCACTCCCCATGGAGTGGTTCATACCAAACTGCGTGAAGTGTGTGGGGGTCCCGCTGTGGCCCAGGCGAACGAGGAGCAGTTGCAGGCCCGCCTGCGCAAGCTCCAGGACTGGTTCATCGGCAGGAAGTAGCCGGCTCCAAAGTCAGCAATAACCAAAACAAGGGAGGGCGCCGCGGTTGCGGCGCCCTCCCTTGCTTAATGCCTGAAAAGTGCAGTCTTAGTCCCGTTCGACTTCGACGCCGGCGGCTTCCATTTCGTCGTAGGCGCCGGAAAGATCCTCGGCGATTCCGGCTGTGAGCTCAGCGATGACCGTGGTGGCGTACCCGGCTTGGACGGCATCCAGTGCTGTGGCCTTGACGCAGTAGTCCGTTGCCAGTCCCACCACCACCACTTCCTCGACGTCGTGGCTCTGCAGCCAGTCGTCGAGGCCTATCGCATCTTCATCGAGGACCTCAGCTACGGGGGTGCCTGCCTTCAGGTCGCCGGTGGGGACATCGTCTTCAGGAGCCAGGACGCCTTCGAAGCCTGAGTAAGCCGCGGTGTACTGTCCTTTTCGGAAGTACGCCTGGATGTATTCGGGGTCAAGGTCTTCGTGGAGTTCGGCACCTTTGCTCCTGGCCCTGCAGTGCGGAGGCCAGGAGTCAACCATGTCCGGGTCGTCTGAAAAGTGGTCGCCGGGCTCGATATGCCAGTCCTGGGTGGCCACGATGTGGTCAAAGTGTTGCTGGTTGGCGTCCACGTACTCGGTGATGGCACCTGCTACGGCTGCGCCACCTTCGACGGCGAGCGTTCCACCCTCGCAGAAGTCATTTTGTACATCGACGATGATCAGGGCCCTGGACATCAGTTCTCCTCGTAGATGGTGGGGATGGCAGCTTCGCCGCGCTGCAGGCGATTCACGACGGCGGGCAGCTCGGCCATGGTTGCCGCGTGGCGTTCCCTGGCACGGATGACACCTTCTGGTCCGGTCCATCCGGGCAGCACCTCGCCGTTCTTGACGAACTGGTGAAGCAGGACGCGGTCGTTGCCGTCGTCTTCGGGGCGGTGGCCTATTCCCACGATTTCCTGGGTGGCCCGGCCACGTTCGTTGAGCTTGCGGAGCGCGTATTTGCGTCCACCGACACTTGCCTTGTTCTTGGCGGCCTTGGCAACCGAAATGAATTCGCCGCCGTCGTTGGTGCGGCTGACCAGCTTGTAGACCATGCTGGCCGTCGGTGCCCCGGAACCGGTGACCAGGGAGGTCCCAACGCCGTAGGAGTCCACCGGGGCTGACTGGAGGGCCGCGATGGCGAATTCGTCGAGGTCCGAGGTGACCACGATGCGGGTGTTGACGTTCCCGAGGTCATCCAGCATTTGGCGTACCCACTGTGCCTGGGCGATGAGATCGCCCGAGTCCAGCCGGACTGCGCCGAGTTTGTCACCGGCCAGCTCGACAGCGGTACGCACCGCTGTCTCGACGTCGTAGGTATCGACGAGCAGGGAAGTGCCTGGACCGAACGCCGCGATCTGGGCCTCGAAGGCCTCCCGCTCGGTGTCATGAAGGAGCGTGAAGGAGTGCGCTGCTGTGCCGACCGTTTTGATGCCATAGCGCCGGCCGGCTTCCAGGTTGGAGGTGCTGGCGAAGCCGGCAATCACTGCGGCGCGGGCTGCCGCCGTCGCTGATTCCTCCTGGGTGCGCCGGGACCCCATCTCGATGCAGGGGCGTGTGCCGGCCGCCGAGGTCATCCTCGAAGCCGCGGAAGCAATGGCGCTGTCGTGGTTGAGGACCGAGAGGATGAAGGTCTCCAGGATGCAAGCCTCGGCGAACGTCGATTCGACGATGAGGATGGGGGAGTTGGGGAAGTAGGCGTCACCTTCTGCGTAGCCCCAGATGTCGCCGCTGAATTTGTAGTCGGCAAGGTAGTCCAGCGTTTCCTGGTTGACTACTTTGTTCTGCTCCAGGAAGGCAAGTTCGTCGTCACCGAAACGGAAGTCAGCTATGCCTTCCAACAGGCGTCCCGTGCCGCCCACCACGCCATAGCGGCGGCCGTCCGGCAGCCGACGCGCGAATGCTTCGAACACTGAGCGGCGGTGCGCGGCACCCGAGTGTAAGGCTGCCTGAAGCATGGTCAGTTCGTAGTGGTCTGTGTACAAGGAAGTTGCGGGGTGGTCCCACGACGAGGCTCTACTCACGGATTCACTCTAGTGCGAGCCGCCATAGAATGGACAGATGAGCCCTAGCGTTGCGTATGGCACGGACATCGATGAGCGGACGAAAGCTGCAGAGCAGTCGTCCACCGATGTCCTGACAGCCCCTGATATCCCGTGGAACCTTGTGATCTGGAATGATCCCGTGAATCTGATGAGCTACGTGAGCTATGTGTTCCAGAGTTACTTCGGCTATTCCGAGTCCAAAGCGCACAAGCTGATGATGGAGGTCCATAAGAAGGGCCGGTCCATTGTGGCCCACGGCAGTAAGGAACAAGTGGAACAGCACGCGGTGGCCATGCACGGTTTTGGTCTCTGGGCCACTGTGGAAAAAGCCGCTAGCGGCAACGAAACACCCGGAAAGGGCGGCCGCCAGCGTGGCTAAGGCATTCAAATACGGCCTCAAGGGCATCAGTGGATACCTGGAGCCGGCGGAGCGCGACCTCCTGCGCGGATTGCTGGACGACGTCATTTCCATGCTGGAATCGGATGTCCGGGAAAACGAAGACCCGCTCGCAGCGCTGATCGGCTTGGACATGGACGTAAAGCAGCCCAGCGATCGCGCCCTGCTGCGCCTCCTGCCGAACGTCATGAAGGATGACGACGGCGGCTCGCTGGAGTTCCGCCAGCTCACCGAACGCTCTGTGCGGGAAAACAAAATTGGCGCCTTGAGGGCCGCTGCTTTAGGCCTGGACAAGAACGAGCTCGTCCTGACACCGGAGGATGCCACCCGCTGGTCTATGGCGCTGAATGACGTCCGGCTTGTGCTGGCCGAACGCCTGGACATCAGGGATGAAGCGGACGCCGAGCATATTCACAGCATGCAGGATTGGAGCCAGGCGGAGGACGTGGAGAGCTATCTGGCCCTCGTCTACAACTTCACTACGTGGCTCCAAGAGTCTTTGGTGCAGGCGATGATGGCCGCAAGGCAGGCGAAATCCTGATCCGGATGGCGGGCTGCTGCTTCTGCGCTGAAACAAATGCGACTGCCCTGTGACAAATCAGACACGAGGCGGAGAGCACAGGTAATGGCCGCACACCACGGGAAGCCTTATTCTCGAATAATTATGACTTCATCATCGGGTTCACCAAGCGGCGCGTTGGGCAGTGACGCCCCCATCGGCAACGGGGAACTCATAGGGACACGTCCAATCGGAATTTTTGATTCAGGTGTGGGTGGATTGACGGTGGCCCGTTCCATCATCGACCAACTTCCCAACGAATCAATCCTCTACGTGGGCGACACCGCACATGGCCCGTATGGGCCACTGCCCATCGCCGAGGTCCGGGCGAATGCGCTGGGCGTCATGGACGAACTGGTGGATTCGGGGGTGAAGTTGCTGACTATCGCCTGCAACTCGGCCTCCGCCGCTGTGCTCCGTGATGCCAGGGAACGCTATACGGCCCGGTACGGCATACCGGTCATCGAGGTTATCCAACCGGCAGTCCGGCGGGCGGTCTCTGCTACCCGTTCCGGCAAGATCGGTGTCATTGGGACCTCCGCCACGGTGGGATCGAGAGCTTATGAGGACACGTTTGCTGCCGCTCCGGACCTGACCATTACATCCGTCGCCTGCCCGGAGTTCGTGAACTTCGTGGAAGCCGGAATCACTACGGGTCCGGATCTCCTGGATGCCGCCAATGAATATCTGGAGCCCCTCAAAGGCGCCGGAGTGGACACCGTGGTCTTGGGCTGCACCCACTACCCACTGCTTACAGGCGTCATCTCATTCGTCATGGGAGAGGACGTCACGCTTGTCTCCAGCGCTGAAGAGACTGCCAAGGACGTCTACCGCGCCTTGGCCAACCACGGCATCCAGCGCACGGACGCACAGGCGCCGACCCACGAATTCGTCGCCACCGGTGATGCCACCCAGTTCGAGACCCTGGCTCGCCGCTTCCTGGGTCCGGAGGTCCTCTCCGTGAAGCACGTGGACCACGTTGCGGCCCAGTACCCCACAGGCAGCCTTGCCCGCATTACACCCGAGATGCTGGAAGCGGCACGATCGGGAGCGGGGCTATCCCGCCGCTCGTACTTCGTCCAGCCTGAGGACACTGTCGCAGGCGGCACCGGAACCATGGGACGTGGCCTGTGAAGCTGACTATCGTGGGCTGCACAGGCTCGTTCCCCGGTCCGGGTTCGCCGGCGTCATGCTACCTGGTGACCGCGCACGACGGTGAGCGCGAGTGGAAGATCGTGATGGACCTGGGCAGCGGTGCCCTGGGCGCCATCCAGCGCTATACGGACTTGGAAGACATCGACGCGATCTTCCTCACTCACTTGCACCCTGACCACTGCATGGACCTGTGTGGCCTGCATGTCGCGGTCCGGTGGAAGCCAGGCGGATGGGGTCGGGATCGCCTGCCGGTTTGGGGTCCTGCAGCTACAGCGGACAGAATGGCCACGGCCTATGGGCTGGACCTGGATCCCGGCATGCACGAAGAATTCGACTTTACCAACTGGACCGAGCTCAAGCCGGTCACAGTGGGTCCGTTCACAGTGACCCCTTTCGCTGTTAATCACCCCGTTGAAGAGGCTTATGCCTTGCGGGTCACTGCCACGGAACCGGGCAAGGACGGCGTGTCCGTTACCAAGATACTGACGTATTCGGGGGACACCGACTCTTGCCAGGGGCTCGAAGACGCCGCGAGGGATTCAGATTTGTTCCTGTGTGAGGCGGCGTTTGAGGAAGGCCGCGATGACGGCATCAAGGACGTCCACCTGACCGGCAAGCGTGCAGGGGAGGCTGCCATGAATGCAGGTGCAAAGCGTCTTCTCCTGACGCACATCCCGGTGTGGACCTCACAGACCAAAGTACTGTCAGAGGCCAAGCCGGTCTTCACAGGTGACGTGGCTGTTGCCGTTGCCGGAGTCCACTACACAATCTAGTTGTCCGCTTGACCCAGCTGTTCGCTTCGATCCAACTTTGCAGGGCGTCGGGGTGAGTCCATCAGCTTGGCTAAGCTTGAACCATGACTTCTGAAGCTACAGCCACTCCCGTCATCCGCGCCGATGGCCGGACCCCCGATCAACTGCGACCCATCAGCATCACCCGCGGCTGGTCCAAGCAGGCAGAGGGTTCGGCGCTGATCGAGTTCGGGAACACCCGGGTTCTGTGCACAGCTTCGCTGACCGAGGGCGTGCCCCGGTGGCTCAAGGGGGAGGGCCGCGGTTGGGTCACGGCTGAGTACGCCATGCTTCCCCGCGCCACCAACACCCGGTCCGACCGCGAATCGGTCAAGGGCAAGATTGGTGGCCGCACCCACGAGATCTCGCGCCTCATTGGCCGCTCGCTGCGCTCCATCATCGACACCAAGGCGCTGGGCGAAAACACGATCGTTTTGGACTGCGACGTCCTCCAGGCCGACGGCGGCACCCGCACGGCCGCGATCACCGGCGCCTACGTGGCACTGGCGGAAGCGATCCGCTTTGCCCGTGAGAACAAGCTCATCGCCCGCAATGCAGAGCCCTTGGTGGACACTATCGCGGCAGTTTCCGTGGGCATCATCGATGGTGTTCCGATGCTGGACCTCCCGTACGTGGAAGACGTCCGGGCGGAGACCGACATGAACGTTGTGGTCACCGGTTCGGGCAAATTCGTGGAAGTTCAGGGAACTGCAGAGGGTGCCCCGTTCGACCGCGACGAGCTCAACGCGCTGCTTGATCTCGCCCTCCTCGGCACCACCCAGCTGTCCGCTATCCAGCGCGAGACGCTGGCGGAAGCTCCGTGAGCGGCACGCCGACCTCCGGCGCTCCACGCCTCGTCCTGGCAACCCACAATAAGGGCAAGCTGAAGGAACTCCGCGAATTGCTCCGGGGGCAGGTTCCAGGGCTCGACGTCGACACCCAGGTGGTGGACGCCGACGCAGCAGGTGCCCCGGATGTTGCCGAAACCGGTGTCACCTTTGCTGAGAACTCCCTCCTCAAGGCCAGGGCCGTGGCGGAAGCGACTGGCCTGGTGGCCATCGCTGACGACTCTGGATTAGCCGTTGATGTCCTGGGCGGGGCCCCGGGTATATTCTCGGCACGTTGGTCCGGCACGCACGGCGATGACGTTGCCAACCTGGACCTGTTGCTGGCACAGCTCTCTGATGTTCCGGACTCGTTCCGCGGAGCTGCTTTCGTCTGTGCGGCTGCGCTGGCTGTCCCTGGTCCCGACGGCATTGCCCACGAGACCGTGGAGTATGGCCAGTTGGAAGGGACGCTCCTGCGCGAGCCGCGCGGGGAGGGTGGCTTCGGTTACGACCCCGTGCTGCAACCCGTCGGGATGGACCGCAGCTGTGCGGAGCTTAGCTCCGATGAGAAGAACGCCATCAGCCACCGCGGACAGGCATTCCGTGCTTTGCTTCCCGCGATTGTAAAGGCCTTGTCCGAGGCCGGTTCGAACTAGTTTCCTCGTAGACGCGAAAGGCACCCCGCTGTGCGGGGTGCCTTTCGCGGTGTTCGGGCCCTTTGTTATGGGGAGGTTGTTGGAGCCTCAGTGCTCGCTGTGCTTGCCGCCCTCGTGCTCCTCAATGAACTCCTCTACGGGGTCTGTGCCTTCGGCCGCTGCCCTGCGCTTTGCCATGAATCCACGGCCGATCTCAATGAAGATCGGAATGACGGAGATCAGGACGATCACGATGAAGATGATGTCGATGTTGTTGCCAACCCACTCGAACTGGCCAAGCCAAGCGCCGAGCAGGGTTACGCCGCCGCCCCAGAGGAGTGCACCGATGACGTTGAAGAGGAAGAACTTGCGCTTGTCCATCTGCGCAACACCCACGATCACCGGCACGAAGGTGCGGATGATGGGAACGAACCGCGCCAAGATCAAGGCCTTGCCGCCATGCTTTTCGAAGAACGCATGGGCGCTCTCCACATTTTCCTTCTTGAACAGCCGTGAATCCGGCTTATTAAAGATCGCCGGGCCGGCCTTGGATCCGATGAGATAGCCGGTTTGGTTCCCGATGATGGCAGCCACGATGATCATGGCGCACATGGCCCACAGATTGAACTCGATGGCGCCCGTGGAGACCAGGAGCCCCGCCGTGAACAGCATCGAGTCACCGGGCAGGAAGAACCCCACCAAGAGGCCCGTTTCTGCGAACACAATGGCGCAGACCAGAAGGACCACCCACGGTCCCAAAGGTGAATCGCGGAGGAAGACGTCGGGGTTCAGCCAGTCCGGTAGGAACGAAGCCATAGGCGGCGAAACCGGGCCCGCGCCCCCGAAAGTGGATACGGCAAGGTCGCTTATCGCAGAAAAGATCACCCATCAAGCCTACTTGACCGCCGTCGTCGTGTTTTTCCGGGTTATCTCTTGACTCTCGGTTTGTCGGTTGTATGGTTAGTTACATGAGTAATGAACCAGATAGGCGGTGGTGCTCATGATTGATGACAGCAAACCGATCTTCTTGCAGATCGCCGAGCTCATAGAAAACGGAATCGTGGACGGAACCATGGCCGAAGAGTCACAGGTACCTTCCACCAATGACTTCGCAGCTTTCCACCGCATCAACCCGGCGACTGCCGCCAAGGGCGTCAATCTGCTGGTGGATTCAGGAATTCTCTATAAACGCAGGGGGATAGGGATGTTCGTTGCCACAGGAGCGCGCGCCCAGCTGGTGGCACGCCGCACCGAAGAGTTCTTCGAGCAGTACGTCAAGCCGCTCGCCTTGGAGGCCCGCAAACTGGGCATCTCAACAGAGCAGCTGAATTCCATGATTGAACGCAGCTCCGGGCTTGCAACGGAAACCGGGACAAACAAGGAAAGGAGCGCGGCCCTGTGAACGACACCATCGTCGAGGCCCGTAACCTGATCAAGCATTACAAAGACCTCAACGCCTTGGACAACGTCAACCTCCGCCTCACGGCCAACCGTATCTACGGCCTGCTGGGACGCAACGGGGCCGGTAAGACCACGTTGATGTCCATCCTCACCGCCCAGGCCTTCGCCACCTCCGGAGAGGCCCTCGTCTTCGGCGCGAGCGCCTATGAAAACGACGCCGTCCTGTCCCGGATCTGCTTCATCCGGGAATCACAGAAATACCCGGACGACTTCCAACCCCAGCATGCCTTCCGCTCCGCTGCTCTCTTCTACAAGAACTGGGACCAGGGTTTCGCTGACCGCCTTGCCGAAGACTTCCAGCTTCCCGTAAAACGTCGGATCAAGAAGCTCTCACGCGGACAGCTGTCCGCCGTCGGAGTGATCATAGGCCTCGCATCGCGTGCAGAGCTGACATTCTTCGACGAGCCGTACTTGGGCTTGGACGCTGTGGCCCGGCAGCTGTTCTATGACCGCTTGGTGGAAGACTATGCCGCGCACCCGCGCACCATCATCCTTTCCTCACACCTGATTGACGAGGTAGCGAACCTGCTTGAACACGTTGTGGTGATCGACCGGGGCAGGATCATCATGGACGCCGATGCCGAGGAGATCCGAGGTTCTGCTGTCACCGTTTCAGGTTCGGCGGAAAAGGTGGACACCTTCCTGGCAGGCCGCAGGATCCTCCACCGCGAAACTCTGGGGTCTTTGGCCTCCGTGACGGTGGACGAGGTGCTCAGCGGCAGCGAACGCACCGAAGCCCAGGAACTGGGCTTGGAGCTGTCGCCGGTTTCATTGCAGCAGTTGGTGGTACGGAAGACCATGGCCGGGGCAGGCACAGCAGGAACAGACAGTGGAGACTTCGCCGATGACACGATGGAGGCAAGGCGATGAGCAGGACTATGGCAGTTGCCCGAATGCAGCTGATCAACAAGTGGACGTACATCGGATGGCCGTTGACCATCCTGGCGGCATCCTTCCTGATGTCGCTCGCCATCTTTGCGCTCATACCCGTCACCGAAGGGAAAAATGGTGGCGGCAGCCAGGCCCCACTGTGGTACTTCCTGGTTCTTGGAATCCAAAGCATGACCCTGGTGTTTCCGTTTTCCCAAGGCCTGAGCATCAGCCGGCGGGCGTTTTATCTGGGAACCCTGGGCCTTTTCTCACTCATCGCACTGGGGATGACTGTGCTCTACATGGTGGGTGGCGTCCTTGAGAAGGCAACCAACGGTTGGGGCGTCTACGGCTACTTCTTCAATATCCCGTGGGTCACGGACGGTCCCTGGTACTCCACTGCCGCTTTCTTCTTCGTGGTGATGATGTTCATGTTCATCATCGGTTTCTGGTTCGCAACCATTTTCAAGCGCTGGGGCACCACTGGAACCCTGGTCTCTACCTTGGGAACGGCCATCGCTTTGATAGGCATTGCCGCCCTCACAACCTTGTTCCAAGGATGGGGACACGTTGGTAACTGGTTCGCCCAGCAGACTCCTCTCACCATCAGCGGGTGGGCTGCGCTCCTGTGTGTCGTACTCGCAGCAGGGTCCTACACAACACTGCGCAGGGCCACTCCGTAGGTACCAAAATGTCACGTTGACCACAATGCAGGCCGGAATGGCCGCCCCGCTGCAGAAATCGGCTGGGGCGGCCTTTTCCGGCTGTAACCTTGTCCAGTGGCATTGGACTTTACGGCGATCGACTTTGAAACAGCCAACGGCTTCCGGGGTTCGCCGTGTTCGGTGGGCCTCAGCAAAGTCCGCGGTGGCGTAGTAGTGGAGGAAGCCTCCTGGCTCATGCGGCCGCCGGAGAACCATGATCATTTCGAGTTCCACAACACTCGAATTCACGGCATCCGCGCCGAAGACGTGGCAGGCCGCCCCCGATTCGGGGAGCTCTTCCCGGAAATCGGCGCCTTCATTGGGGACGACGTACTCGCCGCCCACAACGCAGCCTTCGACCTCGGCGTTATTCGCTCAGGACTGGAAGTTTCCGGCCTTGCGGGGCCAGCCTACGACTATGTGTGCACGGTGATGCTCTCCCGCCGCTGCTACTCACTGGTGTCCAACTCTTTGCCGTATGCCGCCGAGGAGGCAGGCGTTCCCCTGGTCAACCACCACGACGCCGCGGAAGACGCCCGAGCCTGCGCCGGCATTCTGGTGGACATCGCCAGACGGAACAACGCCAACAGCATCGCCGAACTCTACCTTTCCCTTGGCCTGAACCTGCCGAAGCAACCCGCCTTCGATCCCGCGCTGGGACTCTCCAAAGCGACCATGTCCGCACTCGCGGCCAGGACCGGAAGTGCCGCCGAGCGCACACTGGAACGTGCCCTGGGCGTGGCAGCTGGTTTTCAGACTTGGCCGGAGGAGGGGCCCAACCCACTGCCGAACCCTGCCGCGGAGCCTGGACATCCGCTCTTCGGCCAGACAGTGGTGTTTACGGGCGACCTCGCCATCACCCGTCCGGAGGCGAAGTTGCGTGCGGCGGACATGGGCGCACGGCCCGAAAGCCGGGTTACTGCGCGGACTACTGTGCTGATTGTTGGTGACGGCTTCGTGGCAGGAGACCTCCGAGCCGGTCGTCTCACAGGCAAAGCAAAGCGTGTCTTGGAACTGCATGCCAAGGGCCAGCAAATCGAGGTTGTGTCCGAGGGCGAGTTCCTGCAGATGGTGGGCGGCGCGTAACCTCCACCTACTCGACCTGCATGGTCATACTGTGCGGAGTGTGTTCGCTTTCCCGAACCCGGTGAACGAATACGCCGCCCGGATCACAGCTGGACTGGTGGTGGCGGTGGCCGTTGCCACCCTGTTGACCGGCTGGGTTTGGGGCTTGGTGGCACTGGCAATCGGCTTCTGGCTACGGGTGCTGTTCGGGCCGCGGATCTCCCCGCTCGCATTGCTGTCAGTGAAGGTGCTGGCGCCCCGGATCGGGCACGCCAAGCTGGTGGCCGGTCCACCCAAGCGATTCGCGCAGGGTATCGGTGCCGCCTTGACGAGTGCCGCCGTCGTGCTGTTTTTTACGGGCTTCCAGCCCGCCGCCTGGATCCTGCTGGCGCTGCTGATCGTGGCGGCTTCGCTGGAAGCATTCATGGGCTTCTGCCTTGGCTGCGTGATCTTTGGCTTCCTGCAGCGCCGAGGCCTCATTCCCGAGGACGTGTGTGAGGCTTGCAACAACGTGACGCTCCGCCGGATCTAGCTATTGTTTAGCCGGTGGTGACGGCAAGCAATCTGTCCGCCATGCCACGAATGAGTTGCGGCGCTTCCAGGGACTCGAGCCAGTCGGACGGCAGGCCGTCTTCGCCGTAGTAGGCCCCCAGGATGTTTCCCGCAATGGAGCCTGTGGAGTCGCTGTCGCCACTGTGGTTGATGGCCACGGATATTGCATTGCGGAAGTGTTCTGCCGGCGTTCCGCCGCTGGTGGCCAGCACAGCGTAAAGCCCGACGGCGAGCGCCTCCTCGGCAATCCAGCCCTCACCGAGCGCTGTGGTCAGTCCTTCCGGGTCCAGTGGGGCAGGCTGCATCGACAACTGCAGGGCGGCTTCCAGCCGCTCCGCCAGCTCGGGTGCCTTAGTGGGGACGCCGTTGACATAGCTGAGGGCCTCGGTTGCGGCGGTGCGGATGTCGCTTCCGGCCACGATGTTGTGGATCAGCAGGCTAAAGGCTGCGGCGCTGAGCCGCGCCGAGGGATGTCCGTGTGTCAACGAAGCGGCGTCGGAGCTGAGCTTGTAAACGGCCTCGCGTGAGATATGGGGGATGAGTCCGAATGGGGCTGAACGCATCACCGTGCCGCAACCTTTGGAGTCGGCATTGACCGGACGTGCAACTGTTCCCATTTCCCCTGTTGCCAAACCACTGAGGCAGGCGTTTCCGGGTGCACGCCGATGACGAAGAACCTCCTGGGCATCGATCCAGCGCGGCTGCGGCACGGGAGCGGAGGAAGCAACAGCCACGTCCTGGGTGGCGAGCCAGCGGAGGTAGGCCAGCCAAAGGCAGGCGATCTCGTCCGCGGCTACGCCATCGTTGGCCCATTCGAGCGCTTCCACAAGGCCGTCAACGGTGTACAACGTCATCTGCGTGTCGTCCGAGAAGTGGCTGCCGCCGTCGAGTTGTGAGAAAGACGTCAGGCCGGCGGAACCATAACGGCCGCGAATTGCGGCGATGGAGTCAAACTCCACTGCATAACCGAGGGAATCACCCAAGGCGCCTCCCAAAAGTGACCCCTTGACACGGGACTCGAAGGAAGGAACAGCGGGGGATTCAGGCTCAACACTCATGCCAGTAACTTACCGCGTCCGGGAACCGCCACTGATATGGTGGGGAAGCTGTCCGGCACTGACAAAACTTGGAGTGACATTTTGCGTGAACCTGCTTGGCGACGGACAGGCAAGACACCCGACTACAGGTTTTCCCTTGCCAACGAACGCACCTTCCTCGCGTGGATCCGCACATCCCTGGCTTTGCTTGCCGGCGCAGTTGCCGTTGACCAGCTGGCTCCGAACATTGCGCCCACGCCGGTCCGGGTGGTCCTTTGTGTATTGCTGGCACTGGTCGGGGCGGGGCTGGCTGCACTTTCCTACCACCGTTGGGGGCAAATGGAAGCCGCCATGCGCAACGATCAGGCTCTCCCGTTCTCCCGGGTCATGCTGTTCATGACCATTGTTGTTGCCGTAGCGGCGTTCGCCTTCGCGGTGCTGATACTGGTGGCGCGGTAAGTAAGTATGGAAGTCCGAGACCCCGGCTTGCAGCCCGAGCGCACCACTTTGGCATGGCGCAGGACGTTGATCTCCCTGGTGGTGGTGGATTTGTTCATTTGGCGGAGTTGGCTGACGTCCGAGCCCTCCACCGGCAACCTCGTTGCCGGCCTTCCCGGACTTGATTACCAAGGAATCTGCGCACTCATGGCGGCGCTGGCCACCATTGTGCTGGCGTCCGTGGTCTGGATTCGCTCACGCCAACTCCACGTCGGAAACGCGGCGGCATCAGCCCGGCTTGTCCTGGTCAGCACACTGGCTGTGATGGGCCTTGGTGCCACTGCCATCGCAGCCATTGCTCTGGGCAGTTAGGGTTCTGGCTGGTTAGGGTCTGGGTGGATAGGCTCCGGGGCGGCATTCAGCAACCGTCCAGACTCTGCTGGCAGGATACTCAGTGGCTTTGAGCCTGCATTACCCCGGCCGGACCACCTTGCAGCGCGCTACGAGGCGGGTCATACCGGCCTTCAGACTAACCGTAAGGACTCACTCGACATGACTTCTCCTGTACAGGCCACACCCGACCCCCAACCGGGACTTCTTGCCAGGCTGTCGGCTGAAGCTTTGGGATCGATGTTCGTTGTGGTTGCCGCAGTGGGAGTCGGAATTTTTTCAAATCCTGGTGGCGCCCCCTTGCCGGTGGCTCTAGCCACGGGCCTTGCCGTGACGGTGGCGATGCTGGCTTTCGGCTATGTGTCCGGAGGTCACTTCAATCCGGTGATCACCTTGGGCAATTTGATTGCCGGCCGAATCCGGGCTGTCGCGGCCGTAGCCTATGTGGCGGCGCAAATCATCGGCAGCGTCGTTGGGGCTGCCCTGATCTATTTCGTGGTGACCACCGTGCCGGTCCTTACGGACGCCAGGGCGGCGTTTGACGTCGTTGCGCCAGGTTTCGGTGAGCATGCTTCCGCGCAAACGCAGATGGCAGGAGTCTTGCTGGTTGAGGTCCTTGGGTCGGCCCTCGTTGTTGCCGTATTCCTTGGAGCGACCGCTGGCCGCCGGGCTCTTCCTGCCATGGCCCCCTTCGCCGTAGGCCTTGCAATGGCCATTCTGCTTCAGCTCGGGCAGGTCCTGGGAAACCTTCCCTTCAACCCTGCGCGCGCAACCGCCCAGGCATTCTTCAGTTCGCCCTGGGCAATAGAGGGGCTGTGGCTCTTCTGGGTGGCCCCGCTGATGGGTGCGGCACTTGCCGGCCTCGCCTTCCGTGGCTTCCAAGGCCTGTCACATTCCACCGTTGCCGAAGCCGAGGACCTCACTGGCGGCAGCGATGGGGTCAACGACTCCTTCGATGCCAACGACGAGCCGCTTGAGGAAACTGAGGTCAAGGAAGCTCCTGCGAAATCTGACGAGGACGTTTCCCGACGTGTTCCGGCTGCGCCGGTCAATGATGACGCGCGTGACTTCTTCGACGGCAAAAAGGGCAAATAACCTTACGGGATCGACGGCGGACGGCTCGCCTGCGCTTTATTGTCGGTGCCCCCGGTTAACTTGAGAATATGCGGTTACTTCATACTTCCGATTGGCACCTTGGCCGGTCATTCCACGGCGTTGGCATGCTCGAAGCCCAACGCAATTTCGTGGACCAGTTGGTGTCGGTGGTTGAATCCAAGTCCGTTGACGTGGTGCTCATAGCAGGAGACGTCTACGATCGCGCTTTGCCCGGGCTGGATGTGGTCAAACTGCTTGATGATGCCCTGGTGCGCATTACTCAGGCAGGGGCCGGGGTTGTCCTGACCAGCGGCAACCACGACTCCGCGATCAGGCTGGGATTTGCCTCGCGCCTGCTGGAACGCGGGGGAGTACACCTGAGGACGCGGGTGGAAGACCTTGACGTGCCAATCCTCTTCCCCCTCGGAGTCCAGGCAAATAGCGCTGATGGACATGGCAAGGACGGCACAGGAAGCGGCCAGGTTGCCATTTACGGTATTCCCTATCTTGAACCCCGGCTCGTGGCTGAGCGCCTGGGCGCTGAAAACGCCAACCACTTTGATGTCACCCTGGCGGCCGTGGATCGGATCCGGCAGGATGTTCAGGCCCGCCGCGCAAAAGGACCCGTCTATCCTGTGGTCCTCGCACATACTTTTGCCAGTGGCGGCATTACTTCGGAAAGCGAACGGGACCTGAGCATCGGCGGCCTGGGCGCAGTTCCGTTGGATCTCTTTGAAGACTTCGCCTACACCGCGCTGGGTCACCTCCATGGGCGGCAGGAGCTGGCCCCCAATGTCCGGTACTCCGGTTCTCCCTTGGCCTATTCATTTTCGGAGGCCAAGCACCACAAAGGTGCCTGGCTGGTGGACCTTGACGCCGATGGAGTGATCGCTGTTGAGGAAGTTGTGTGGGAGGCCCCTAAAACCCTGGCTACGTTGCGTGGGACGCTGGATGATCTGCTGGCCGCCGAAGAGCACGCGTGGGCGGAGAGTGCGTACTGCCAAATCACGCTGACGGATGCACAACGGCCGGCGCAGGCCATGGAGAGGGTGCGTAGCCGCTTCCCTGACACGCTGGTTCTCTCCTTCGATCCCCAAGGTGCAGAGGCCCGGACTTCCACCAGCTACAGCCATCGTCTCGCTGCTGCCGAAGACGACCTTGGAGTCTGCTGTGGATTCCTGGAACACGTCAGGGATCGCGGCGCCAGCGATGCAGAAGAAGCGGCGTTGCAGGAAGCACTCGAAGCTGTCCGGTTACAGGAGGCGGAGTTGTGAGAATTCATCGTCTGGACATCGAAGCCTTCGGTCCGTTTGCTACGCCCCAGCACATTGACTTCGACCATTTGGGCGCACAGGGGTTGTTCCTCCTCAATGGCGCTACGGGCGCGGGCAAAACCAGCATTCTGGATGCCATCTGTTTCGCACTGTATGGGTCCGTTCCCGGTGCCCGCCAGGAAGGGAAAAGGCTACGAAGCGACCATGCGGCGCCAAGTGCGGAGCCGCGCGTGGTCTGTGAGTTCTCAGCGCGGGGGCGCCGCTTTGAAGTGACGCGATCGCCAGCTTGGGACCGGCCCAGCGCTCGCGGCCGCAACGGATTCACCACCCAGCAGGCCAAGACCCTCCTCAGGGAACGTGTCACAGGAAGCTGGGAAGAGAAATCTTCCAGGAATGACGAGGTAGGCGCCGAGCTCACGGACGTCCTCGGAATGGATCGGGAGCAGTTCACCCGGGTGGTGATGCTGCCACAGGGCGACTTTGCGGCTTTCTTGCGGTCCAAGGCCAATGAGCGGCTGGAACTGTTGCAAAAGTTGTTCGGCACGCAACGATTTGAAGCTGTTGAACGCCAACTCGTTCAGCAAGCGGCCGAGGCTGCCCGTGCCGTGCAGGAGAATGCGTCAGAGCTCAAGCTGCTGCTTGACCGGGTTGCATCGGAGCACGAACAGCTGGGTCTTGCCTCATCCACTCCAACGGCTGAAAATGAGCCTCGAAAGGAGCCCGAGGCCTGGCTTTCAGATGTCGAAGCAGAAGTCAAAGCTGAATGGAAGCGCCGATTGGACGATTCTGCTGAGGCCGAGTCCTTGGCCAACCGCCTCATGGAACAACTCCATATGGCGCAAGAGAAGGCGCTCCGGCATGGGCGCCTCGGCGCTGCGATGCAGCGGCGGGTCCTACTTGAATTGGCAGCCCCCCGGGCGCTGGAGAACAAGGAGATGCTCGGAAAACACCGACGCGCTGCTGTCCTCAGCGGACATCTGGAAGCGATCGATACCGCAGAGCGTAAACTTCAGGCCGCCGTTGCGCAGACGGCAGGCCTACGCAGGAAGCTTGCCGCGGCCGGCTTGGAGGCAACTAACACCGCCGCTGCCTTGGAAGGCGTAAAGGCAAGCAGCGCAGTCCTGGAGGCCAGGCTGCCCGATGAGCAGCGTTTGGAAGAGATCACGGCGCGCCTTGCGGCCAAACGTGGTCAAACGGCGGAACATCAAGCCGCTGCCGAGGCTTCGGCGTCCGTGCTGGAACAGTTGCGCGACGACGTGGCCACTGTGGAGTCGCAGATCCAGCCCCTCGAGCCTTTGGCAGGCCAACTGACAGAACTGGAACGGGATGCTGAGGCTGCGACCGAGCTGCTTGGAATTGTGGCCAGGTATGAAACGGCCGCCAACGAGTTGGATGAAATTACCGGAAAGCACCTCCAAGCCCGGTCCGCTTCACAGGACCTCCGGCAGCAGTGGCTCGACGTCCGCGAACTGCGTTTAGCCAACGCAGCAGGGGAACTGGCCGCGGCACTGGAAGACGGTAAGCCGTGCGCCGTTTGCGGAAGTGAAGAACACCCCCACCCCGCCGAAGCTGTGCGATCAGCACTCTCCCTTGCCCAGGAGGAGGAAGAAGCCAAGGAACGGTTCGAGGCCAGCGAAAAATCCTTGGGGCTCCTCGCCGAGCAAGTTTCCTCCGCTGCTCAGGCGCTTGCAGGATTGGTTGCCCAGGGAGGTTCAACCGATGCTGCTGAGGCGGAGGCCAAAAGGGGAGCAGCCGAGGTAGCTGCCGTGGCGGCACGAAAAGCGGCAGGCTCGCTGGAGAAGCTTCGCGGCCGGCAGGAAGCCCTCACCAAGCGCATCGCTCTGGTGCAGGAAGACCACGACGCGTCCGTGAGCGCGGCGGCCCACGCGTCATCCGCCGTTCACCTGCTTCAGGAGCAATGTGTTGCCCTTGAAACGGATCTGGCTGGTTTGAAAGGCAACTTCCCGAGCCTGCGCGAGCGGTTGGAAGCACTCATGGTTGAGCAGGAGCTTCTTCAAGCAGCGGTGGATGCAGCCCGCGAAATGGAGCGAGCAGAACAAGCCCGGGGAGACGCCGCAGCGTCGCTTGAAAAAGCCCTGCCGAAATCCGGATTCAGCTCCGCTGACGACGCCCGCCGGGAAATCCTCGCACCAGCCGATGTTGTGGGCCTTGAGAAAGACTTGGCGGATTTCGACGCCGAATCATCGCGTCTGGATGAGTTGTTTGCCAGTGAGGACCTGATCCTTGCCGCCAAGGAAGCCAGCATAGGCGAACTTCCCTTGGGAGGAGCCGAACTTGCTGAATCGAAGGTGATTGCTTCCAATGCCGTAGATACTGCGCGGGCCAAGGCTTTGTCTGCGGGCCTGGCCGAAAAATCGGCGGGCGCTGTTGCCCGGTTGCGGAGGGAATACCACACCTTGGCGCAAGCCGGAAGCGAACCGCGGACCCGGGCGCACATGCTTGCTCAGCTGGCCGACACCGTGAGGGGATCGGGTGACAACAGCTATCGGATGAGCCTCAACACCTATGTCCTTGCTGCACGGCTGGAACAAGTGGCAATCGCCGCCTCGGAGCGGCTGGTGGCCATGAGCGACGGCAGATATACGTTGAAACATACGGACGCCAAAGCTGCCAGGGGAGCGAAATCCGGTCTCGGTCTTGAAGTCGTAGACGAATGGACTGGACAACGCCGGGACACTTCCACGTTGTCCGGCGGCGAATCCTTCATGGCGTCGTTGTCATTGGCACTTGGCCTGGCCGATGTTGTCCAGCAGGAGGCTGGCGGCGTGGACATAGAGACGCTGTTTGTTGACGAAGGCTTCGGCAGTCTCGATGAACAAGCCCTTGAACAAGTGATGGACGCCCTGGAAGGACTGCGCGACGGCGGCCGGGTAGTTGGCCTCGTCAGTCACGTTGGGGAGATGAAGCAACGCATCACCAGCCAGCTTCAAGTGGTAAAGGGCAGGCACGGTTCCAGCGTGCAGATTGCCGACGCCGTACCCGTCTGACAGGTATCCGATAGACTTAACCCGTTACACCGGGTCGCGCGCATCGGGAGGAGGGACGATGCGCACACTTTAGCGAACCCGGATTAATGGAAAAATCTTCTGTAGCTTCACAGCCTTTATCATCGGCTCCCGCACGCCCGTCACGCCTGCCGGGCCGCTTCGCGCGGCTTCCCGAACTGGCGGGGCCCGGTTTCCTTCCCCTGGGCCTTTTCGCCAGGCTTCCACTGGCCATGCTCACCGTCGGCACCCTGACACTGGTCACTGCAGTCAGCCACTCCTATGCGATCGGCGGCATGGCGGCCGGAGCGGTGGGCATCGGCTCGGCGTTGGGTGCTCCCGTCCTCGGCTCGTTGGCTGACCGGGCCGGACAACGGATCGTGCTCCTCGTGGCAGCTGTCATCAACACACTTGCCGTTGCGGGGCTCCTTGCCGCGGCCTACCTCACTCCCGGCTACGGCTCGGTGGCCGACGCAGTTGGCGTCTTCATTGCAGCTTTCCTCGCAGGAGCCAGCTGCCCTCAGGTGGGTCCCATGGCCCGCGTACGATGGATGGCGCTGACCACCCGAAACCTATCTCCGTCGTCAACCACTGGAGGGCGAAGCGTCGCGGCCAACCGGGCTGACTTGGACACCGCGCTGTCCTATGAAGGCACCGCGGACGAAATCACCTTTGTCCTGGGCCCTGCCCTGGTGGGTGTCCTGGCCAGCATGGTGGCTCCTTGGTTGCCGCTCGCCTTGGCAGCAGTCATGACCATTACGTTGGTTCCTGCTTTTGCGATCCATCCCAGCCAGCTGGCCGTTGTACCGGCACCTCGGAAGGCAAGTGCCGGCGTCGTGCCTCCCGGAGGGCAAACCACCCAGGTGACCCCAGAACGGCGTAACCGCTGGGCCGGGGCTGTGGTGGCCGTTCCTGTGGTGGCGATGGTGTGCATGGGGACGTTCTTTGGTGCGACCCAAAACGCGCTAAGTGCCTTCTCCGCGCAGTACGCCACTGCCGAGATCGCTGGCCTCCTGTACGCAGTGATGGGCCTTAGCTCCGCCGTAGCTGCGCTGTCCGTGGCGTTCTGGCCGCAACGGTTCAGCTTGGCTTCCCGTTGGGTTGCCGCAGCGCTCGCGATGTCCGTTCTGTCCCTTTTGCTGCTTTTGCCGGCGGGAATCTGGCCCATGGTTTTTGTCCTGCTGATACTGGGCATTCCCGTGGGTCCCGTGATGGTGACCGTCTTCAGCATCGGCGGCGTGGTGGCGCCGGCAGGGCGCATGGCAACGGTGATGACGGCCCTCGCCAGCGGAATCGTGGCTGGAACAGCGCTGGGCTCGTATTTGGCCGGTCAATTGGCTGAAACGCAAGGCCCAAGCGCGGCATTCGTGGTTTCAATGGCGGCTGCTGCCGGCCTTTTGCTGCTGGGTGTTGTTACGTCCTTGGTGATGAAGCGACAGCCTCAGGCGTAGCTGAGCGCCCCGGCGAGGGACGCGGCCATGAGTTCCACCAACCGCAGTGAGCGTTCTTCGTCGGGATCAGCCAAATGCTGCATACTGATGCCGTCGATCCCCGAAATGAACAAGCGCGTGATGTCCTCCAGGTTGTCGGGGACAGGTTCGCCGGCAGCCTCGGCAGCAGAGCGGAACAGCTCCAGGGTTGAACTGACCCAGCCGTCATACATCGAACGGTTCATGAGCAATGCCTGTGGCTGGTCGTCGGCTTCCACGCGGAAGCGCCGAAGCAACAGTTCGAAGGTAGTGACCTGCTCATGCGGGTTTTCCAACATGCGGCTCCAGATACGACGCGCGTGGGCGCCAACCATGTGGCGCAATCCCATGCCCGGATCAATCACGGGCTCCAAGGCTTTGGCGTAGTCCCTGCTGAGGAAGTTGTACACCTCTTCAAGGAGCTCGTCCTTGCTCCGGAAGCAGTAGTGCAATGCCGCGAGTGGGGCTTCGGCCTCACTGGCGATTCGACGTGTCGTCGCAGAGGCAAGGCCGTCTTGGGCAATCACCCTTGCTGCGGCCTCGACGAATTGCAGCCGCCTTTCCTCTGCGGGAACCCTGGCCATTCATTCACCTCTCTCTTCAAGTCACCTGTGACTCGCTCCATCACCCGTGATCCGGTTCACCAGCTCAGCGGTCTCATCGATCGTAGGCTCTATCCGCCGTGTCGTCCTCATGGCCGTGCCGGGGGTCGAAAAAGTCCTCCAAAAGAATTTTACGCCAAAACCTAGTCAAGTGACCCAGTCAGGCGACATACTTCTTTCAGGAACGTTGTCTGCATCACATTTGGATGCGGTGACTTGAGGAGAACCGATGGAAGATTTCGCCGACTTGGTGATCATGAATGCCTCGGTCCACACAATGGACCCGGCGCAGCCGCATCGCATGAGCGATGCCATCGCCGTCAAGGGCGGGCGCGTTGCAGCGCTGGGCCACGAAGATGTGAGCCAGTCGATTGGCCCCGACACGCAGGTTATAGATGCCGCGGGTGGGGCTGTCATTCCGGGCATTAACGATGCCCACCTGCACTTCGTATCGGCCGCCATGGCCGCCTTTGGCTATGTGCGCCTGGAGCCGGCAGCGGCGCCGGACTGGGCGGCCGTCGTCGACGTCGTTGAGTCCGCCCTGCCGGGGGAGGACGGCTGGGTCCGCGCCCATGGCTGGGACGAGGCGTTGCTGGGACCGGCCAAGGGCTTCCTGCTCGAATCGCGACCCGGCACGCCCGTGGTGGCGTTTGACAGCACCGGACATCAGCTACTGGCCAACAGGGAAGCGTTGCGAAGGGCCGGGATTGACGCCGCAACTGCGGACGTCGACGGCGGCGTCGTGGCGAGAACCGCTGACGGCAACCCTACGGGGCTGCTCCAAGACGGAGCCATGGAACTTCTCTCCCGCGCCATGCCGCCGGTTCCGGCCTCCACGCTGCGACCCGCCTTGCTGGCGTTGCAGGAGCACCTGCACTCGCTCGGTATCACTTCACTTACGGATCCTGGCCTGGGTCCTGCAAGTGCAGGACTCATGGACGGTGCCGGTTCGACGGCGGCGCTTGAGTTGCTGGGCGACCTCGCCACCGAGGACGAACTTACGCTAAGAATAAACGTCCTGATGCTCTTCGCCGGGACCGGGGGAGCCAATGCCCATGCTGTTGAAACGGGCTTGGGAAGTGGACTGGCCCGGACGTACGTGAACCGCGGCATCAATCCTGAGCAGTTGCGGATCGCCGGGGTCAAGATCTTCGCGGATGGCATTCCCCGCAGCGGCACCGCGTGGATGAGTGAACCTTACGGAACAGCTTGTACGCACGGCAGCTTGGTGATCCAAGGGGCCAACGACGCCGACAGGGTTGCGGAGCTGCACAGGATACTGGCTCTGATCAGTGACGCGGGGCTGCAGGCCGGGGTCCACGCCACAGGGGACGCGGCCACAGCCGCGGCCGTGGAGGCCATTGTTGCGGCGACTGACGATTCCAAGGAGCGTCAAAGGCCATCAGGGAACCGCCACTACATCATCCATGGGGCATTCGGGGATCCCGGCACACTGGGCACCATGGCATCCCACGGCATCGGTTACAGCACCAACCCACTGATCCGCCAGGAAGCCGGCGACATCATGCGTCAAGTGTTGGGGGAGGACCGTTTCTCCCGACACCAGCCCCTTAAGTCAGCGCTAAAGGCCGGAGTTCGTTTCAACCTGGCTTCGGACGCCCCCGTAACCAGTGCGGATTGGCGGCGCACAGTGGTGGCAGCCGTCCGCCGGGCGACTCGGTCCAGCCCAGGCAATCCGCAGGACCCCGAGCGGATCACCGGCTTGCAGGCGTTGGCTGCCATGACCATCCACGCCGCCTGGCAGGACCATGCCGAGCACTTCAAAGGTGCCCTGACACCAGGCATGGCAGCAGATCTGTGCGTTCTCTCCAGCCCCTGGCCCGTGGACGAGGAGATCGAAAAGATCCTCGACTCAGAGGTCAGGCTCACCCTGAGCGGTGGCCGCACAGTCCACCAATCCACCAGCTAGAACCATTCCCTCCCGTTCCAACCATTCGTGATTCAAGGAGCACCATATGCGACGCACTATTCCCCTGGCCCTGGCCGCAGTTTTGTCCATGTCATTGGCAGCCTGCGGCGGCGGGGCGGGTCCGGCCGCCGCCCCCGCCGCCGATGGGACCACCACCCTCAAGGTGGGAACCATCGGCATCGGTTCCGACGCCGGTATCCGCCTCGCAGCTGACAAAGGCTACTTCAAGGAGCAGGGTCTCAACGTCGAGATTTCTGTCATCGCCAATCCTCCGGCCGGTATCGCAGCTGCCCAGAGTGGTCAGATTGACGTCACCTATACCCCTTCCATTCCGCTCTTGAATGCGCTGAGCCAGAATGTGCCGCTCAAGATTATCGCCGCGGCCGATGGCTACAAGGACGGCGCCAGCGAGGGGGCCGACCTCAACCGCGTGGATGACACCGGACTCCTCGTGCAGCAGGCGTCCACTATCAACCGGCCTAAGGATCTGGAAGGAAAGAGCGTTAGTGTTCCGGCCCGCAAGGCACAGCTGGAGGTCACGGTAAGCAAGCTTGTCAAGGACGACGGCGGCGACCCCGCCAAGGTGAACTGGATGGTCCTGGATCCGTCATCGGCACTTCAATCCCTGAATTCCGGACGAGTCGATGCCGCATCCCTCGTTGCCCCGTTCACGTCCAAGGCCGCATCAGAGGGCAACAGGCTTCTGGCCTCGCCCGGCGTCGAGTTCTTCGAGCAGGGCGCGATCGGCCTCTGGGTATCGGGGGCGAACACGGTGAAGTCCAAGGAGAAGGCGTTGGAGGGTTTCAAGGCCGCAATCTACAAGGCGAACGCCTACGCAAACGGCCACATCGAAGAAGCACAACAGCTCAGTGCCGAAATCACCAAGACTCCGCTGGAGGTGGTGAAGTCCGGCGCCGTGAATTACTGGCCGGAAGAGGTACGCCTCGAAGACATTGAGCGGGCCAACAAGAACCTTGCTGACCTTGGCTTCCTGAGTGAACCTGTGAAGCTGCCGGCTGACGTAATTTTCGGCGAGTAGGCCATAAGCGACATGGGAGATTCATCATGAAAGCATCCATCCGCCCCTATGCGTTCAGCGCCTTGGGTATTGCCGGAGCCCTGGTTATCTGGCAGGTTCTCGCCACCGCCAAGGTAGCAGGCAACGCCCTGCCACCGGCCACCACGGTTTTCAGTACCCTCACCAGCACTCTGGGGACGGGCACGTTCTGGTCGGCCCTTGGCGCCACCATTGGGATCGCACTTCTGGCGTTGGCTTTAGCGGCCTTGGCGGGAGTGGCCATCGGACTACTCGTGGGCAGCTTCGAATCCGTACGATACGCCACTTTGGCAGTGTTGGAATTCCTCAAACCAGTACCGCCGATCGTCGTCCTCCCCCTCGCGGTGCTGGTCCTGGGTCCAACTGCTGAGATGTCGCTCTTCCTGGTGGTATTCGGGTGCTTGCTCCCCATCGTCATGCAAACCGTAGATGGTGTGCAGGGCACGGATCCCGTGGCACGTGACACGGCCCGCTCCTATGGCATGCGTGAGGGGGAAATCCTGGCCCGGGTGGTGCTGCCCAGCGCCATGCCCTATATCGGCACGGCGATGCGGGTGGCAGCTCCTGCCGCCTTGGTGGTCACCGTCGTGGCGGGCCTCCTTGGCGGTGGTCCGGGCCTCGGACAGAGCATCTACCAAGCCCAAGCGGCGGGTGATTACGCCAGTCTCTACGCATTGGTGATTGTCCTCGGCGTCCTGGGTCTTTTGTTCCAAGGTGCCACCCGGCTGGCCGAGCGCCGGGTCCTGCACTGGCATGAGTCCTACCGGGAAGTGGTGCCCTGATGAGAAACGTCAAAATACGAAACTGGGTGATCGGGGCAGGCACGCCTGTCTTGTTGCTGGCGGCGTGGTGGTTCCTGTCCGCCAACTCCACTGATCCCTTCTTCCCGCCGCTCCAAACCATCCTTGTCCGTTTCCAAGAGCTATGGCTCTTTGAGCACTTTCAGTCTGATGTCCTTCTCAGCCTGGGAAACCTGTTCGTCGGGTTTGCCATCGCAGCGGTGGCCGGAATTGGCCTCGGGTTTGCCACGGCACTGCTTCCTCCGGTCCGTTGGATGATCGATCCGTTAATCCACTTCCTCCGGGGCATTCCTCCCGTGGCTCTGGTCCCGATCTTCATTTCCCTCATCGGCTTCGGTACCCAGATGCGCGTGACCAGCATCGCTCTGGCGGCTTTGTTTCCCACCATGATCGCAACAGTGGACGGCATTCGGAGCGTCAGCAACGACCTCATGGACGTCGCCAGGGTCTACCGGCTGAGCCGAAAGGAACGGGTGCTCAATGTCCTCCTGCCAGCGGCCATGCCACAGATCTTCTCAGGACTGCAGGTGAGCCTCCAAGTGGCCTTCATCGTGATGATCGCTAGCGAGATGCTGGGCAGTTCGCAAGGTATTGGGGCAATGACCTTGCTGGCTCAGCAGAGCTTTATGACCGCTGACATGTGGGCCGGGATCCTGCTCCTGGGAGTCATTGGATTCCTGGTCAACATCCTGTTCAGCCTGCTTAAGCGCAAGGTTTTGTCCTGGTACATCGGGTCCCGTCGCATGGCGCGTGCAGCATGAGCGCGCGGCAGGCCCCGACTCTTCCCATCCGAAACAGAAAGTCCACCATGGCACAGCAACCAGAAACCCGCATCAGTGCGACCACTCCGCGGCTGGACGTGGCGCATCTCGCCAAGACCTATGGCAGCGGCGAAAAATCGCATACGGTCATCGAAGACCTCACCTTCACGGTCGATGCCGGCGAAGTTGTGTGCATCGTAGGTCCTTCAGGTGTTGGAAAAACGACGCTTCTGAAGTGCTTGGCAGGGCTTCATCCGGCCAGCAGTGGGAGGGCGTCCATTGACGGCCGGACCATCAGCGGCCCACCTCCGGAAATGGCCTTGGTCTTTCAGGATTACAACCGGTCGCTGATGCCATGGCTCACTGTCCGGAAGAACCTGATCCTTCCCCTACGGCACCTCAAGTTGCCCGCGGCGGAACTGAAGGAGCGCTGCGACAGTGCCCTGGCCGCCGTCGGCCTGTCCCATGCCGACAACCAGTACCCCTGGCAGTTGTCGGGAGGCATGCAGCAACGCGTGGCGATCGCCCGGGCGCTGGCGTACCGGCCCGAGATCCTCATCATGGACGAGCCCTTCGCCTCGGTGGACGCGCAGACCCGCTTTGACTTGGAGGACCTGTGCTTGAAGATCCGGAAGGACTTCAACATGACCATCCTGGTGGTGACCCACGACATCGATGAAGCAGTCTACCTCGCGGATCGTGTGGTGGTCCTGGGTTCCAGGCCTGCCCGCGTCCTCAAGGTGGTGGACGTGGACTTGCCTGCTCCGCGAGATCAAATCACCACACGATCCTTGCCGGACTTCGCCCGGCAACGCACCGAAGTGCTGTCCCTCATCAAGAGGCCCGCATGACGGGGCAGCGCCGGACAGCCGGCATTCGGCGGCCCAACGTCCTGTTTATCATCGCCGACCAGCTCCGGGCCGACCACCTGGGTTTCGGTGGCAACCCCACAGTCAAGACGCCAAACCTGGACGCACTCGCTGCCAAGAGCATTGTTTTCGAGAACGCGACGGTTGCGAATCCCACGTGCATGCCCAACCGTGCCAGCCTGATGACTGGAAGGTGGCCTTCTGCACACGGGACGCGGTGCAACGGCATCACCCTTGATCCGCTGACGCAGACCGTTCCAGGTTCCTTGGCTGCGGGAGGCTACCGAACCGTTGGCGTGGGCAAGCTGCACCACCAAAACATGGGGTGGGAGTTTGAGCCTCACCAGGCCGAGGAGATCCGGGCCACCGACCCTTTGCTGTTGGACACCGGGATTGCCGACGCTCGCCGTCAGGGCTTTCCCCCGGGGTGGGACCAATGGGAGAACCGCGACGCCCACGATGAACGTTTCATTGCGCTCCCCTCCGACTACTACGGCTACCAGCACGTAGACCTTGTTATCGGCCATGGGGACCGGCCCGGTGGCCACTACGTCCACTGGGCCCGCGAACGGGGTGTCGACCCGGAAACGCTGGGAGGTCCGGGAAATTCGTCCAGTAAGTACAACGGGTGGGATCAGGTGTACCAGACGGCCATCCCCGCTGATGTGCACCCCACCAGCTATGTTAGCGAGAAAGCAATCGAGCACTTGAAGGATGCTGCCGGCCAAGACCAGCCATTCTTCATGTTTGTGTCCTTCCCGGACCCCCATCACCCGTTCTCGCCGCCGGCAGGCTACTCGGACCTCTACAATCCCTTGGACTTGCCACTCCCGCTTGGCTTTTTGCAAGACCACTCGGCTTCGCCGGCCCACGTGAGGGACATGATGGAACACCGCGGTGAGCCAAACGCGGACCCAACCATGACGTGGGCGGCCACGGACGAACAGTACAGGTTTGCCGCTGCCGCCCAGTACGGCCTCATTACGATGATGGACGAGCACATTGGCCGGATACTCGACGAGTTGGATCACCAAGGCCTGGCCGAGGACACCATTGTGGTGTTCACCAGCGATCATGGGGACTTGTTCGGGGACCATGGCCTCATGCTGAAGCACTTTGTCCACTACCGCGCAGTGACCAATGTTCCCTTGCTGATGCACCTTCCCGGCAGCCCGCCGCGGCGCACAGGAGCCTTGGTTTCGAGCGCGGATTTGGCCCCAACGCTTCTTGAGCTCACTGGCTCCAAGGGGTATCGGGGAATCCAAGGCCGCTCGCTCGTGCCACTACTGCAAGGGGACACTGAACATCATCGTGACGCGCTGCTGGTGGAGGAGGAACAACCATTCGGCTTGGAGGGACTTCCGGGACCGGTCCGAATGCGAACCGTGATCACAGCTGAGGGTCGTTTGACGCGCTACTTCGGCACGGAAAGCGCCGAACTGTACGATCACCACGCCGACCCGGGGGAACTGGTCAACCGTGCGGGTGATCCTGATTTCGCCCCGTTGGAGGATCGGCTGCTGCGAGCCATGCTGGATGAGATGGCTGCCCTCACGGACCAAGGGACGGCCCCGACGGCGGCCGCCTAGCCAGGGTTCGACGGCGACCGGCGGGGTCCCGTTGCAGGGAACCGTCAGTGGCTGTTGCGGTAACCGGTGGGGGAGTTCCCGAATGCCGCCCGGAAGATCCGGCTGAAATGGGCGGCGTCGGTGAACCCCCATCGTGCGGCGATGGCAGTGACTGGTCGGTCCGCCAGGACCGGGTCCCTGAGGTCGCGCCGGCATCGTTCGAGTCGTCGTTGCCGGATGGAGGAAGCCACGGTAGTCCCGATTTCCTGGAAGAGATCATGCAGGTGCCGCGTCGAAATGTAGTGGGCTGCCGCGATGGTTCCGGGAGAGAGCTCGGGGTCACCGAGGTTGGCTTCAATGTAATCGTGGATGCGGCCCAGCAACAGGAGGTGAGGATCCCGGCCGGTCTCGATCAACTGGTCCAGTTCCCCATTGAAGAGTGTGGTCACCAGATCCAAGGCATTGTGTACCAATCGGAGGCCATTTGTGCCCGAAAGGGCTTCAAGGTTGTCAGCCAGTTTCACCAGGAAGGGGCTGATCAATTCGCCGAGGCCCTCGTCGCCCGGAATGCGCAAGGCGGTGACATGGCCCATGGCTTCGGCTGGCAGGTCCAGTAGAACGTGCGGGAACATCAGCACCAAGGTGCGGAAGTCGTCGTCGAAAGTTAACTGATACGGGCGGGAGGTGTCATAGATGGAGAGGTCGCCGGGACGCAACACGGCTTCGCGTTCGTCCTGAACCAGGCGGCCCGATCCAGCGAGTTGAATACTGAGTTTGAAGAAACGCCCTGTGGACTTTGCAATCAGCTCCGGAGTGCGGATGACCGTATGGGGCCCGGCAGTAATCTCCACTACGGAGATCTGCCCCAGGACTCGAGAACGCATGATTCCGTGGAAGGTTGCTCCCTGGAGTGAAGAACTGCGCGGCCCCGTTGCCAACAGGGGCACAAAGGAAGTGGATATTGCCCTGCTCCACTCCTGGAACGACTCCGCCACGATGGTTTCCACGGTTGCGGGGCCCGTATCAGCCGCGACGGTCATCAAACTCCCTTTCAATGGCCCGCGGGCGCCGTTGCCTCGTGGGCTGTAATGCCGATAACGCGGACGCGAGCTTGCCCACGATTCTACACCGAGGCCAACGTGCCGCCGTGCTTGCGTGCAGCGACAAATTCCCTGCCGTGTGAGACAAGTCACGCACGCTCCCTGCGGTGGAAGATTGCGGAATGACAGACACCGTGCCGTGCAATCTCCCGCGGCACCGAGGCAGGAGCACACTATGAGCGTGGATAACCCCGTCAAGGGCAGGACCGCCGGAACAGTCGGTACCAAAAGGCGGCTCGGCGTACCGGCAGTGACCTTCATGATTATCGCGGCCTCCGCACCGCTGACCGTGCTGGCGGGAGGCGTGACCACCACCTTCGCGGTAACCGGCGTGACCGGGGTGCCGTTGTCATTCCTGATTCTGGGCGGAATCCTGGCGCTGTTCGCCGTGGGATACGCGGCAATGAGCCGCTACGTCACCAACGCGGGCGCCTTCTACGCCTACATAGCGCAGGGCATCTCCAGGCCCGCTGGTGTGGGGGCATCGCTGATTGCACTCATGGCCTACAACCTGATGCAGGTGGGCATCTACGGGTTGTTCGGTTTCACGGTCTCCTCACTCCTGTCCGCGCGGCTTGGCATCAGCGTTCCCTGGTGGATCCCGGTGCTCGCCTGCATTGCAATCGTCGGATGGTTGGGTGTGAACAGGGTGGACCTGTCCGCAAAGGTGCTTGGTGTCCTTGTGGCCCTCGAATTCCTGGTGGTGATCGTGTACGACATCGTCAGCCTGGCTGTGGCTCCGGAAGGCATCAGTGCAGTGAGTTTCAGCCCCGAAAGCCTCTTTGTTCCCGGGATCGGCGCAGTCCTCTCCTTTGGAATAGCCGCCTTCATGGGCTTTGAATCCGCTGCTATTTATGGTGAAGAATCCAAGGACCCCAAACGAACGGTCGCAAGGGCAACGTTTGCCGCTGTGGGAATCATTGCGGTGTTCTATGCAGTCTCCGCTTGGGCAATGACCGTAGGGGCAGGACCGTCTGCCGTGGTCGAGGCGGCTACTGCCAACGGGCCGGATATGATCTTCGCTTTCCTTGGCATGCACGGGGGCCTACTGCTCAGCGACATCGCCCAGGTCCTCTTTGTCACCAGCCTTTTCGCCGCACTCGTGAGTTTCCACAATGCCGTAGCGCGCTATTTCTTCTCCCTCGGCCGCGAGCGCGTCCTGCCGTCGGCGCTCGCCAAGGTGCGGGCGGAAAGTGGGGCACCGTTCGCCGGTTCGCTGGCGCAAACGGTGATCGCCGTCGTCGTTACGCTTGGCTTCGCGATTGCAGGTGCAGGTTCCGAACTCGGTGAACTGTACCCCGTACTGACCATGTTCACTTGGCTGACCAACAGCGGTGCCATGGGGCTGGTGCTGCTCATGACCGTGGTGTCCGTGGCTGTGATCGGTTTCTTCCGCCGACAGCAGCACGGGGCCAGCCTGTGGGTAAGGGTGATCGCTCCTGGCCTGGGCTTTGTGCTTCTTACCGTTGTCCTTGTACTCATCATGGCGAACTTCAACGTCCTGCTGGGACAGGCCGAATCGACTGCGGCCACGTTTGTCTTGCCGATCCTGGTACTCCTGCCCGGGGTTGTGGGTGTCATTTGGGGCTTGCGCCTTCGGCGCTCGCAGCCGGCCCTCTATGCCCGGATCGGCCACGGGGCAGACGACTGACACCTTCTCCAGCCAAAGGAAGCCCCGGCGGGCAGTTCATGCTCTCGCCGGGGCTTCTTCCGTTGCGTTACATACCCTTGGCCGGGTTCAGTTCCGGCGTGTGGTGGGTGATGCTGAGTAGGCGTCCGTGTGCACCGAAGGTGAAGTGCACGGGGTCCGTGCCTGCTTCGTCCCAGCCGAAGAGGCTGCCGTGGGACCTGATGGCATTGGGATCGCGGTGGTCGGCGATGGTGACGGAGCCGCACGGTATGACCTTCTCGCGCCAGGTGAACACGAAAATTCCGGGGCGGATCTGGAACACGGTGTTGGAGTCCGTATCCGCCAAGCCGCGCTCCGGGCCTGCCAGGCATTGCCACGTGTACCAGGTGGGGCTGAGGTAGATGTGCTCGTAGGCGTGGGATTCGCTGTAGGCCCATTCGACGCGGCGGCCGATGAGTGCACGGCTTTCGGCGATTTCCGTACCTGTGACGCTGTGTCCATCGAGCGCCCCGGGGCGGAAATCATGGTGGACGGCCACGCTGGAGGGAGTTGCCCTGCCCAAGGTGGCGCCAACGTAAAGGGCCCTGCCGTGTGCGAGGTCCAGAACCAGCGAAATTGCGATTTCCGGCTCCTGCAGGCTTTGCCATTGGGCGTAGTACAGTTCCTCGGCCACCAGGAAGGCCTCGTAGGTGGAGGTTCCGGCCTGACCGGCGGCGGCCCATTGAACTTCTTCGTCGTCGAAGCTGAACGTCATGGGACCGCCGTCACCCCGGAGGCAAAATTCTTGTCCTGCCAGGTCCTGCACGGTCGGGGCCTTGTTGGCGTCGAAGCCGGGGGCGAGGCCGTCCAGTGGCAGCCAGTTGGAGGTGTCAAGGAGATTCAGGCTCATGGTTTCCTTCTCGTGCTCGAAAAAGGGACCGGACGGTGCGTCCGGTCCTCCTTCGAGTATTCGCTGTGCAGCGGCGGTCGTCTTGTGCTGTGCGGCACGTCACTTGACGAGAAAGGAAAGGTTCAGGGAAAGGGGTTCAGGCCAGCTGGCTTTCGATCCGTGCAGCACTGGCGGCCAGCGCCTTGCCGACGGCGTCGGCGTCCTGGTCCAGGCGGATGTAGACGACGGCGATCGCGGCCGGCCGGCCGCCCGGAACCCGGATGGGGGCCGCGATGGAGGACAGCCCGGCGATGACTTCGTCGTGGCTGGTTGCGTATCCAACGCGTCGGGCCTCGTGCGCTTCGGCCCGGTAGGGTATGCCCGCGCCCACTTGCTGCCAGCGTCCTTCGGTCATGGTGGATTGGATGGCTATCCCGGGGGCGCCTGTGCTGATGGGGTGGCGGCTGCCGGGGTGTTGCGCCAGGGCGGCGCCGGTGTGCCGGGGTTCGACGGTCACCAGCGTGACGCATTCCTGGTGATCCCACACCGCAACGAAGGCGGTCATGTGCAGCGAGTTGGCCAGTTGCGTGAGCTCGGGCAAGGCTGCTGTTTGCAGGTTCCGGGACACTCCGCTGGCCAGCACAGCCAGCCCGGGGCCAGGCTGGACGCGTCCGGAGTCGTCGCGGACCAGCAGGGAGTGGTCTTCCAAGGTGCGCAGAATGCGGTAGGCAACGGAGCGGTGCACCCCGAGCGCTTCGGTCAGTTCTGCGATGGTCAGGGGCCTTTCGGCGGCCGCGAGAATCTCGAGCGCCCGGATTCCCCGTGAGAGGGTTTGCGACGGCGGAACTTGCGCCGCTGTTTCCGGGGTGCCCTTGACGTCGCTGTGGGGATTCATGCGAATCATTCTATGGTGACCGGACGGGCAGGGGTCTGTGCTTTGGGTCACAGACTGTAGTACGCTTTCCTAACTGACCGTTCTGTCGGTTAATGCAAGGCACGTACCGACCAGTCACTCTCACCCCATGGAGTTCCAATGACCGAAACTTCCACTGTCGACTCTTCGTCAGGACCCAGCACCAAACGCGAGGAACGCAGGGTCCTCGCCGGGACCTTGGTGGGTACCACCATCGAGTGGTACGACTTCTTCATCTTTGCCCAGCTCACGGCCACGCTCTTGGCGCCGCTGTTCCTGACTCCGTTGGAGAACTCCAATCCAGGTCTGGCACAGATTCTTTCCTTTGCCATGATTGGCATCAGCTTCCTCTTCCGGCCTCTCGGAGCTTTCGTTGCCGGACACCTTGGTGACCGGGTGGGACGTAAAGCAGTACTGGTGATGACCCTGATCATGATGGGTGCGGCGACGGCGCTGATCGGAATGCTGCCGACCTACGCGTCAATCGGACTCTGGGCGCCGGTCTTGCTGATCTTCCTGCGTATTGTCCAGGGCTTCTCGGCTGGCGGCGAATGGGGCGGAGCGGCCCTGATGGCAGTGGAGCACGCACCTGTCAATAAGAGAGGGCTGTTCGGTGCCTACCCACAGATCGGTGTGCCCATCGGCATGATCCTGGCTACAGGCCTTCTTTTCTTCCTCCGTACGGGCATGTCCGCAGAGGAGTTCACTGCCTGGGGCTGGCGGGTGCCGTTCCTGCTCTCCGTGGTCCTGATCGTGGTGGGCTACCTGATCCGCCGAGCCGTTGGCGAGAGCCCGGTTTTCAAGGAAATCGCGGAGCGCAAGGCAGCAAGCAAGGCGCCCCTGGGTGAGCTCTTCCGCAAAAACAAGAAGGAAGTACTCCTCGCAGCCCTCATCTTCATTGCCAACAATGCAGCCGGCTACCTCCTGATTGCCTTCTTCATCTCCTACGCCACCCGGACGCTGCAGATGCCCACGCCGCAGATTCTGCTGGCAACAACTATCGCCTCGTTTGGCTGGCTGATCTTTACGATGGTGGGCGGTTGGATCTCGGACAAGATCGGCAGGGTGAAGACGTTCCTGATTGGTTACTCGTTGGTCTTCGTCTGGATGATCCCGATGTTTGCCTTGATCGATACCCGGAACATAGTGCTCTACGGAGTTGCTTTGTTCGTCCTGACCATCGGGCTGGGCCTTTCCTACGGCCCCATGTCGGCCATGTATGCCGAGATGTTCCCGGCCCAGGTCCGTTACTCGGGAATTTCCATTGGATACGCCCTCGGTTCAATTCTGGGTGGCGCCTTTGCCTCAACCATCGCGCAACTTCTCCTCGACGCGACCAACTGGTCCGGCTCCATCGGCCTCTACATCATGGCCCTGTGCGTCATTTCGGCCATTGGCGTCATCCTGGCCAAGGAAACCAGGGGGCGGCCGCTGGGCTACAGTGCCCACCACTAGTTCGCGGCAGCCGTGACAAGACGGGTGTGGTCCATCAGGGGCCGCACCCGTCTTGCGTTGGCGGCCTGCGGTCCGGGACAAGAGGCTACGGACGTCCGCTGACGCCGGCGCCTTCCAACTGACTCACAACGTCGGCATCGGACAACTGCTCGAAGTGCTCGTAGAAGGCTCCCACGGCGCGGAATTTGCCGGGTGTGTGCAGGGCCATCACCACGTCGCACACCCGCGCCAAGGACGTCGAGGCCTCCAACGAGGCTACCGGGACGGCTGCCACCACGGTCCGGGCGCCAGCCGCGCGGACCGCCTCCACGGCTGCCCGCATGGTGGCTCCTGTAGCCAGACCGTCGTCGGCCAGCACCACGGTCTTTCCCCGGAGGTCGTGGCTGATACCGGGGTAGCGGTTGGCGCGACGGATAAGTTCGGCGCGTTCCTGCGTTTCCACGGTATCCAAAGCGGACTGGGAAATGCCGTGGGCGAGGACGAGCTCCTTCAAGGGCCTGTTGACGATCCGAAGGACGTCCCCCTGGGACCACGCCAATGCCCCGAAAGCGGTCTCGTCACGCCCCGGAATGCCCAGCTTGCGGACCAGCACAGCGCCAAACGGCAGGTACAGTTCTGCAGCTGCGGCTGCGGCTACGGGGACTCCGCCGCGGGCCAGGCCCAGAACGATGGTATCCGGCCGTTCCCGCAGCTGGGGGAGTCCTTCAGCCAGGCGTCGACCGGCTTCCGCACGGTCCTTAAAACGCATGCCCATCTGCTCCACTTCCACGTAATTCGTTGCACTCCCAAGCCTACCGTCCAGACCCTTGCCTGGTGGCGCCCCCGCTGAAAGCATGGCCTTGTGAACAAGCCCATCGGATATTGGATCAAGAGGCTGGACGCCGCGTTGGAAGTCCAGCTGGACGCCACCTTGGCCAGGATCAGGCTCACCCAGCGGCAATGGCATACCTTGGGCACTCTTTCGGAAGGGGCCATGCTGCCGGATCAGCTGGAGGACATCCTGCAGCCGCTGTGGGGCGGCGATGTCCGGCTGCGCGAGCGGGAACTTGCCGCCTTGGTGGGGCGGGGAATGATCACCATGATCGATGACAGGCTGGCACTGAGCGAACGGGGTCGGGAAAAATACCATGAGGCCCAACGGCTGGTTGAAGATGCACGTCAGGACTTGTCCATGGGCATAGGCATTGACGAGTACGCGATGGCCCTCAGCGTGCTCGAACGTATGAGCCTGAACGCGGAACGGCTGACCCGCTGACGGCTACACTCCGAGGAATTCGACGGCGGCTTCCTTGAACGCCCGGCTGGTGATCACATTGGTATGGGTGCGTCCCGGGACTACCAGAGTCTCCACCATGCCTCCACGTTTGCCCGCAATCGAGGCCAGCTCGGGCATGGTGGCCGCCCGTTCGTCCTTCTTCCCGGCTACGAGCAACAGAGGCATGTGCGGGGCGGCCTCCGCGGGATCAAAGGGCTCACCCTTGATGGCCTCGATCAGCGACAACATGGCAAACAAGTTGTTGCTTGGAAGCATCTGGGCCATCTTCAGGAGCCCGGCGGTGGACGCGTCTTCAATGGGCGTGCCGTCTGCCAGGTGCCGCTGGGCAGCAACGAGGTCGAAAGCTGCCAACGGATCTGCCGAGCTCGGCCCGCCCAGGACGATGCGGTGAACCAAGTCCGCCTGGGTGGCGCCAAATTCCCACGCCAGCCGCGAACCGAGCGAGTAGCCAATGACGTCGAGTCCCGTGGACGGGTCGCCGTCGCGCAAGGGCCGGGCGCCGGCGTCGGTCACTATTTGGAGAAGGTCAGCGCGGATGCGGCTGGGCGTGTACGAATCCAGGTCCTCGGGGGAATGGCTCCGGCCATGACCTGGCAGGTCAACGGTGATGACCCGGCGGCCGGCATCCTGAAGCGTGGTGATCCACCCGCTGTCCACCCAGTTCAGTTTCGTGGAGGAAGAGAAGCCGTGGATCAGCAGGACAGGGCGCAGGCCGGCGTCGGTGGCCGGCTCATGAACTTCCACGAACAGCCCGGGGTCCGTTCCCTCTACCGTGTGCCTGTGCTGTTCCATGGTGTGCCTGCCGGTCATCATGTCAGTCCTCATCGAGTACGGCGCTCAGGCGGACCCGGCGCTTGGGTGCTTCGTCCTTGGGAACAGTGCCCACGATCCCGGCGGTGTCATCCGGAACCTCGAACACAATCAGCGGCTCGCCTACGTTGATCGTGTCACCGGGCGCCCCGTGAATACGCACCACTTTACCCGCCTGTGGGCTCGGCAATTCGAGGGCCGATTTTGTGGTTTCCAGCTCTACGATCGGTTGGTTGCGTTCCACCTGCTGACCGGGCTCCACCAGCCAGTCCAGCACGGTTGCCTCAATGAGGCCCTCACCGAGGTCGGGGAGCGGGAAGGAAATTTCAGCCACGGCGGTACTCCAGTACGCGTTGGATCCCAAAGAGGATGCGGTCGATGTTGGGGATGTATTCGTCCTCCAGGTCTCCGGAGGGGTAGGGCACGTCGAAGCCGGTCACTCGTTCAACCGGCGCCTTGAGCGTTGCGAAGCAGCTCTGGGTGATGAGTTGGGCCACCTCGGCGCCCAAGCCCGACGTCAGCGGCGCTTCGTGGACGACGACGGCGCGGCGCGTCTTCCCGACGGACTTCGCCAGGGCTTCTGCGTCAATGGGTTTTAGCCAGCGGAGGTCCAGGACTTCGACGTCGATGCCGTCCTCGGCCGCCAACTCAGCAACCTGCAGGCAGCGGGAGACCATGGCGCCCCAGGCAACGAGCGTGAGGTGACGGCCTTCCCTGGCCACGCGGGAGCCGGTGAGGCTGCCGCCGCTGGATGTGTCGCCGTCGTGTGTTGCCTCACCGGGAACAGCCGTGGTGACATCCACCGGACCCTTTTGCCAGTAGCGTGACTTGGGCTCCATGAAGATCACCGGGTCCAGCCGGGTGGCAGCGTACTTCAGCAGATGGTAGGCGTCGTGCGGGTTGGAGGGGGAGACCACCTTGAGCCCGGGGACGTGCGCGAAGAGCGCCTCCAGGGACTCGCCGTGGTGTTCGGGCGCGCGGATGCCGCCGAAGCTGGGCACGCGCAACGTGATGGGCATGGGCAGGGTGCCGCGGCTGCGGTAGTTCATCCGCGCGATTTGGCAGACGATCTGGTTGATGGCCGGGTAGGCGAAACCATCGAACTGCACTTCCGGGATGGGGTGGAAGCCCGCCATGGCCAGGCCCACAGACATGCCCAGGATGCCGGACTCGGCAAGCGGGGTGTCGAAGACGCGTGCCTCTCCGTGTTTCGCTTGGAGGCCGTCGGTGATGCGGAAGACGCCGCCCAGCCTTCCGCAGTCCTCGCCAAAAATGACGGTCTTGGGGTTCTCAGCCAGGATCTCGTCGAGTGCGCGGTTGAGTGCTTGCTGCATGGACAGCTGTTCAACGCCTGCTGCAGGGGTGTCCATGCTGTTGGCCGTGATTCGCAGATCGGTGATGGTCTCAGGCATGTTCGGACTCCTCGCGCCACGTGGTGGCTTGGGCTTGAAGGGCTGGCGTTGGTTCCTGGAAGACCAGGCTGAACATTTCGGCACCGGGCCTTGGACCCAGGTCCGCTATGCCTGCCCGGACGGCTTCTTCCTCTTCTTCGGCCAAGCGTTGCGCCTCCGCGAAGAAGGCCTCGTCGGCCACTCCTTCGGTGAGGAGTTGCTGCTTGAACTGCTCCAGCGGATCCTCCCCGGCGTCGAGGCGTTCCTCCTCCAGCGTGCGATAACGGCCGGGATCGTCCGCGGTGGAGTGCGGACCGCGGCGGTAGGTCATGGCCTCGATGACCACGGGTCCGTTGCCCGCCCGGCAGTGCGCGAAAGCGGAACGAGTGGCTTCGTAGACTGCCACCACGTCGTTGCCGTCCACTTGCAAGGACGGGATTCCGTAGCCTGCGGCGCGAGCTGCGACGGAGCCGCCGGCAACCTGGCGTTCCGTGGGTACGGAAATGGCCCAGCCGTTGTTCTGGATGAAGAAGACCACAGGGGCCTTCATGACTGCGGCGAAGTTCATGGCTTCGTGGACATCGCCCTGGGAGGAGGCGCCGTCGCCGAAGTACGTCATGGCTACGCCCGTTTCACCCGTAGCGTGGCCTTCCAGGGTCTGGCCGTGGGCCCAGCCAACAGCGTGCAACACTGACCCCGCCACCACGGCCTGGATGGGTGCGAACCGGGACTCCAACGGGTTGTACATGCCGCCGTGCCACGTGGCCTTGTGCGTGGACATGTAGCCCACCATGTCCAGGCCCATTGCCCGGGCAACGCCCATCTCGCGGTAGGTGGGGAATACGAAGTCCCTGGTCCGGTCAACGGCGTAGCCGCTGCCCACCTGCGCGGCCTCCTGGCCGAGTTCCGGCGCGTAGCCCGGGATGATCCCTTGGCGCTGCCAGGCCACGGCTGAGGAGTCAAGGTGCCGGACGGCTGCCATCAGGGTGTACAGCTCACGTAGTTGCTGGTGGGTGAGCGTGGCCGCGTCATCATCGACGGCGGCCAGCACAGGATTTGTCGTCATGGCTGTGACCCTAGTCACCCGATGCGGGTGTGCGCAATCAGCTCAGTTCAAACGACACATTTTGTACAATTTGGACACACAAAGAAGCCCCGCACAGTACAAACTGCGCAGGGCTTCTGTGCGGCGATAAGCAGTTGGTTACTCGGCGTATGTGGAGTGTTTGGCAGCCTTGGACTTAGCGTTGATGAAGCAACCGGCGGCTATGACCAGGATCAGGATGAACGTTCCGATCAGCTGTCCGGCACTTTCCGGGTTGGCCAAGCCGACCACCAGGATAAGGCCCAGCAGGACGAGGCCGACGATCGTGAGGAAGGGGAATCCCTTCATGCGCAGTGGCAGCTCCGTGCCGTCGCGATCCGCCCTGCGGCGCAGGATGAACTGCGAAACCAGTGCGGTACCCCAGACCACCAGGCAGGTGGAGCCCACGAGGTTCAGCAACGCCGGCAGGATCTTCTCCGGAAACAGCAATTCAAGGACCGTGGCGACAAAGCCGAAGGCAACCGAAATTCCGACGGCGGCAACCGGAACCTTTGAGACGCTGAGGCGGGACAGGAAGCGGGGAGCTTCCCCGCGCTCCGAGAGGGAGAAAATCATGCGTGAGGCGCCGTAGAGGTTGGCGTTGAGGGCGGACAGCAGGGCGACGACCGCGACCAGGGTGATGGCTGCGCCTGCGCCGGGGATTCCCGCGAGGTCCAGCACGCCGGCGAACGGGGACTTCAGTCCCTCCGAGCCCACGGGAAGAACCGCTGCGATGACAAACACGGAGCCGATGTAGAAGACCAGGATGCGCCAGACCACCGTGCGGATGGCCTTGCCCACGCTGTGGGCGGGGTTTTCGGTTTCGGCAGCGGCAACGCTGACGATCTCGGTTCCACCGAACGCGAAGATCACTACGAACAAGGCGGCGGCGATGCCACCGATGCCGTTGGGGGCAAAGTCGCCGAAAGCGGAGAATCCGGGGGAGGGGACGTTTGGCAGCCAACCGAACAGCAGGGCTGCGCCGATCAGCAGGAAGATGACAATGGCGGCCACCTTGAGGATGGCGAACCAGAATTCGAACTCACCGAAGTTGCGGACGCCTACCAGGTTGATACCCGTGAAGACCACCATGAAGACCAGCGCAAGGACCCAAACGGGGATGACAGGCCAGATGGAGAACAGCAGTCCGGCCGCTCCGATGGCTTCGGCGGCAATGACCACCACCAGCTGAAGCCACCACAGCCAGCCGATGGTTCCGCCGGCGGTCTTGCCCATGGCTTTCTCTGCGTACACGGAGAACGCGCCGCTGTTCGGGTTGGCGGCTGCCATCTCGCCGAGGGCCCACATGACCAGGATGATCAGCGTTCCGGCGACGAGGTAGGAAACAAGCACTGCCGGACCGGCGGCCTGGACCCCCGCTCCTGAGCCGAGGAAGAGACCTGCGCCGATTGCACTTCCGAGTCCCATCATGGTGAGCTGGCGAGGTTTGAGTGAATGTCCGAGGCCGGTTGTTGGGGCGGGAGCCGCGATGGACTTCGTTGTCATACGTGTCTACCTTCTATGGATTACATGCTGGTTTGGCGTGCTGGCCTCTTGGGCTTGGCACGCAGGCGTCGACGACGCAGCAAGAGCCGTGGAATAATTCTCGCAGTTTGTAAGATACATCACTTTTTGCTGTAGCGATGTGATGGGTACGGATCCCCGGGGACAGGAACTTTGATGCTGGTCGATGCGCTTGATGCAAAAATTGTACGTTTCTTCACTGATTCACCGCGATCCTCAGTGCTGGAGGCCTCCCGTGTGCTCAGGGTTGCCAGGGCGACGGTGCAGTCCCGGATTGACCGAATGATTGAGAGTGGGGTCATTGGCTCCTGGGTTCCGCAGCCGGACCCGGCCAATTTCGGATTTCCGGTGGTGGCCTTTTGCTCGGTGACCATCACGCAGGAGATTGGCCACGACGCCATCATTGAAAGCCTGAGTGCCATCCCGGAAATTATTGAGGTCCACACGGTCACGGGAAACTCCGACCTCATGGTCAGGATCGCGGCTCGGTCCAACCCGGATATGCAGCGCGTGCTCGATGCCATGATCGCCACCAAGTCTGTAGTCCGGTGCTCGTCGGTCATTGTCCTGAACAGCCATATTCAAGGGCGTACCTTGCCGCTGCTGGAGGCGGCCGTGAAGCAGGTGTGACACAAAGCATTTTGCTAACTACTTGTTGAGCCGTACCATTAGTTCTAGTCAAGGTGACTTTAACTAATACTCCCGCTCTACGAGGAGCGTTCGGGACGGCGATGAAGCGAGGTGAACGCCGTGAATACCAGCTCAGCAAACGTCGCCGAGCGGCGTCTCGCGCCGCCGTCGTTGGCTATTTCAACGGTGATCTTCGCACTCCGCCCCAGCGAAAAATCCGGGCGTCCCACGCTGTGGCTACCACTGGTCCGCCGCATCCGCGAGCCTTACAAAGACATGTGGGCGCTCCCCGGCGGGCCATTGGCCCACGACGAATCGCTGCAGGACGCAGCGTCGCGGAACCTTCGGGAGACCACGGGACTCACTCCGCACTACCTTGAACAGCTCTACGCTTTCGGCGGCCTCCACAGGTCACCCACCCAGCGGGTCGTGTCCATCGTGTACTGGGCTTTGGTCCAACCCACCGAGGCCGCCCTCGCTGACGAATCCGAGAATGTGCGCTGGTTCCGGGCAGACCGGCTCGGCGAGCTGGCCTTTGACCACAACGCAATCGTGGACTACGCCCTGTGGCGGCTCCGCAACAAGATGGCTTACGGGTCCATCGCGTACCACCTGCTGGGAGAGTTCTTCACGCTCGCCCAAGTCCGCGAAGTCTACGAGGCCGTGCTGGACCGACAGCTCGATCCCGCAAACTTCCGCAGGCACGTCAAGGCAACACCGGAAATCGAAGAAACCGGTGAATACCTCCAAGGCGGAAAACACCGCCCACCACGCCTCTACCGCTTCACCGGCACGCCCGGCCTCGGGCCAGATAACAGGAGTACACCATGAGCAGCGTCAACACTGCCGTCCAGCTGATCACTCGCGAAGAAGCCGAGAAGGGCCTCTCCCGCGCAGGGTCCACGTGCAGCCCGGCCTTGGCCAGGGGCCCATGGGAGTACGACCTTGCCGAGTCCCTCGCTGGTGAGCCCGCGTACGGCCCAGGCGCCTCAAGCGACGACGTTGCGCCCAAGGCCACGCCGCGCCAAGGCCAGCTGCCGGAAGAGTACAAGAAAGCCACCGACGCCGAACTTGACGCCCGCATCCGGGCCGCCAAAGCGACACTCGGGGACCGCGCAGTCATTCTGGGCCACTTCTACCAGCGCGACGAAGTCATCCAATACGCAGACTTCGTCGGCGACTCGTTCCAGCTGGCCAACGCCGCACTGACCAAGCCCGACGCCGAAGCAATCATCTTCTGCGGGGTCCACTTCATGGCCGAAACAGCGGACATCCTCTCAACGCCTGAACAGGCAGTGATCCTGCCGAACCTCGCTGCGGGCTGCTCCATGGCGGACATGGCAGATGAAGACTCTGTGGAGGAATGCTGGGAGCAGCTCGAGGAGATCTTCGGTACCGAGCCGGACGCATCAGGCCGGGTACCCGTTATCCCCGTCACGTACATGAACTCTTCGGCTGCGCTAAAAGCGTTCTGTGGAAGGAATGGCGGGATTGTCTGCACCTCGTCCAACGCCAAAGTGGTCCTGGAATGGGCCTTCGAGCGCGGTCAGCGGGTCCTGTTCTTCCCCGATCAGCACTTGGGCCGCAACACCGCCAAGGCACTGGGCGTCCCGCTTGAACAGATGCCCATGTGGAACCCGCGCAAGGAACTCGGCGGCTACGACGAACAAGCGCTGTTGGACTCCCGCGTCATCCTGTGGCACGGTTTCTGCTCAGTGCACAAGCGCTTCAATGTGGGCCAGATCGAAAAAGCCCGTGTGGACTTCCCGGGCGTCAACGTGATCGTCCACCCTGAGTGCCCCATGGAGGTAGTGGACGCCGCAGACTCCGCCGGTTCCACCGACTTCATCAAGAAGGCCATCGCCGCCGCCACCGAACCCACCACGTTCGCCATCGGTACCGAGATCAACATGGTGAACCGGCTCGCCGCCGAAAACCCGCAGCACACCATCTTCTGCCTCGATCCCGTGATTTGCCCGTGCTCCACCATGTACCGCATCCACCCCGGCTACCTCGCCTGGGTCTTGGAGGAACTCGTGGAAGGACGCATCGTCAACCGCATTACTGTGGACGACTCCGTGCAGGAAAACGCCAAGATTGCGCTGGAGCGCATGCTGGCAGCCAAGCCTGCCTAAGCAAGCCGGCACACCCAACCAGCACACCTAAACAGGCACTTCACACCGGACTAGCCGAATCGAGCCTCACATGACTACAGCGAGCGTTGCTGGAGGGCCTGCCCCCAAGCGGTTGATCGTCGTCGGAAGCGGAATCGCAGGACTGTACTCCGCGCTGCTTGCTGCGGAAGCCGGCGCGGAAGTGGTGCTGCTGACCAAGGGTGCGCTTGCCGACAGCAACACCTACTACGCCCAGGGTGGGATCTCCGCCGTGTTGGACGAGCCGGCCCCCGGTGACACGGTGGCTGCGCACATCGCTGACACCCTCAAAGCCGGGGCAGGCCACTGCAACGAAGAAGCTGTACAGGTGTTGTGTACCGAGGCGCGGTTGGACATCGCGGGGCTGGGACGGTTCGGCGTGCAGTTCGACCTCGACGACGACGGCGACCCCGCCTTGGGTCTCGAAGCTGCCCACTCAGCTCCGCGGATCCTGCACGCCGGCGGCGATGCCACCGGTGCCGGGGTGGCGGCCGCGCTGATCATGACAGTCCTGGATTTCCAAGCCGCAGGCAAGATCCAGGTCATCGGGCACGCCCAAGTCACATCGCTCTCGCTGGGCGGGCCGCAGGGCGGCCGCGTCGTGGGAGCGAATTTCCTCCACGACGGACGCCACCTCGGCGTCCACGGCGACTCCGTCCTGCTCGCCACGGGCGGAGCCGGGCAGCTTTTTGCCCAAACCACCAATCCTGCGGTTGCCACAGCGGATGGTTTGGCGCTCGCATGGCGTGTAGGAGCCGCCGTTGCGGACCTTGAATTCTTCCAGTTCCACCCCACGTGCATGGTGATCCCGGCTGCGGCCAGGGAAGCAGAAGGGAACACAGACCCCCTGCTGATCTCCGAAGCAGTGCGGGGCGAAGGTGCCGTCCTGATCGACGCCAACGGGCACCGGTTCATGCCTGACTATCACCCTGATGCAGAACTAGCGCCCCGGGACGTCGTCTCCCGCAGCATCGCCCTGCATCTGGCAAAACTCGGCGACCCCAACGGCCACGTTTTCCTCGACGCCACCGTGATCGAAGAACAGCGCGGGCAAGGCTTCCTGGCGAAGCGGTTTCCCACCCTCAGCAAACGGACGCGCCAAGCCGGTGTCGACTGGACCCGGCAACTTGTTCCCGTAGCACCCGCAGCCCACTACTGGATGGGCGGCGTGGTCACAGACCTTCACGGCCGGACATCTGTTCCCGGATTGCTGGCAGCCGGCGAGGTTGCCTGTACCGGAGTCCAAGGTGCCAACCGGCTGGCGAGCAACTCCCTGCTGGAAGGTCTCGTTTTCGGGCGGCGGGCTGTTGAGGGGTTCCTCGGGTCGACTAACGGAGTCCCTCTGCGTGCTAACTCGGCCGCGGGCGGCCTCGCTTTTACGCACGCTGCCGGGACCCCGCCAGCCGACCACCAAAACGCCAGCTCTCACGCGACAACGGCGCTGTCGGGACCTCCGGAACTACCGTTTGTTGACAGCGGACGTCGGCTGTCGGGGCCTCCGGCGCCGCTATTGGGTTCGGTCTTGGAAATGGATCCTGTGCCGGGTCCTGTTTCTTGGGAGTTTGAGTCTTTGCCCGGGCCGGGTGTTCGTGAGACGTCCTTTGGGCAGGCGGGGGTGTTTTCGCGGGGGGCTTTGCGGCGGTTGATGACTGCAAAGGCCGGGGTTTTGCGTCATGGCGGCCTGCTTCGAGAGGCTGGTGTCTCTTTGGCTGCTTGGGCGGGTGATGTTATGCCGCTGAATGTGCCGGATTCCCTTGATGTCCGGGAGCATGAGGATTCCAACCTGCTGTTGGCGGCACAGTTGCTCGTCCACGCTGCCCGCGAGCGGCGGGAGTCGCTGGGGGCGCATTACCGCAGTGACGGCGTGAAAGAACCACCCGCCGTCGAGGATTTTGACAAGCGTTACACCATGAGCCGGAAAGCGAGCCTCGTCCATGACTAACCTGACCCTCCCCGCAGCCCCCGTCCGGGACATCCTGGAACGGGCATTCGCGGAGGATGCACCCAGCGGCGACATCACCTCACAACTGCTGATCCCCGCCGACGCCCGGGCGGATGCCGTGCTGAATGCGCGCGTCCCCGGTGTCTTCAGCGGCGGTACGGTTTTCCGCGATGCCATGAAGCTTGTGGACCCGGACACCGAGGTTGAGCTGCTGCTCGCTGATGGAGAAGTGTTCGACGCCGGAACCCACCTCGCGCGGGTCAGTGGCAGGGCCCGCTCAGTGCTGCTTGCCGAAAGGGTGGGCCTGAACCTGGTGCAGCGGATGAGTGCCATCGCCACCAAGACCGCAGAATTCGTAAAGCTCGTGGAAGGGACGCGAGCGCGGATCACTGATACCCGCAAGACCACGCCCGGCCTTCGTGTCCTGGAACGTTACGCCGTGCGCTGCGGTGGGGGAGCGAACCACCGCTACAGCCTTTCCGATGCCGTTCTGGCCAAGGACAACCACCTGGCCGTCATGACCGGAGGCGACTCCAGCAAGCTGACCGAATTGCTGGTTGCCGCCAAAGCCCAGCTGGGCCACACCACCCACTTCGAAGTTGAAGTGGACAGGGCCGAGCAGATTGAGCCGGTGCTGGCGGCCGGCGTGGACACCATCATGCTGGACAACTTCTCCGTCGACGAGCTCCGGGCCGGTGTCAAGCAGGTGGACGGGCGGGCTATCGTGGAAGCGAGCGGCAACGTGAACATCAACACTGTCACCGAAATCGCTTCGACGGGCGTGGACGTCATCTCCATCGGAGGCCTGACGCACAGCGTAAGCGCGCTCGACCTCGGCCTCGACATCGAACTCAAAGCCACACAGAACTGAAGGCGTTTCCGCCATGATCTTCCTTGACGCCGCAGCCACCACTCCGGTCCGCCGCGAGGCTCTCGAAGCCATGTGGCCTTATCTGAGCGGCGAGTTCGGCAACCCCTCCAGCCATCACAGCCTGGGCGAAGCGGCAGCAGCTGCGCTCGCAGGTGCCCGTTCCGCCGTCGCGAAGGTCCTGAACTGCCGTGCCGGCGAGGTGACCTTCACCTCCGGAGGCACGGAAGCGGACAATCTTGCCGTGAAGGGCATTGCGCTGGCCCGTCAGGCGGCCGACCCTTCGCTGAACAGGGTGGTCATCAGCGCAATCGAGCATCCCGCGGTGGAAGAGTCGGCCCGCTACCTGGAACGAGTGCACGGGTTCGCCGTGGATGTGCTTGCGGTCGATGGAGAAGGTCTGGTGTCGATCGACGACCTGCGGGCGGCAATAAGGCCCGAAACGGCGTTGGTGAGCATCATGTACGCGAACAATGAGATCGGAACCATCCAGCCGATCGCTGCCTTGGCGACAGTGTCACGGGAACACGGCGTGCCTTTCCATACTGACGCGGTGCAGGCCGCCGGATGGTTGCCGCTGGACGTCAAAGCGCTTGGCGTCGATGCATTGAGTATTTCCGGACACAAACTTGGTGCGCCCAAGGGATCCGGTGTCCTGTTCACCAGGGGCCGTCTCCGCGTGGAACCACTGATTCACGGTGGGGGCCAGGAGAGGGCAAGGCGCTCGGGCACGGAGAACGTGGCTGGAGCTGTGGCACTGTCCACGGCACTAAGGCTCTCCCACGCCGAGCAACCCGAACAGGCTGCGCGGGTTTCCGCTCTGAGAAATCAGTTCATCGATCAGGTCCTCGCCACCGTTCCGGACGCCTTGCTCACGGGCCACCGAAGCCATCGGCTGCCTTCAGTAGCCTCTTTCTGCTTCCCGGGCACCAGCGGCGAGTCGGTGCTGCTTGAGCTCGAGCGGCTTGGGGTGGTGTGTTCCAGTGGCTCAGCCTGCGCGGCAGGATCGGACGCGCCCTCGCCGGTGCTGGTTTCCCTCGGCATCACCCCTGAAACGGCACAGACTGCGGTGCGTTTCAGCTTCACGTCAACTGTCACTGACGCCGAACTGGAACAGGCAGCCGTTGCCGTGGAAACCGCCGTCGGACGTGTCCGGAATCTGGCGGCTCCGCAGCCAGGCTAAAACCGGCAGCCGGGCCGGCTATACGTGCCGGGCCCGCCGGAAAATCCAGTGCCGCAACAGGGTAAACCGAACGGCCGTGGCCACGAAACCGGACAATGTAGTGGTCCAGAGCTCCTCCGTGACGGTGGCTTCCGGGCGGAGCAAGTGCAGGACGCCCAGGCTCCCGCCGGTAATGATCAGCGCAATGCAGATCACGATCACTCCACTCAGGTGGTCCTGTGTCCGCTTCTTACGGCCCGTGATCTTGAACGTCAGCCGTCGATTCAGGGCCGTGTTCATCAGCGACGTCAGGATCAGTGCCACAGCGTTGGCCAGTTGGGGATCAATCCACGGACGCAGCAAGGCATAGATGGCCAGGGAACTCCCCGTGCATACGACACCAACGCCGGTGAAGCGGACCAATTGCCGGACTACCGGGTACTTCAAGACGACGCGATGCCGCTTGCGTGGTGGCTTGTCCGGGGGAGAAGGGCGTAGCTCAGTGGCCTCCGCAGCTATCTCCATGGAGTCAAGCCTGACACACTATGCAGGCAGGTCCTCCCAGGAAGCGCCGGTGACGGGGTTGTAAAGCTCGCCGATTCCTTCCACCCTGCACACCACGGTGTCGCCGGGCTGGATTCGCGCGCACTCTGCCGGGAATCCTGTGAGCACGAGGTCGCCGGGTTGGAGGGTCATGAACGAGGTCAGATAGACCATGATCTCGTCCACTTTCCAGCCGAGATCAGCTGAACCGGCGGTCCTGAGGGCGTGGCCGTTGTGGACAATGCCGATTTCCAGGTTCAAGTCATCCAGGTCAGTGACAATCCAGGGGCCGACGGGCGTGAACGTGTCCTGGCTTTTGGCGCTGATCCAGAGTTCGTCGGTCTTTTGGAGGTCTCGGGCGGAGACATCATTACCGATGGTGTATCCAAGGATGGCCGACCTCGCCGTTTCCAGGGTCAAACCTCGCCCGGCACGCCCGACGACGACGGTCAGTTCAGCTTCCGGGTCCACGTAACCCACGGTGGAGCTGAGTTGGATTGCTTCGCCGGGCCCGATCACGCTGGATGCTGCTTTGTGGAAGGCCTGGGGAGGTAGATCACGGCCAGGTTGACCGGTGTTGTGGGCCATGCCGAAGACGTTGACAGGTACCGACGGGGCCAGGAATGTGAACGCATCTTGGCTGACCACATCGCCAAGCTCCCAGCCCTCCCTGGCCGAACTGTTGGCATTCGCCCTCGATTCCGGGAAAGGGGAGTCCACCACGGTCCACAGTGTTCCGGCGACCGAGTCGAAGTCCGGGGAGTCGTTGGCCACGAAGAATTGCTCGTCCGGTGCCTGCGGCGAGGCGGGCCGGACACGTGCGAGGCGGCGGGGAAGCGGCGAAGTCATGATGACATCCTACGTCCTCCCTGAGCTTCGTCCTGCGTTGTGAGGCCCGTTTTACGCCCCGCGACATCCTTGGCGCGCAAAGCGGGCCTCACAACGCGTCAGGTCAGTGGGGCCGAACCGAACGCCACACTAAATCGGTCGCACCACAGGACCACGGACGTCAGCCCGGCTACGTCGGTACCAGCAGGGATGGCGTAGTTGTGGTTGCCGTGCGTGGCTTTGATCGCGCCGAGATCCACGTATCGTCCCGAACGGTATTTGAACCAGTCACCGCCGGCTTCCAGACTGCTCAACCAGACTTTCACATCCGGACCGTCGCTGCTGGCCAGGTTCTCGAGTCGCAGGAGATGGCTCCCATCAGCGAGTTTCACCAGATGGGCTGTGCCAGTGGTCTCATGCTCCTGGGATTGGAAAGTACCCGAGCCGAGAATCAGCGGAGCTGCGGGGACTGGCAGGGTGGGAGCCGGTGTCGCGGGACCGGATGCCGTGGGTGGGGAGCCAACCGCTGAGGATTGGTCGGCGGCGCCGGAGCTCGTGGAAAAGGGTGCAGCGGGCAAAGCCTCGTTAAGGGTGCTGCTGGTGAAGAGGCGCCACGGCTGGAACAGGGCGGCCCCGAGCACCACCGCTGAAAGGATCACCAAAACCGCCACGGACGTCAGGATTCTGTGGGCCCGGACCAGTCTCCGGAATCGGTTCATGCTCCACATTCTGTTCATGCTCCAAGGCTAGGCGTCGCAGGTCCCCTGCGGGTGCTCCATTGCTTACGGTCCGATGACGTGTTGTTCCCGTGCCGCGGAGGAAGAACTCAGGGGCACGGCTTAGAATCCGTTCCATGCGTCTGGCGATCATCGGGTTGGTCCTCCTTGTGGCTGGTGGGATCACCGTGGCCACGGGCATCCTGCCCTGGAAGGAAGTGGCGGTCCTGGCGGACCGGGTGGCACCGATCCTTGGCTTTGTTATTGCCATGACGGTTGTCACAGAACTCGTCAGTGAGGCCGGCGCCTTTCAATGGATAGCCCGCCATCTGCGCGCATGGGGGCGTGGACGCAGCATCTTGCTCTGGTTGCTCTTGGCCTTGTTTGCCACCTTGAGCACTGTCTTCCTGTCGCTGGATACGACGGCGGTGCTCCTCACCCCGGTGGTGGTCACCGTTGCCCGTCAAGCGGGCCTGCCCGTCTTGCCCTTTGCCCTGACCACAGTGTGGCTCGCGAACACGGCCAGCTTGTTGCTTCCCATCTCCAACCTGACCAACCTCTTGGCGCAACACAACCTGGGCGGAATCAGTCCCGCACAGTTCACCCAACTGATGTGGGCGCCGTCGTTGGCCGCCGTTCTGGTCCCTTTGGCTTTCATAGCCCTCGTCTTTCGGCGCGAACTGCGCAAGACCTATACGCGCGATTCCACCCGACCGACCCAGGCACCGTCATCCACAGCGGCCGCTGACAAATCCCTGCTGCTGATCAGTGCCGTGGTCCTGTTGTTGCTATTGCCGGCGCTGGTATCCGGAGTTGCCATCTGGATTCCTGCCACCGCGGCAGCTGTGATCCTGGCGGGCACGTTCGCCGTCCGACGTCCCAGGGTACTCAAGGTGACGCTGATTCCGTGGTCACTGTTGCTGTTCACGTGTGGTCTTTTCCTAGTGGTAGAGGCAGGCCAATACCTTGGAGCGTCAGTGCTTCTTGGCCAAGTGGCGGGGCAGGGGAATGGGTTCCTTGAACTGCTGAGGCTGGCCATGACGGGCGCCCTGGGCTCCAATGTGGTTAACAACCTGCCCGCCTACCTGCTGGCCGAACCACTGGCAGGAAACCCGGAGAGGATGGCCGCCCTCTTGGTGGGAGTCAACGCGGGGCCCTTGATCACGCCGTGGGCATCACTGGCCACTCTGTTGTGGCACGACCGGCTGGTGCGGATGAACGTGCTGGTCAAGTGGAGGGGATACGCGGTCTTCGGACTGATCGTGGCGCCCCTGACAATAGTGGCCGCTGTAGGGGCGCTCGCAGCCTTTGGTCCCGGTGGGCTGTTCGGCTAGCCCAGGTAAAGCTCTCCCACGGGTACTTCTGCCGCCAGGCGGTTGGCCGGTCCGGCCAACGGGCACGCCCAGGCTTCGTTGTAGGCGCATGACGGGTTGTACGCAAAGTTGAAGTCCAGCACGAGCTCCTGTTCAGTACCAGTTCCCCGCGTCCCGTGGAAGGAGCCCTTGACTGTGTCCAGCAGGTATCTTCCCGCTCCGTAGCTTCCACCGTCTTTTCCTGCTGTTGAATCACGGAACGGCACAAAGATGCCGCCGCCATAGCTCCGTAGCCGCCAAGCCGCCAGCGAGCCGAGCCCGGGTAGGTCAAGGGTGCCGATCCTTGTAAAGGGCACCACGCCGTCAGTCCCTGTTTCGACGTTCATCTCCTGGCCGGTTCCTTCGGGCGACAAGGAGGCGTACATCCGGAAGGAGGGATCGTAGTCAGCGGTTCGCAGCCCGGAGAATGAGGTTTTCTTATCTGCAGTGAGTGCTGAGGCAGGGTGCGTCGCGAACATCAAATCCCGTTCCTGCCGCCAAAAAACATGCGCGTCGAACGGGTTGGTGGCCGCGAGCTGACGCACCTTGTCGTAGAGAGCGAACGTCCGTAGGCGCCAGTCGGCAATATCAACCGCTGACATAGTGGGGATGTCGTCCTCGAAATAGTCCTGCTGAACGGGAGCCATACACTCAGCCTAGTCCTGTGCGTGTCGCGGGATTTCCGCGGATAGGCTGTGCCCATGAAGGGCACCCTGAACTTGCGCCGCATTCCGATGCGGTTCGCCGCCGTAGTACTGGCAGGTTCCGTACTCGCGGCCACCACATCCTGCTCCGCTGAGAACAAAGGCCCGCAAGTAACCTCGACGGCCAGCTCCCAGCCCAACAGTTCCGAAGCAGGGACAGGCACTGCGGAGAGCACGACGCCGGCAACGGGCTCCGCGGCCGGCTCGCCGTCCGTGAACCCCAGCGAGGGCGGCCCCGCTTCGGCCAGCGCCGGACCCAGCCCGGCGGCAACGGCGGTGTCTTGGAAGACATACACGGACTCCGCCAAAACCGTAAGCTTCGAGCTACCGCAGGAGTGGATAGCCCAATCGGTGACGCCGGAGGCAGGCTCGCTGGCTCATGCCGTGAAGGTGGAGGTCAAGGATGCTGAAGGACGCTATATCGCCACCCTCCAAACAGGCCTGCCCTCGGCTGCACCCGTTGCCTGCCCCGCCGGTCAGGCGCGCCCGTACGTGGTGATCAGCAGCGTTCCCTTGGACGTCCCGCACTCGGATGGCCCTGAGACCATTGATCCGCGTGTGGTTTTCCGCGTAGTCCAGGGTTACAAATTTTTCGGCTCCTACGGCATCACCAACATGGTGGCGGGGGCGGACGGACAGTCCTGCGAACTGAGGAATCGTGTTCAGGGCCCTGCCGGAAAAGGCGATATCTCCTTTGGGGATGTCCTGGCGATCCACGCCTTCGCCACCGACGAGAAGGTGGCCCCGGCCAAGGCGTTCGATACTCTGGACCTGGCCGCGAAGTACGCGGTCCATGGTTCTGAATTCGCCAATGTCCAGCGGATGCTACTGTCTCTGAAGGTTAATCTGTAGTCCTGCGATTGGCTGATTCACGCATACGGCGGCGATGGGGATGCCCGCCGCAACCCACCCCGGAGATCAATGGAACGCAATGTTGCTGCCTCACTCGTTTTCAAGACTGCAGCCAACACCAAGGTGGCCATGGCCATAGCCGTGGCCAACAACCGTGGCTATGACGCAGTGGAGGAGGCAATGTCCATCAGTATTGATGGTGCTGAGGTTCCCTTTGCCGAACTTAGCGACCACCACGGCGGCCGTTTCCACTACCTGGAGTTCACTGAGCCCAGCGAGGTGACGGTGGACTACCGGGCGACCGTTCATGGCTTGGGAGAGGCCGATACGTCCAGCCCGATGGAACTTATCAGGTACGTTCGGCCCAGCCGGTATGCGGAGTCAGACAGGCTGCTGCCTACTTCCTATGCCGAGTTCGGCAGCCTTCAAGGTCCTGAATTGCTCCAAGCGATACGCAACTGGGTGAACAGAGAATTGCGGTACGTCAGCGGTTCGTCGCGGGGAACTGACGGAGCCGTGGAAACTTTGCTTCACCGGAAAGGCGTGTGCCGGGACTTCGCCCACCTCGCCATCGCCCTTTTGAGGTCCAAGGACGTTCCTGCGCGTCTGGCGGCGGTGTACGCTCCAGGGCTGAGTCCCATGGATTTCCATGCGGTTGCGGAGGCACACATCGAGGGAGCCTGGCACATCATCGACCCCACCGGACTTGCTCCCCGCGAATCCATGCTCCGCATTACTGCCGGACGCGATTCATCAGATACGGCGTTCTTGTCTACTGTGGGCGGCAGCCTGACCTTAAGTACACTCAAGGTCAGTGCATCGGTAAACGGAGAGCTCCCGGTGGAGGATCCCCGGGAGCTCGTCAGTTTGCGTTAGTGCCGGGTGAATTGCATTAGTGTCCCGCGACCGAAGCCCGGAGCTTCTCGGTCAGCCGCAAAAGCTCCCGCTGTTCCTCAGCTGTGAGCGCGGGCGCAACCAGGTGCGCGATGTCCCGTACATGTTCCCGGCCGATGGTTTTTTGAAGCTCGCTGCCCGCTTCGGTGAGTGAGAGCAGGACTCCGCGTCCGTCGTCGGGCGCTGTTGTTCGTTCCACCAAACCGCGCTTCTCCAAACGATCCACCAAGCGGCTCAAGCTGGACTGGCTCAGCAGGACTTTGTCGTTGATTTCATTCAGCCGAAGCTGGCCCGAAGGGCATTTGGACAACGTGAAGAGCACATCGTATTCCTTGACGGGCAGGGTCTTGAATGCCGGTCCCGACTGCAGCTTCCGCATCACCGCCACCTGGGAGCGGAACAACGACTCCCAGGTTTCGGCGGCGAGGCGAACGGCGGAGGACGCCGAGGGGCCGGACATCAGGCGTCCTGCTCCGCAGCACCAGCGGTAGCGGATTCGCTGACCGTGGCTTTCAGCGCGGCGGCGGCGCGTGAGGCGTGCGTCGGTGCGTCAGGCAAGTGCGCTGGCTTCATGGCGGCGTATTCCTTGCGGAGTACCGGCAGGACTTCTTCGCCGAAGAGGTCCAACTGCTCCAGCACGGTCTTCAGGGGCAGGCCGGCGTGGTCGATCAGGAACAGCTGCCGCTGGTAGTCACCGAAGGCCTCACGGAACGTCAGCGTCTTCTCGATGACTTCCTGCGGGCTGCCCACGGTGAGTGGGGTCTGAGAGGTGAAGTCCTCCAGAGACGGTCCGTGCCCGTAGACCGGCGCGTTGTCGAAGTACGGGCGGAACTCCTTGACGGCGTCCTGCGAGTTCTTCCTCATGAAGAACTGACCACCAAGGCCAACAATTGCCTGGTCTGCCTTGCCGTGTCCGTAGTGCTCGTAGCGCTCCCGGTACAGGCCGATCAGCTGCTGGTAGTGCTCCTTGGGCCAGAAGATGTTGTTGGCGAAGAAACCGTCGCCGTAGTAAGCGGCAACTTCTGCGATCTGCGGCGTCCGGATGGAGCCGTGCCACACGAAGGGGGCCACGCCGTCGAGCGGTCGGGGTGTAGCCGTAAAGTTCTGCAGGGGTGTGCGGAACTTTCCGGACCAGTTGACCGTGTCCTCATCCCACAGTTTGCGGAGCAGGCTGTAGTTCTCAATGGCGAGTTCGATGCCGTCCTGGATGTTCTTGCCGAACCAGGGGTACACCGGCGCGGTGTTGCCACGGCCGAGGACCAAATCCACGCGGCCATCGGAGAGGTGCTGGAGCATGGCGAAGTCTTCTGCGATCTTGACCGGGTCATTGGTGGTGATCAGCGTGGTGGCCGTGGACAGCGTGATGCGCTCGGTCTGGGCTGCGATGTAAGCCAGGGTGGTAGTGGGGGAGGAGGAGAAGAAGGGCCGGTTGTGGTGCTCGCCAAGGGCGTAGACGTCCATGCCGATTTCTTCGACCTTCTTGGCAATGGCAACGGAGGCCTTGATGCGTTCGTTTTCCGTGGGCGTGCGGCCCGTGGTGGGGTCAGTGGTGATGTCGCTGACGCTGAATACGCCGATCTGCATGATGTGCCTTTCTCCCTGCCCGAGGTCCCGGGCTCTGTAAGCAGTATAGCTCAAACTAGATGCATTTGCATGTATCGACATCTGTAACAGGGCAGGGCCGGGAATTGTTCCCGGCCCTGCCTATCGAGGGGTTAGTGCGTTGGGGCGCCCGTTATTCTGCGGGATTGTGCGCTGCGCGGCGGCCCGTAACGCGCGGAATCATTCCAGTGGTCCAGTCCTGGAACTCGCCCGATCCGCTGCTGGAGCTGCCGCTGCTGGAGCTGCCGCCGGGGCCGTCGTCACCTTTCGTCGTCGGCTTGTCCTGCAGGGTCTTCAACAGCTCTTTCTTCTCGCGGCGACCCTCCACAAGCTTATAAAGGACCGGGACCAGGACCAGCGTCAAGGCAGTGGATGAAACCAGCCCACCGATCACCACAATTGCCAGTGGTTGCGAAATGAACCCGCCGCCACCCGTGAGGCCCAACGCCATGGGAGTCAAGGCGAAAACGGTGGCCAGTGCAGTCATGAGAATTGGACGCAGGCGTTGCCGTGCACCGTGCATGATGGCATCGGTAACGTTCATGCCCGGGCTGCCGTCATGTGGTTTGCGGTATTGGTTGATGAGGTCGATCAGCACGATGGCGTTGGTGACTACGATGCCCACCAACATCAGCATGCCAATCAGTGACGGCAGGCCCAGTGGAACGCCTGTCAGCAGCAGCAGGCCCACGGCGCCGGTAGCAGCGAAGGGTACAGAAACCAAGAGGATCAGCGGCTGTATGAGTGACTTGAACGCTGCCACCATGATCACGTAGACGATCGCGATGGCTGCCAGCAGTGCCAGACCAAGCTGCCGGAAGGACTCGGCCTGCTGGGTGGTGGCCCCGCCTATCGTTGCCGTGACCCCCGCAGGCAGTTCCACAGCTGCAAGTCTCTCCTGCACTGCGGCGCTGACGCTGCCAAGGTTGGAGCCGGAAGGCGTCACTGTCACCCGCGCGGTCCTCTGTCCATTGCTGCTGGTGATGGATACGGGGGTGTCAACCTGCTCGACGGCGGCAATCGTCTCCAGCGCGACGCCACCGCGGGCTGTTGGCAGCTGGAGCGCACGGACTGCGGCAATGCTGGTGAAGCGCGTGCCCTCGCCGATTTGCACCGGATAGTCGTTGGTCTCGATCCGCACCGTACCGGCTGGAACGGGGCTTACGGTGGATGCCAGGAAGGCCCCGACCTGCTCTTCCGTCAGTCCTGCCGCCACTGCCTTTGCCCTGTCAACACGAACCTGGACCACCGACTGCTTTGAAGCGAGGTTCGTGGCAACTTCGGAGCTGCCCGGGACGCCTTCCATGGCCTTCACCATGGCATCGCTTGCTGTCTGCAGGTCTGCGGAGTTCGCGGCCCTGATGGTGATGTCAACAGTGGAGGAAGTACCGAATCCTCCTTGCTGGGATCCTACCGTGACTTTTCCGGCGGCCCCCTCCAGCTTGGCGCGGACCTCATCCTGGAGTTTGCTTTGGTTTACTTTCTCGTCGGTGACAATGGTGAACGTCGAGTTGGAAGATCCGGTTGACGTAAGGGCCGCGAAGCCCGTTTGAGCATTCCCTGAGGTGACCTGCACGTCCTTGATGCCCTCAATGCCCTTCAGGGATTCCTCAATCTTGGCCGCTTCGTCGCTGGTGGCCTGCAGGCTGGTGCCCGACGGAAGGACTTGGCGCACCGTCATACTGTTCTCTCCCGAACGGCCCAGCAGGTCCGTGGCCAGAAGTGGTGAGACGGCGATGGTCGCCACCAGCACCAGCGCTGCCGCGGACAGGGTGATGATCGGGTGCTTTTGCGTTTTCGCAAGAATGGGAAGGTAACCGCGCTGTAGGCGACTCCGCTGTTCGGCCTCCCGGGCCTTCTCGGCAATTTCCTTTGCAGATGCCTGCGACTCAGCGCCTTTTTCGGGAGAGGACAGGAACCAGTATGCCAGGACCGGAACGATCGTCAGGGAAACCAATAGTGACGACAACAGCGCGATGGTCACGGTCAAGGCGAAGGGACGGAACAGCTCACCGGCGAGGTCGCCCACGAAAGCGATGGGGAGGAACACGGCCACAGTGGTCAAGGTGGAAGCCGTGATGGCCCCGGCCACCTCCCGGATGGAGGTCAGGATTGCTGTCAGCTTGTGTTCGCCGTAGCTGAGGTGCCGCTTGATGTTCTCGATGACCACGATGGAATCGTCCACCACGCGCCCGATGGCAATGGTGAGGGCACCAAGGGTAAGGATGTTCAGGGAATAGCCTGTGGCGGAGATTCCGATGAAGGTGATCAGCAGGGACAACGGGATGGACACGGCCGTAACCAGGGTGGAGCGCACGGACATCAGGAAGACCAGGATGACGGCCACGGCGAAGCCCAGGCCGAGGAGCCCTTCCGTAGTGAGGTCCTTGATGGACTTCTCAATGAAAGGTGCTTGGTCGAAGACCGGTGTGAAGGTCGCGTTGTTGCCGAGCTCTTCTTCCATCGGGCCGACGGCGTCCCGCACCGCATGCGAGATCGCCACCGTGTCGCCCTCGGGCTTTTTGGTGACGGACAGCGCCAGGGTGGGCTTGCCGTTGGTGCGGGTGATGGAAGTCGCGGCATCGTCCTCGATGCTGACGTCGGCCACGGCTCCAATGGTTGCAGCGCTCTTGGCGCCGGCCAAAGGAAGTCCCTTGATAATGTCCAGGGAATCCACGGGGCTGCCGAGCTGGAGGGACAGGGTCTTGCCTTGATCCTCGATGGTGCCGACAGGAACCAGGGTCCCGTTGTTTTTCAACGCATTGCTGATGGACTGGACCGAAGCCCCTGTTGTTGCGAGGTCCGCGGGACGGGGCTGAATCAGGATGTGTTGGCTGGAACCACCGGTCACATCGGCGCCGCGGACGCCGTCGATCTTCTGTAACCGGGGAACGCTGAGCCGCAGGAGGTCAGCGTTGAGCTCGCTGAGCGGTTTGTCCGAGGAGACCGCCAAATAGACGATCGGGAAGTCGCTGATGTTGCCGGCAATGGATTGGGGTTCGACGTCGGCCGGCAGCACCCGTTTGGCGTTGGAGATCGCCCGGTCAATCTGGTTGCGGGCCCGGTCCAGATTGGACCCGTACGTGAACACCATGGTGATCTGCGAAACGCCGTTGCGGGACGTCGATGTGGTGGACTCCAGGCCCTCGACGCTGTTCAGGGCTGTTTCCAAAGGCTGGCTCAACTGCTTGTCCACAACCTCCGGGGAGGCTCCGGGCATCGACGTCACGACGGTGATCTGCGGGAACTCGATGGAAGGAATGAGTTCCTGCTTGAGCGACCCCATGGTGATCACGCCGAACACCGCCGCAAACACGGTGATCAGCGCGATCAGGGCCCGGTTTCCCAGGGACAGTTTGGCCAAGCGGAACATTGCATTGACTCCTGCGGTCTACGTAATGATTCGACTGACGGGAACCGGCCGCAGCCCCGGGTGTGGCCTAGCTTTGGATAGCGTTGGCCACTTCCAATTGCAGGGACTTGGCGGTGCTTGCTTCCAGTTCGGCGGCCAGGTCCGGATTCTCGTTGAGCTTGACGCCGTAGCCCGGCATCATGTCCTTGAGCTTGGACTGCCATCCCTTGAAGTTCTTGGGGAACGACTTTTGCAACAGTTCGATCATGATCGGCACGGCGGTTGAAGCACCCGGAGAAGCGCCCAGCAGGGCGCCAATGGAACCATCGCGGGAAGCAATGACTTCAGTGCCGAACTGCAGGACGCCACCCTTCTGAGGGTGCTTCTTGATGATCTGTACACGCTGGCCGGCGGTGATCAGTTCCCAGTTGTCTCCTGCTGCCTCGGGGTAGTACTCGCGCAGGGCCTCCACTTTGGCCTCGTGCCGCTTGGCAACCTCCTTGATGAGGTAGGCGGTGAGGTCCATGTTGTCCTTGGCCACGGCCAACATGGGAATGATGTTTCCCGGTCGGATGGACAGCGGAAGGTCAAGGTAGCTGGAGGTCTTCAGGAAGTTGGTGGAGAAACCGGCATACGGGCCGAAGAGGAGGGAACGCTTGCCGTCCACGTAACGGGTGTCCAAGTGCGGAACGGACATGGGCGGAGCGCCGACGGACGCCTGGCCGTAGACCTTTGCGCTGTGCTGGGAGGTGATGGCGTCATCCGTGCAGCGGAAGAACTGGCCAGAGACGGGGAATCCGCCGTATCCCTTACTCTCAGGGATACCTGAGGCCTGAAGCAGGTGGAGGGCACCGCCACCTGCTCCGACGAAGACGAACTTGGCATGGATGCGGCCGTGCTCCCCGGACTTTGGGTGCTTGATGGAGAGGTCCCATCCACCGCCTGCTGCGCGGTGGATGTTGGTGACGTCGTGTCCGTAGTTGACCTCGGCCCCGCTGCTTTGCAGGTATCCGGTCAGTTCGCGGGTCAAGGCACCGAAGTCGACGTCGGTGCCTTCGGCGGCGCGGGTTGCGGCAACGCGCTGCTTGCGGTTGCGGCCCTTGACGATCAAGGGGGCCCACTTGGCGATTTGGTCCTGGTCCTCTGTGTACTCCATGCTGCGGAAAAGCGTGTTGGGCTTCAGTGCCTCGTACCGGGTCTTCAGGAAGTTCGCATGGTCATCGCCAATGACGAAGCTCATGTGCGGGACCGTGTTGATGAAACCCTTGGGGGACCCGACGACGTTGCTGTCAACCAAGTGGGACCAGAACTGGCGGGAAAGTTGGAACTGCTCGTTGATGTGAAGGGCCTTGGAGGGATCCACGGAACCGTCTTTTGCAGCGGGAGAGTAGTTAAGCTCACACAGCGCAGCATGGCCGGTACCGGCGTTGTTCCACGGTCCGGAACTCTCGAGCCCTGCTTCGTCGAGTCTTTCGAAGAGGGAGATGGTCCAGGTGGGTTCAAGTTGCTTGATGAACGCACCAAGTGTGGCACTCATGATTCCACCGCCAATAAGGACGACGTCGGCATGTTGAGTCTTGGAAATGAAGGTCACGATCAATCTCCGTTAGCGGCGGCACTGGCTGTCACAGAATATCCCCGCGCAGACTCAATACTGAAATTGCGGGGAATCGTCAAGGCTTTAGGCGGACGTTTGTGAAAACTTCGTTGAGGACGGGCGAAGCCGGGTAGCTTTCCACCTTGTTGGACAGCGCCAACGCCGAGATGGGGAAGGCGATGGGCACAGCCGGTACGGACGCCGCGATCTCTGCATTGATGGCTTGATATTGGGTGTTGCGGTCATCGCCTTCGGGCATGGCACGCGCTCGTTCTATCTTGTGGAAGACTTCCGAGTCTGCGTATCCGAACTCGGCGCGTGATTCGCCGAACAAAGGTCCCAGGAAGTTGTCCGCGTCTGCGTAGGAGCCGTTCCAGCCGAGCAGGTGCAGACCGCGGTCACCTGCCGACTGGACCCGTTGGAGGTAGCCGTCTTCCCAGTCGATGGGGACCGGTTTGATATTGAAGCCGACAGCGACGAGTTGGCGGCTGAGTTCGGCGTAGATCTTTTCCGGGGTGGGCATGTAGGCCCGCGTGGCGTTGAGCGGGTAGTAGAACTTCAGCTCCTCGCCCTTGTAGCCGGCCTCCTTGAGGAGCTCTTTTGCTTTCTCCGGGTTGTATCCCAAGGAGGGAGCGTTGTTGTTGAAACCACTAAGTTTGGGCGGCACAAACTGTGATGCCTGCGCCGTGTTGTCGATGAAGAACTTGCGGATCAACGCTTCCTTGTCGATCGCCATTTCGATCGCTTGGCGGACCTCAGGATTTTCCAACGGGGCGACAGCCTGGTTGATGCCGAGGTACATCACCGAGAACGGGTCACGCTGGATGATCTGGACACCCTTCTTGACCAATTGGTCAAAGGTCCCGGAGGTCACCAGATCGTAGGCGTCGATCTTGCCGTCCAAGAGGGCCTGTTGACGGGTTTCCGCGCGATCGTAAGGGATGAAGTTGATGGTTGCTATCTGGCCCTTGTCGCCCCAATAACCCTTGTAACTGGACAGGGTGAGCTTCTTTTCGTCCCACCCGGTGAACTCATACGGACCCGTACCCACGGGGTGGCCTGCGTAGCTGGACATGGCCTGTCCATTCCGGACCTGTTCAAGGACGTTGGCTTTCTGTGCCTCCAAGGCTGCCGGGGAAGATATTGCGAAGGCCGGCAGTGTCAGTGCCTGGAGGAATCCGGTGAAGGGGCGCGTCAGGTTGATCTGGACATCGCTGGCCGAGACCACTTTGCAGTCTTTGAAAATGGAGAACACCGGCTGGTCGGAGTAAGCCTTGAATACGCTTTGGAACGAAATCCCGGGCGCTTGCTTCCTGAGGTGCTCGGGGAAGGTGAACCAGCGGTTGAAGTTTGCGCATACAGCGGTTGCATCCAGTGGAGTGCCGTCGTGAAAAGTCACGTCGGGGCGGAGCGTGAAGTCGTAGCTCAGCCCGTTGTTGCTGTCTTTCCACTCCGTGGCGAGGAGGGGAGTGGTCTGACCTGTCTCGCCGTCTACCCCCACGAGTCCTTCGAGGACTTGACGGGTGACGCGGTACGACTCCGAATCAGCGGTGACGGCAGGGTCGAGGCCCAAGGGCATGGATGCCGTGCCGAAGTTGAAAGTTGCCGAGGGTTCAGCGGCGGGGGAGTTGCTGGCGGAAGTCAGTGCGGGGCCCGGTGCTCCCGTGCACCCTGCCAGCCCCAAAGCCAAGACGGCAGCTCCGAACTGAATGCTTAGTCGCCGCATTTTGCTGCTTGCCACTCTTGTCCCCTCAAGCCGGTTGGAAGTGCTGTGGCCGGCTTCGGCCAGACCGCATTCCAGTCTAGTTGAACGTCCTGAGTGCACTTCCCAGCGCATCTTCAGGATGGCCCCGTCTGCTTGAGGAGAAAAATACCCCCGGTCCTGCAACCGGGGGTACCTGTGTATCTGTGCGCAAGGGGGGACTTGAACCCCCACGCCCGAAGGCACAGGAACCTAAATCCTGCGTGTCTGCCAATTTCACCACTCGCGCTGGCTGGCAACCGGGCCGCCTGGTTGGACGGTCGATGCCATATACCGGCCTCCAGTGTACCCGCTACTTGTCCAGCTTGAGATCGCGCCGAAGCTTGGCAACGTGCCCGGTGGCGCGCACGTTGTATTGCGCCAGGGAGAGCTTTCCATCGGAATCAACCACAAAGGTGGACCGGATCAACCCCATATAGCTGCGGCCGTAGTTCTTCTTCTCGCCCCAGGCCCCGTACGCTTCGGCTACGGAGTGGTCCTCGTCCGAGAGCAGGCGGAAGGTCAGCTGTTCTTCATCACTGAACTTGGCAAGCGCTTTGACGGGGTCGGGGGAGACTCCCACTACTTCGTACCCTGCGGCCTGCAGGGACCCGAGGGTGTCGCGGAAATCGCATGCTTCCTTGGTGCAACCGCGGGTGGACGCGGCGGGGTAGAAATAGAGGATGGTTTTCCGCCCCCGGAGGTCCGTCAAGCTCATGCTTTTACCGGTTTCATCCTGAAGTGTGAAGTCCGGGGCGATGTCTCCCGGGATAAGTCGTTCAGCCAAAATATGCTCCTTGCCAGTGATCGCGATTTCCCAGTTTAGTGCGAGAAGCCGCGTCGTGGACGCTTCCCCGCATATACTGTCGGCATGCCAGATATGGAGAGATGGCCCACCACCCGATTGCTTTCGACAGCTGCACGCCTGGTGGAAATCTCGTGGAACGAAAAATTGAAGTCCATCGGCCTTACCCACGCCGGTGTCATTGCCATGCAGGTGTTGGCTGCCAAGGGTGCCATTACGCAGGCGGCTTTGGCCGAAGTGGCGCGCGTCAAGGCCCAGACAATGGGAACCACTCTTGCGAGGCTTGAGCTGCACGGGCATGTCACCCGGCAACGCAGTGATTCCGACCGCAGGAGTCACGTGGTGACCCTTACCGACGCCGGTATTGCGGCTCTTGCTGAAGCAGTAAAGCTTGAGCAGGATGTCTTGTCGCCTGTGGCCGTGGACACCGCCCGCCTCCGCGAGGAGCTTCGGATCGTTGTCCGGGGCCTTGCAGGTTTGCCGGCGCCGGAGCAGGAATCCCACGAGATTGACACCGACTTGCCTCAAGTCTGACCAAGCCTGTGGCCGGGGGTTCCTTCTGGAAGCCCTGGCATGGAAAGAGAAAGGCTCCGGATCGTATCTACGATCCGGAGCCTTTCTTTTATGGTGCACCCCCCGGGACTCGAACCCGGAACCCATTGATTAAGAGTCAATTGCTCTGCCAGTTGAGCTAGAGGTGCAGCTGTTGTTTCGGCTTATCCGGTGAATTCGTATTCCCGTTGATCTCCGCAACGACAAACAACTCTACACCACTATTTGGCTGCTGGAGACCAAAAGGGGCAATGCGTGATGCACGCCATTTGCAGGCGCCTGAGAAGAGATTTGAACAACAAAAAAGGCCTTGGAGTGGTAATCACTCCAAGGCCTTTTCCTGTGGTGCACCCCCCGGGACTCGAACCCGGAACCCATTGATTAAGAGTCAATTGCTCTGCCAGTTGAGCTAGAGGTGCAGCTGTTGATTTCGATCAAACCCGGAAGCTTTTCCTTCCCCGGCGATCTCCGCAACGACATGTAACTCTACACGACTTCCGCCGAGGAGGGAAATCGGCAGCTTGTTGCCTGTTGCCTCACGGCCCAACCTTCAGAATCACTGCAAAATCAGGGTTTCTGTTGTTGCTGATAACCCAGAGGGTGCCGTCTGGTGCTCGGCTTACGTCCCTGAGCCGCCCGTACTGTCCTGTGAAATAGGCCACAGGAGTGGCCGCGTTCTCACCCTCAAGTGGAACGGCCCACAGTCGTTGACCACGAAGCGCACTAGTGTAGGCAATGCCATCAACGATTTCGAGACCGCTTGGTGAGGCGTCCGACGTTGATGGCCAGACGACCTTCGCATCGATCAGCCCGCTCCTGCCCGGCGCGCCGGTCACGGTAGGCCAACCGTAGTTTCCGCCGGGGGTGATCAGGTTCAGTTCGTCATCCACGTCCGGCCCGAACTCGCTGGCCCAGAGGCGTCCGTCCCTGTCCCACGCCAGGCCCTGTACGTTCCGGTGGCCATAGCTGTAGACGGGGTTGTCGCCGAAGGGATTGCCCGGCGCCGGGCGACCCTCCGGGGTGAGCCGAAGGATCTTGCCTCCCAGGGCGTTGGTATCTTGTGGTTGCTCCCGGCGCTGCGAATCGCCGGTGCCTACGTAGAGGAACCCATCCGGGCCAAAACGGATTCGACCACCATTGTGGGTTGAGGCCTTGGATATTCCGGAGAAGACCACCTCAGCCTCGCCCAGGGCCAATTGACCACCTGAGTCCTCGGCCAACTTCATCCGGGCAATCCGGTTGTCGCTTGGGGAAGTGAAGTATGCGTACAGCCAGCGGTCCGTTGCGAAGTCAGGTGAGAGAGCCAAGCCGAGCAACCCACCTTCTCCGCCTGGGTCGACGCCGGACACCTCGCCTATGGTGTTGGCCTGGCCGTCACGGATGCTCTTGACCTGGGCGGAGTCGCGCTCGGAGACGACAGCTGTGCCGTTTGGCAGGAAGACGACCGACCACGGCAGTTGCAATCCGACGTCGAGCTTTTGAGCGACCTCGGGGGTCTGTGGCGACGCGGGTGTGGTTTGGCTGGTTCCGGGGGCGGACGTCGCTGAAGTGGTCGTCCCCTCCTGCGTCGCTGGCGCGGTGGGTGTTGCCGCGGTGCCCGGCGACGATGGACTGCCCGTGCATCCTGACAGCAACAGGATCAGCGCAAGCGTAGTGGCGGGGACGCGGCGATCACGCCGTGCCGGAGAGTGCGTGCCCATGTTCTTGCCTGCCTGTATCCAGCCGCCCGCGTTCTCCTCAGTGCCTGCTGCGGCGAGGTGGACGGAAACCGGCAGCCTCCGCGTGCGCGGATGATTCGAACCACACGTCCGCAGGAGCGTCGTGATACCCGGCTGCGTCTTCGTCGTGGTAGGTCATGGTCGAGGCATTGGCCTTAACGGGATAGGCATCCCCTGGTGCGCTGGAGGATCCGGTGCCGTAGGGATGCTCGACTGCCAAGTGACCGGAGCCCGCCGTGTCTTCGGCCGCTGCGGACTCCGCGCCCGGCAGGGTGGGTGAGTGCGCATCGGTGTACTCGTGGTGATGGACCGGGGTGCCGCCCGCATCTGTCCAGGAAGACTCCCACTCGGCCTTGTCTGCTGCCGCGTTGGAGGCGGCAGCGGGAGAACCCGCGTCCCAATCGTCCACGTCGCCGGCATCCACGTCACCGGCGTCGGCCGCATGGATATTTGTGTCTGTGTGCACCACGGGTTCTGCCACCACTGGTTCGTCAATCACGGGCTCGGCCACTGCAGGGGTTTCGATGATTGGTTCCGCCACGGTCAACCCGGGCGTGGTGGCTGGCTGAACATCGGAGGCTGCAGCGGCCGGTGAATCGTCGACGGCGGTGCGCGGCTCGGCTTGCACGTCATCGGTGACGGGGGAGGCCCCGTGGATTTCTTCAGAAGGGCCGGATTCGGCAAGGTCAGGTTCGGCAATCGTTGGTTCGTCCACAGTCGGGCCGCTGCCCTCGGCTGCGTTCTTGCCCAGATTGGTTACCCCTGCGATGCCGGCCACACCTGCTGCCGTTGCAGCGGGGTCCGGCATGGAGGCGGTGTTGCTGGGCTCCATTGCTGCCGGTGCAGTCGTGCCGGCGGTCCCGGGAAGGCGATTATCTGCGGGGGCTTGGCTTGAGGTGGTATCGATGTTTCCTGTCTTGTTGCGGTTCATTAGCCACCAAACAATTGCGACGACCAAAACAATGACAATGACCCAAATTAACCAGTCCATAGTGGAGGCCCTTCTGCTCACTGGGGTGAAGCTCGTGGTAATGCCGACGTTACGTGCCTGCTTATGGGCTGTCCAGCGTTTGACCTGCCGGTTCGCCCGAAATATCAGTCCCCTTACTAATTTACGACCCAAAAAAATTCATGGTCGGGCAATTCTCCGTGAGTCGCCTAGTCTGGCTCCATGGACTTCAAAAGGCTGCAGATTCTGCGCGAATTAGCGGACCGGCAAAGTGTTGGCGCCACAGCCGAGGCCATGAATGTCACAGCCTCGGCGGTCTCACAGCAGCTGAAAACGCTACAAGCGGAGATCGGTGTTGTCCTCGTGGAGAAGGTGGGCAGGGGCGTTCAGCTGACCGAAGCAGGACTGGCCATGGCGGCAGCAGCTTCGGATATTGCTACAGCCATGGCCAGGGCGGAGTCCACCATTGACACCTATAGGAAGGGTTGGCAAACGCGCGTCTCCGCAGCTTTCTTTCCCAGTGCTGCGGAAATGCTCCTTCCGGGAGTGCTGCACCGCGTGTCCTCCGTGGATGGGCTGTCTTTCGATGCACATTTCGAGGATCCGGGAACCGCCCATTTCGCTCCCTTGGTGGCGGATTATGACATTGTGCTGGCGCACAGCGTGGATGGGCCCGAAGTTTTCGCCCGGAGGGGCCTGGCTGTGGTGCCGCTCCTGGAGGAAGCACTGGACGTTGCCATGCCGGCCGACCATCCTCTGGCTGCAAAAGCCCGGCTATGCCCCCAGGACGTTGTTGATTACCCGTGGATAGGCGTCCCGGAGGGCTTCCCGTTCGACACCGTCCTTCGTCAGATCGAGCTCCATGCAGGCAGGCAGGCCCTGAGGGGTCAGCGATATCCGGATCTCAGGGTGCTTGAGGCTTTGGTGGGCGCGGGGCACGGCATCTGCCTTCTACCTCGATACACTGCCCGGGCAAGTGCGCGCCGGGGACTCGTTCTTCGGCCACTCACAGAGGTCAAGGCAAGCAGGAGCATTGTGGCTTTGTCACGGCAAGAGGTTGCCGCGCGGGCCACAATTGCCATCGTCTTGGACATGCTCAAGAGCGAAGCTGACTCCATTGCCAAAGAGCTCAATGAGTCACGCCCCAACGTTTGAGGCGCAGACCAACTGAGGCGCAACATCACTTTGGGCTGGATGGTCCCAACATCGCAACATTAGGCAGTTTGGGCTTAACCCGGCGCGCAGCAACGTTCGCAGCCGTCCGGTGCACATAGACTTTGGACCATGAGTGACACCACCCAAATTGCGACAGACAACACGCCGGACATCAAACCCCGCAGCCGGGTGGTGACCGACGGCATTCACGCGGCGCCTGCCCGTGGCATGTTCCGTGCGGTGGGCATGGGCGACGACGACTTCGCCAAACCCCAAATTGGTGTCGCCAGTTCGTGGAACGAAATTACGCCCTGCAACCTTTCCTTGAACCGCCTTGCACAAGGTGCCAAGGAAGGCGTCCATGCCGGTGGCGGCTTCCCGATGCAGTTCGGCACGATCTCGGTGTCGGACGGTATTTCCATGGGTCACGAGGGCATGCACTTCTCCCTGGTTTCCCGCGAGGTCATCGCCGACTCCGTGGAAACGGTGATGCAGGCCGAGCGCATCGATGGCTCGGTGCTCCTGGCCGGCTGTGACAAGTCCCTTCCGGGAATGTTGATGGCTGCTGCCCGCCTGGACCTCGCGTCGGTCTTCCTTTACGCGGGCTCCATCATGCCGGGCTGGGTCAAGCTGGAGGACGGCTCGGAAAAGGAAGTCACCCTCATTGATGCCTTCGAGGCCGTGGGTGCCTGTGCCGCCGGCAAAATGAGCATGGAAGATCTCACTCGCATCGAAAAAGCCATTTGTCCCGGCGAAGGCGCCTGTGGCGGCATGTACACGGCCAACACCATGGCCTGCATCGGCGAGGCCTTGGGCATGTCCCTTCCTGGGTCAGCCGCCCCGCCGTCGGCAGACCGCCGTCGTGATGATTTCGCCCGGAAGTCCGGCGAAGCGGTAGTAAACCTGTTGCGCCTGGGCATCACGGCCCGCGACATCATGACCAAAAAGGCCTTCGAGAACGCCATCGCCGTCACCATGGCATTCGGCGGCTCCACCAACGCCGTGCTCCACCTGCTCGCGATCGCCCGCGAAGCCGAAGTCGAACTGACGCTGGACGACTTCAACCGCATCGGCGACAAAATTCCCCACCTGGGGGACCTCAAGCCCTTTGGGCGCTATGTCATGACCGACGTGGACAAGATTGGCGGCGTGCCGGTCATTATGAAGGCACTGCTCGACGCCGGACTCCTGCACGGTGACTGCCTCACCGTTACCGGGAAGACGCTCGCCGAAAACCTCGCCTCCATCAACCCACCGGACCTTGACGGCAAGATCCTCCGCGCCTTGGACAACCCCATCCACAAGACCGGTGGCATCACCATCCTCCACGGTTCCATGGCCCCGGAAGGCGCCGTAGTGAAGAGTGCAGGCTTCGATGCAGACGTCTTTGAAGGAACTGCGAGGGTCTTCGAGCGCGAACAAGGCGCCCTCAACGCGTTGGACAACGGCGAAATCCACAAGGGCGACGTCGTGGTCATCCGCTATGAAGGCCCCAAGGGTGGACCAGGCATGCGCGAGATGCTGGCAATCACCGGAGCCATCAAGGGTGCAGGCCTTGGGAAGGATGTCCTGCTGCTCACCGATGGCCGATTCTCCGGAGGCACCACGGGCCTGTGTATCGGCCACGTCGCGCCGGAAGCCGTCGACGGCGGCCCCATCGCCTTCGTGAAGGACGGCGACCGTATACGTGTGGATATCGCTGCCCGCTCCTTTGATCTTCTGGTGGACGAAGCCGAGCTCGAAGCCCGCAAGGAGGGCTGGGAGCCGTTGCCAGCCAAGTTCACCAAGGGCGTGCTTGCCAAGTACGCCAAGCTTGTCCACAGTGCCTCCACGGGAGCGTACTGCGGGTAGTTCCTGCTGGGGACTTCGGCTGCCATGAGGCCGCCGGAGTCCGGCAGGCGGACATCACTGTCCAAATAGTGAGATACGATAGTGGTCAATTGACACGTATCTCACTTTGAGGGAACACTGATCGCATGATCACATTCGTTATCGTCGGCATCGTCGTCCTTACCAAGCGCGTGGCTTAGCCCGACTGGTAACGAACCGTCACGCGCAAACCCCTCGAAGAGCCGAAAGGCTGAGGGGTTTTTTTATTCCCCGAAGCAAGACCCACCTATTGAAGATCCACTAAGGAAGAGTCCGATGAGCAAAGGATCGCCGATCAGCCCCTCGCTGATGGCTGCAAAGTCCGCTGGAGCCCACAAAGCTCCGGAAAAGGTCGACCGTACGGCTGAGGCCGTCGTCGTCGACGCTGCTGCACCTCTCTCTCCTGTACTTGGGCCGAACACCGTTGTACCCCCAACGGTGATGTCCGGCTCGCAAGCAATTGTCCGTTCGCTCGAAGAACTCGGCGTGGACGATATTTTCGGTTTGCCCGGTGGCGCGATCCTGCCCACCTACGACCCCTTGATGGCCTCCAGCATGAATCACATCCTGGTCCGTCACGAACAGGGAGCCGGCCACGCCGCGCAAGGCTACGCCATGGTTACCGGACGGGTTGGCGTTTGCATCGCCACCTCGGGACCCGGTGCCACCAACCTCGTTACCGCCATCATGGACGCCCACATGGATTCCGTGCCGATGGTGGCTATCACCGGCCAGGTTTCCAGCGGAGTCATCGGCACCGATGCCTTCCAGGAAGCGGACATCGTGGGTATCACGATGCCCATTACCAAGCACTCGTTCCTGGTGACTGACCCCAATGACATCCCGCATGTCATGGCAGAGGCTTTCCACCTCGCGTCCACTGGCCGCCCGGGCCCCGTCCTGGTTGATATTGCCAAGGACGCCCAGGTTGGCCAGATGACCTTCTCCTGGCCGCCGAAGGTGGACTTGCCGGGCTACCGCCCCGTAGTGCGCGGCCACAACAAGCAGGTTCGCGAAGCTGCAAAGCTGATCGCTGCAGCCAGCAAGCCAGTCCTCTACGTGGGAGGCGGCGTGGTCAAGGGCCATGCCTCCGCTGAGCTTATGGACCTCGCGCTGGCTACCGGCGCTCCCGTGGTAACCACCTTGATGGCGCGCGGCGCATTCCCTGATTCGCATCCGCAGCACGTCGGCATGCCGGGCATGCATGGCTCTGTCTCCGCCGTGACTGCGCTTCAGCAGGCCGACCTCCTGATCACCCTCGGTGCCAGGTTTGATGACCGCGTCACCGGCGTACTGAAGACCTTTGCCCCGTTTGCCAAGGTCATCCACGCTGACATCGACCCCGCGGAAATCTCCAAGAACCGCACGGCCGATGTCCCGATCGTTGGCTCGGTTAAGGAAATCATTCCCGAACTCACCGAGGCCGTGAAGACGCAATTCGAGCTGAGTGGGACCCCGGACCTGGACTCATGGTGGGCCTTCCTGGGCAACCTTCGCGACACGTACCCTCTGGGATGGACCGAGCCCGAGGACGGGCTCACCGCCCCGCAGCGCGTGATCAAGCGCATCGGCGAGCTCACGGGTCCCGAAGGCATCTACGTAGCCGGCGTTGGCCAGCACCAGATGTGGGCCGCCCAGTTCATCAAGTACGAACGGCCCCACGCCTGGCTGAACTCAGGTGGCGCAGGAACCATGGGATACTCGGTTCCGGCTGCAATGGGCGCCAAAGTCGGTGAACCGGACCGTGTGGTCTGGGCCATCGACGGTGACGGCTGCTTCCAAATGACAAATCAGGAGCTGGCCACCTGCGCCATCAACAACATCCCGATCAAGGTCGCCATCATCAACAACTCCTCGCTGGGTATGGTCCGCCAATGGCAGACGCTGTTCTACGAGGGCCGCTACTCGAACACGGATCTGAATACAGGGCACGACACCATCCGTATTCCGGACTTCGTGAAACTGGCAGATGCCTACGGATGCGCTGCGCTGCGTTGTGAGCGCGACGAAGACATCGACGCCACCATCCAGAAGGCACTCGAAATCAATGACCGCCCGGTGGTCATCGACTTTGTGGTCAGCCCCAACTCGATGGTGTGGCCGATGGTGCCTTCGGGCGTCAGTAACGACCAGATTCAGGTTGCCCGCAACATGACCCCGGAATGGGAAGAGGAGGACTAGGCATGAGCCGTCACACACTGTCCGTTCTGGTAGAAGACAAGCCCGGCGTGCTGACCCGCGTGGCCAGCCTCTTCGCCCGGCGCGCGTTCAACATCAATTCCCTGGCTGTGGGACCCACTGAGGTTCCTGGCATGTCCCGCATGACGGTTGTCGTCGATGCCGACGGCGATCTCATCGAGCAGGTCACCAAGCAGCTCAACAAGTTGGTCAACGTCATCAAGATTGTTGAGCTGACTTCTGAATCTTCCGTACAACGTGACCACATCCTGGTCAAAGTACGTGCGGATGCCGCGACACGTCTGCAGGTTACCCAGGCTGCAGACCTGTTCCGTGCCGCCGTCGTCGACGTGTCTACAGACTCGTTGGTGATTGAGGCAACCGGTACCCCCGAGAAGCTCGCTGCGCTGCTTTCAGTGCTCGAGCCGTTCGGCATCCGTGAAATCGTGCAGTCCGGCACCTTGGCCGTTGGACGGGGATCCCGCTCCATGAGTGACAGGGCGCTCCGCTCCGCGTGAGCGTTGCGTCCAGTACCGCAGCACCACTATCAATATCTACGAAAACCACTCAAGAGGAGTTACGCAAGTGACTGAAATGTTCTACGACGACGACGCAGACCTGTCGATCATCCAGGGCCGCAAGGTAGCCATCGTTGGCTACGGCTCCCAGGGCCACGCCCACGCACTTAACCTGCGCGATTCCGGCGTCGAAGTTGTTATTGCGCTGAAGGACGGCTCCAAGTCTGCCGCCAAGGCACAGGACGCAGGCTTCACTGTCAAGAACGTTGCGGACGCCGCCGAATGGGCAGACGTCATCATGATCCTGGCACCGGACCAGCACCAGCGCTCGATCTACAACGACTCCATCAAGGACAAGCTGACCGAGGGCAAGGCCCTTGCCTTCGCTCACGGCTTCAACATCCGTTTCGGTTACATCGAAGCTCCGGCCGGCGTTGACGTCATCCTGATCGCCCCGAAGGCTCCGGGGCACACTGTGCGCCGCGAATTCGAAGCCGGCCGCGGTATCCCGGACATCATCGCTGTTGAGCAGGACGCATCCGGTTCCGCTTGGGACTTGGCGAAGTCCTACGCCAAGGCAATCGGCGGAACCCGCGCCGGCGTCATCAAGACCACCTTCACCGAAGAGACTGAGACCGACCTCTTCGGCGAGCAGTCCGTTCTCTGCGGCGGCGTTTCCCAGCTCGTCCAGTACGGCTTCGAAACCCTGACGGAAGCCGGCTACCAGCCGCAGATCGCCTACTTCGAGGTTCTCCACGAGCTCAAGCTCATCGTTGACCTCATGTGGGAAGGCGGCATTGCCAAGCAGCGCTGGAGCGTTTCCGACACCGCAGAGTACGGCGACTACGTCTCCGGCCCGCGCGTCATCACCCCCGAGGTGAAGGAAAACATGAAGGCTGTCCTCGCCGACATCCAGAGCGGTGCTTTCGCCAAGCGCTTCATCGACGATCAGGACAATGGTGGCACCGAGTTCAAGGAACTGCGTGCCAAGGCAGAGCAGCACCCGATCGAAGAGGTCGGCCGCGAACTGCGCTCCCTGTTCTCCTGGCAGCAGCAGGACGCTGACTACGTTGAAGGTTCCGCAGCCCGCTGATCCTTCGGTGCTCGCCTAACGGCCAGCGCACTGCGACGCCCGTCCGGAGAACCTAGCCGGGCGGGCGTCGTTGTTTCTCCACCGACACCATTTCTCCAGCGAATTGCCCAGCCTCATGGGCTGTGAACTTCTTCACAACAGCTACCGGCCCGGCCGTAACATCCCTCCCCGGCACCGGAAACCCTGCCCGGATTCGATATTCTGGGCTGGTCCCGGCGCCGTGCCCCGGGCCACGCATCCGCTCCTTGTCCAGTTCCGTCCAAAGTTGTCCAAAGTAAGGTGCCACCCCGTGTCAGTCAGCAAACCCGTCGTCCTCCTCGCCGAGGAACTTTCGCCCGCAACAGTCGAGGCATTGGGCCCGGACTTTGAGATCCGACAGACCGACGGCGCCGACCGTTCCCAGCTGCTGTCCGCCATTGCAGACGTCGACGCCATCCTGGTGCGTTCGGCCACCCAAGTGGATGCCGAAGCCATCGCTGCGGCCAAGAACCTCAAGGTCATCGCCCGTGCAGGCGTGGGGCTGGACAATGTGGACATCAAGTCCGCAACGCAGGCAGGCGTCATGGTGGTCAACGCCCCGACGTCCAATATCGTTTCTGCCGCAGAGCTCACTGTGGGCCACATCCTGAGCCTCGCCCGCCACATTCCGCAGGCCAGCTCGGCGCTGAAAAACGGCGAGTGGAAGCGCTCGAAGTATACCGGCATTGAACTCTTCGAGAAGAAGATCGGAATCATCGGCCTGGGCCGGATCGGCGCCCTGGTGGCAGCACGCCTGCAGGGCTTCGAAACTGAGATCCTCGCCTATGACCCCTACATCACGGCTGCACGCGCCGCCCAGTTGGGCGTCAAGCTTGTCACCTTGGACGAGCTGTTGGAAAACGCCGACTTCATCACCATTCACATGCCCAAGACACCGGAGACGGTAGGCATGCTGGGCGCTGATGCCTTCCGGAAGATGAAGGAATCGGCTTATGTCATCAACGTGGCGCGTGGTGGCCTGGTGGACGAAGAAGCCCTCTACACCGCCCTCAAGGAAGGCCAGATCGCGGGCGCCGGCGTCGACGTTTTCGTGAAGGAACCCAGCACTGACCTGCCGTTCTTCGAACTCGACAACGTAGTTGTTACCCCCCACCTCGGTGCGTCCACGGATGAGGCCCAGGAGAAGGCGGGCGTGTCAGTGGCCAAGTCGGTTCGCCTTGCCCTTGCAGGCGAACTGGTTCCCGATGCCGTGAACGTTGCAGGAGGCGTCATCGCCCCGGACGTTCGTCCGGGCATCCCGCTGATCGAAAAGCTGGGCCGGATCTTCACTTCCCTGACCCACGCATCCCTGACCCAGATCGACGTTGAGGTGGCCGGCGAAATTGCCGCGCTGGATGTCAAGGTGCTCGAACTGGCCGCACTGAAGGGCGTCTTCGCTGATGTGGTCACGGAGCAGGTCTCCTACGTAAACGCTCCGGTCATCGCAGAACAGCGTGGCATCAACACCCGGCTGATCACCACCCCGGACGCCGAGGATTACCGAAATGTCTTGACCATCCGTGGCGCCCTCAGCGATGGTTCGCAGATCTCCGTTGCCGGTACCCTCACAGGTCCCAAGCAGGTGGAGAAGCTTGTAGGCGTCAACGGATACGACGTCGAAATCCCCATCAGTGAGCACTTGGTTGTTGTGGCCTACGCCGACCGTCCGGGCGTGATTGGCACCATTGGACACATTTTGGGCATGAACAACATCAACATCGGCGGGATGCAGGTTGCACGCCAGACCGAAGGCGGCCAGGTTCTTGCACTCCTGACTGTCGACAGCTCTGTTCCGCAACAGGTGCTGGAAGCCATCAAAGCCGGTATCGGCGCAGAGATGGTTCGGGAAGTGGACCTGGAGGACTAGCACTGATCTTCATCAGTTAGGTTCGCGTGCCGGCGACACACCATGGCACGCAGGAGTGGCCGGTCTGCTTACAATGGCTGGGTCCGGGATTCGGACCCGGCAGCAGGCCGGCCACAACTTTTTGCACATACAGCCCGGTCTTCCTCTGTGTCTTTTGAGGAGTCACGGTGCATGTGTGCGCGCCCGCAATCAAGGTCTCAGGGAGCCCAATGAACGCCGTCCAAAGGTTCATCAGAAGCCGTGTGCTGCTGCTGACCGCGGCCATTTTGATCGTCGCCATGTGCTTGTCCGTCCTTGTACAGAGCCAGTCGCAGGCGGCTCTGAACAGGACAGTGGACGAGAACTCGCGGGGACTCTACGACATCCTGGTCCAGGCAAGGCCTGACCACTCACAAGATGGCGACGGCGGTGCATTGATTCAGCCGGAAATCGCCAACGGCCAGGGCGGTATCAGCTTTGAGCAGCTGGAGAAGATCCGGACCATGGGCCAAACTGCCGTGGCCGCACCCATCAGCCTGGTCTCGCGTGTATCGCAGAACCTTGAGGCTCCGCGGCTCAACGCCATGGACTACCTGGGCTATAACTCGGGCCTTGCCGGCGCGGTGACGGCCGGGGATCCATCCGCCATGGATTCCAGCAAGTGGCCTGCCGCGGAATCCGTACTGCCTGATTCCCCCAAGAAGTACCGCCTGACCGCCTCGGCCACGAGCTCGGACGGAGCTAATGAGAAGACCCTTTTCAAAACCAGCGCTGAAGGCACCTTGGGCAAAGGCCGCCTGATCCAGGAACAGACTGCGGGCGGCACCAACGTTCGGATCGCCGGCCCTGAGGGCGAGACAGGCGTCAAGTTCCCGGCCCCGGCCCTGGGCTCGGAGCACAATCTCTTCAATCTCTCAGTGGCGCTGCCCCTGGCGCCTGAGGTGACAGAGTCCGTCGTCGCCGTCGACCCGGCCTCTGAGCGGGCGCTGCTGGGCTCAGCAGGAGATTTCCTGGCACCCCTGGAGAAGGCTCCTCCGGCGGATGCCCGTGACGCGGGCGCTATCGGACGCCATTTCGAGAGTCTCTTCACCACCGGCCTCAGCATGGACCAGCTGGAAGAAGGGCCCGATTTCCTGGGCGTCAAGCTCAAGCACTGGGCGCCGCTGATGACGCAGTATCAGCAGGCCAAGCGTGAGGGCCTGCTGACGGATGACTCCCAGGCCATTCCGCTGATTGTCCGCTCAGGCACATCCCTTGACCTGCAGTACTCGGTGAAGATTGAGGAACTCGACGCAAGCGGAAAGGTGGTCAACGAGGTGGGCACCGTAACGCGTTCCCTGGACAAGGACTACCTGCCGTTCGTGTCCAAGTCCCCGTTCGCCCTCGAATGGCCCGGGTCAACCGATCACAGCAAATTGCTGGGCAGCACCGCCTCCTTCAGCCAGGGTCTGTACAACCCGGCCACGTGGAGCACTGCATTTGCCGCAGCACCCCAGTACAAGGACGGCGACGAAGCCTCCAACGGCGCGTCGGATAAGAGCGCCACACCGGGGGACTGGGTAACTGTGAACCGTCTGCCGGAGAAGTCGTCCTTCGGGGCGCCCGTGGACCAGACGCAGCGTAAGCCGGTTGAGGAGCGCTCCTACCGGGAAGACCTGGAAACAGGCAAGAAGCCGGCCACGCCGTTGCCCATGGTGTATGGCACCTTCGACCCTGCCGCCGTGAAGTCAGCTGCCGGGGATGTCAACAAGCTGCCCTTGGGCGGCTACGACCCCACACCGATGACTCTCACCAAGGACGCTGAGGGCAAAGAGGTTGAGGGCACTGAACTGAAGCCTTCGCTGAGTGCCACAGGTTTGGTCAGCCAGTCCGCCGGCGCCATCACCGATTATTACGGTCTGGCAGCTGCGCGTGGTTATGACACCAACGCGGACGTCATTGATGCTATCCGTGTCAAGGCGTCAGCAACCGGAAACTGGAAGACGGCGCAGCCTGAGGTGGAGAAGCTGGCCACCCAGATCCGCGAGCTCGGCCTTGAGGCTACCGTCGTGGCGGGTTCCGCCCGCGAAGATGCCAACATCTTTGTCCCCGGCTACAGCAAGGACGACGCCGGCAAGGAATCACCCTTGGGCACAGTCCAGCAGTCATGGGTGCGGCAGGACGCAGCCGATGCCGTGTCTGGTTCCCTCACCGGAACCAACATCACCCTCCTGTTCCTCACGCTGCTTGGTGCAACTCTCCTGACAGGTGCTTCCACAGTCAGCTACATCCGCCAACGCCGTAGCGAAGCCGGAATCCTCCGCGCCATGGGTTGGACCCAGAAACGGATCCGCTCCTGGGTCCTGGAAGAATTCGCCGTGGGAGCTGCCGCCCTGGCCGCAGCGGGAGTCATCCTCAGCTTGTTGAGCTGGAACGTTGCCACCGTGATTGTCTCGGTCACGATGCTGGTCATCTACAGCGCTGCTGCACTGCTGGCCGCCCAGCAGTTGCGTCACCGAGTGGTGATTGATCAGGAACCGCAGCACGACGAACGCCTGGTGACCGTTGATTCGCCCCTGACGTTCGCCAACAGGCAGCTCACCACCAACCGCTTCAACTCGATCTCCCTGGCTGTGGCAGTGGGTGTGTTCGGTGCCGCAGTGGGTGCACTGATTGCACTCCTGATCGACATTCCCCGGGCAGCCGGTGCCAGCGCTTTGAGTGGTCTGGCCGCCGCCAGCATTGCCTTGCCGAGCGTTATCCTCGCTGTGTTCGGTGTGGTTGTTGGCCTCCTCCTGACCTTGGTCACGGGCCGCTTCGAGCTCCATGCCAAGCGGGAGTACCTCGGTACCCTGCGAGCCATGGGCTGGAACCCGGACATGCTGGGCCAGGTCCGCTTCTTCGAAAACGCACTTGTGGGCACAGTGGCACTTCCCTTGGGCGTCCTTGGTGCCCTGGGGCTGGGACTGCTTCTGGCTCCCTACGCGGCTCTTTGGGCCGGGCTGGCCGGTCTGCTGGCCGTAATTTGCTGGATTCCGATTGCAACGAAAGTAGTCAAATGACTGACAACCTCAACCCCGAGCTGACGGCCACCCCGGAATCCGCGGACGAGTCGCTGCAGACCCGTGCCAACACCATCGTGAGGGCCACGGACCATGCAACTCCCTTGGAACTGAACCGGGTCACCATTCACTATGGTGGCGACAAGGGCGGAGCCGAGGAAGTCGACGTCGTGGATGACTTCAACCTGACCCTCCACGCTGGTGAGATGCACTGCATCGCCGGACGAAGTGGTTCCGGTAAGACCAGCATCCTGACGGTGAGCGCGGGACTTACGCTTCCGACGTCGGGCAAGGTCTTCTGGGAAGGCCAGGCGCTGGATACCATGGGCGACGATGAGATCGCGGACCGCCGCCGGGCATTGATTGGCTACGTGGATCAGGGCGGCGCCTTGATCGACGGTATGAGCGCCCTGGAGAACGTCCTGCTGCCCGCCGTACCCGATGGCGAAGTGGAACAGCGCACCGAGATGGCAAAGGACCTTTTGGACCTGGTGGGCCTCGGACGCCGTATGCGCCACCGTCCCGCGCAGCTCTCCGGTGGTGAACGCCAGCGTGTCGCCATTGCCCGGGCCCTGATTTTGGGCACCCGCGTTTTGGTGGTGGACGAGCCCACGGCCAGCCTCGACCGTGCAGCGGCCAACCGCATCATCGGCATCCTCAAGGACACCACCAGCGATGGCATTGCCGTACTGGTTGCTTCCCACGACCATGAGTTGGTCCGGCTCAGCGATACGCTGACCGAACTCAACTAAGCTATTCCATCTCAAAAAAAGGTAACTTCTTAGAGTGACGTCTCCAGAGAAATCCCCGTTCTACATCACCACCGCAATCAGCTACCCCAACGGTGTGCCGCACATCGGCCACGCCTATGAGGTCATCGCGACTGATGCCATGGCGCGATTCAAGCGCCTTGACGGCCATGAGGTGTTCTTCATGACCGGAACGGACGAGCACGGACTCAAGATGCAGCAGTCAGCCGAGAAGGAAGGCATTACCGCCAAGCAGCTGGCTGACCGCAACTCCGCAGCCTTCAAGCAGATGAGCCAGGACCTGGGGATATCCCACGACCGTTTCATCCGCACGACGGACAAGGACCACTACGCTGCTTCCCAGGCCATCTGGAAGAAGATGGAAGCCAACGGTGATATCTACCTGTCCAAGTACGAGGGCTGGTACTCCGTCCGCGACGAGGCCTACTACGTCGAGGACGATACCGTGGTGAAGGAGGACGGGCTCCGCTACTCCAAGGAGACGGACACCCTTGTCACCTGGACTGCCGAGGAAAGCTACTTCTTCCGGCTCTCCAATTACCAGGACAAACTCCTTGCCCTATATGAGGAACAGCCTGAATTCGGGGCGCCGCAGTCCCGTTTCAATGAGGTCATCAGCTTCGTGCGACGTGGTCTGGAGGACCTGTCCATCAGCCGGACCACCTTCGACTGGGGCGTCCCGGTCCCTGGCGATGAGAAGCACGTCATGTACGTCTGGGTTGACGCGCTCACCAACTACTTGACCGGCGTCGGCTACCCGGACATCGAATCGGAATCCTTCAAGAAGTTCTGGCCCGCCGACGTCCATGTCATCGGCAAGGACATCTCACGTTTCCACGCCATCTACTGGCCTGCGTTCCTCATGAGCGCCGGGCTGGAACTGCCCAAGCGCGTCATGATTCACGGCTTCCTCACCAACAATGGTGTGAAGATGTCCAAGTCCTTGGGCAACGTTGTGGCACCTCAGGATTTCGTGGCGCAGTACGGCCTGGACCAGTGCCGCTACTTCTTCCTCCGCGAAGTTCCTTTCGGGGCGGACGGCAACTACAACCACGAAGCGATCGTGGGCCGCATGAACTCTGACCTGGCCAACAACTTCGGCAACCTCGCCCAGCGTTCGCTGTCCATGGTCGCGAAGAACTGCGAAGGCAAGGTTCCGGTTCCAGGCGCCTTGACAGCTGAGGACAGCGCCTTGCTGGCCCAGGCCGGCGAGCTGTTGGGCACTGCCCGTTCCGCGTTCGACAAGCAGGAATTCAGCCGGGCCCTCGAGGCGATCTGGACTGTCCTCGGCGACACCAACGCCTACTTCGCGGAGCAGGCTCCGTGGGTGCTGCGCAAGACCGACCCGGAGCGCATGAACACGGTCCTGTATGTCACTTTGGAGGTTGTCCGTATCGTGGCGATTCTCGCCCAGCCGGTCATGCCGTCGTCGTCCGCGAAGCTCCTTGAGGTGCTCGGGCAGCCTGAAGGAGAGTCGCGTCAGTTCGCCGCCGTCGCCACACCGATTGTGGCCGGCACGGAATTGCCCGCGCCGACGCCGGTCTTCCCGCGCTACGAAGAACCCGCCGAGGCATAAACCCTCTTTCACCTAACAGCCATAATGAGGAATCGCTCGTTACCTTTTTCGTAGCCTGTTTCCTGGTGCAGGATATGGGTGTGCTGGCCTGCTGATCCCGGCATGATTGCGTCGCTCTGTCGATCCGATGATCTTGAGAGTGTTGTCACCGGGGTTGG
>NZ_JAPSHI010000048.1:0-11117 GCF_031180005.1 Paenarthrobacter sp. | reverse complement strand
ACCAAGCGCTCATTGCCCTGGCCCGACGACGCTGCGACACCCTCTACGCCATGCTCCGCGACGGGACCCTCTACCAATCCCCAACACCCACAACCACTTGACGAAAAACATAGGGACACTCTCACTTTCCTGAAGAAAGTGAGAGAGCGATCGGCTCAAGCCCGAGGGACGTGAGAGAACGTCCACATTAGAAGACGGGAAGCAGCCAGCGCCTAGTCCAGCACCAAACCCTTGCCGCGTCCGCGCGCGAGCATCACGGGATGGATCTCGCCGAAGCCGCGGACATTCTCCGACTTCTGAGGAACCAAGACGAAGCGGTCGTCCTGTCCAAGGGCAGCTGCAGTCATGGCGTCCACGAGCACCGTTCCTGGCTGCGCCAGCGTGGTCAGCCGTGCAGCCAGATTCACCGTGGGCCCGTAGATATCGCCAAGCCTGGAAAGGATACGGCCCCACACCATGGATACGCGGCACTGCGGCAGGATCTCGTCCTCTGTGAACGCTTGGGCCAAGGCAAGGGAAATCTCCGCTCCAGCCGCGGGGGTTTCAGCGATGTACAGCACTTCGTCGCCCACGGTCTTGACCAGTCGTCCGCCACCCACAGAAATGATCTCGGCGCATTTGTTCTCAAAACGCTGCACCAGCTGGGCGAGCGTTTTCTCGTTCATACGCCGCGACAGGCTCGTGTAAGAGACAAGGTCCGCGAATCCCACGGCCCGGGCCAAGGGCAACGGTGAATCGTCTTCATCGCCCTCGCGGCCCTCCTCGCTGGCCTGCAGCCCGGCTTCCGCCCTTACGGCAAGGCGCTGAACGCCGGCGTTGAGCTGGCGGCGGTAGGAGTACACCAGGATCTCTTCGAGGGAATCCACCAAGGCAGGCAGTTGCCCTACTAACTGCTTGCGGGCCACAGCATCAGGGATTCCCTGTTCGGAAACCATGTCCTCCACCAAAGCTTCGATCTGCCACACCACCATGCGGTCCGTCATTTGGCCGATGGAACGGGTAACGGAGATCGCGGCTTCCTCTGTCAGGAGCCCTGCACGGACCAAGTCCAGGATGCTGGACAGGGCGGCTTGGTCGCGTTCAGTGAACGCGACGTCCTCGTCCCCAAAGTTAGGGAATCCAAGTGCGCGCCAGATCTTGCGGGCCGACAGGATGGACACGCCCGCGCCGGCAGCAACTTCACGACGCCGGAGCTTGCGTTCGCCGCCAAGGAGCTTCGCCTCGAGCGCTTTAATAGCCAGGCGCTCCGCAGACATCACACCAGTGGGCGGACCTGTTTGCACCGATGCCGGAGCAGGCCCGGCCTCAGTCTCCTCGTCCACGGAAGGTTCCGGTACGGCGTCGAACTCCTGGTCCAGGTCCTCGCCGGACTGCTGATCCTCAACGCTCATCTCTTCCACCTTCTCTCAACTCCCATGGCAACTCGTCAAAATCCTTCAGTACTTCACCCTCAAAAACCTCACCCTGCGGGAGTTCGTCCATTGCGTCAAGAATGAAGCCCCGGAACTTCCCCACTTCGGGAACATCGGCCAGGACGGCTATTCCGGAGTGCCCGGTATCCAAGGATATATTCCCTGAGTGCAATGCCCGTTGGAGCATGCTCTGCTGGACACCAACGTTGCGGACGGCCATCAGCGATACCTGCCAATCACTTCGGCGAAACATTCCGTTCTTGGCAAGTACACGCCGGCTCGTCAGGATGTACTTGATCGACCGCCACCGCAACACGCGCTTGAGGCTGTACGCCGCTAGAAACCACGCCGCGAGGACAACAACGCTACCCACGAGCCAAGGCGTCCATTCCGCAGTGATGAACGGCGCCAGGCGCTGTGGGTTCTCCCTGACGATCCAAGCACAAGCAAAGCCCGTCAGTGCGGAAACCACGATGAAGGCCAGCACCGGAAAGAAGAGTGAACGGCCCTGTTGGCGCGTGATCGTGATGACCTGCTCCCCCGGAAGTAACTCTTTACGCATAACCGCTTTCTGTGGCGCGCAAGTGCACCACATCTCCGGCTGTCACTACGTGCTCCCTGCCGCCGTGGTCCACCACTAACAACGAGCCGTGCTCGTCCAAACGCGAGGCGTGGCCCACGAGTTCGTGGTCCCCGGGCAAGTGCGCCCGCACTTCGCGACCCAACGTCACCATGGCAGACTCAACGCGCTTGTGCAGCGACGGGCCCCCCACCAAACCCGCTGCAGGGTCTCCTTCCGAATTGCAAAAACTGCGGTACAACCTCGCGAAGCGCGAAAGGTAGCTCTTCAGCAGCGCGGTGCGGTCCGTCGTCGTGGCCCCTTCCAGGGCAAGCGAAGTTGCCGTGGGAACCGGAAGTTCGTCCTCGGCCAAGGACACGTTGAGGCCAACGCCCAAGATGACGGCCGGAACGGAGCCATCGCCCAGCGGAGTCATCTGGGCCAGGATTCCAGCCACCTTCCGCCCGTTGACCAGCACGTCATTGGGCCATTTGATCTCCGCAGTGATGCCGGCAGTTTCCTGCAGCGCTTCACGCAAGGCAACCGCAGCAAGCAGCGAGAGCCAAGAGTAGCTCTGCGTCGGGACAGGCATGCCTTCGGCCGTGACGGGGCGCAGCACCATGGAGACGGACACCGCTGACCGCTCGGGTGATTCCCAGTGACGGTCGAGCCGTCCTCGCGCTGCCGTCTGGTGTTCGGCTGTCAGCACGGAGAGGTCGGCCCACTTTTTCGGTTCCACCGTCACAGCCCGGACGAGGTCCTGGTTGGTGGATCCCGTGGATTCGACAATCTTCAGCTGGGAGATGCCGGTAGCCGACAAGAAGTCCGGCTGGAGCAGGGCATCGCGGTCCAACGCCCCACGATCCACAGAGGAACGGGATTGCCCGGACGTGACGTCTGCGGGCAAGTCCTTGGGTTCGCTGCTCTCTGGCTGTTCGGCATCCATAGCTGAATCCTATCCAGTTGCGGCGTCCCCGGATGATGGCTGCGCTGAAAAACGGCTATGAATCCACTTAGAGGAAGATGTCCGGGACCAGGCGGTCTTCGGGCGCACCGAGGCTGTAAGGGGTAAAGTCCGAAACGCCGGCAGCGCGCAGCACCTCTTCGTCGGTGTAGAAATTCCCAGTAGCACCTGACCCCGTCAGCACGGCGTGCGCGGCATCGGCCATGATTTCCGGGCCGCGGGCCGCTTGGACGATTTGCTGCCCACCGGGCATGTTGCGGATCGCGGCCGTGTCGATCAAGGTGCATGGCCAGAGTGAGTTGACCGATACGCCGTCGTCCTTCAGCTCTTCGGCGAGTCCCAGCGTGGTGAGGCTCATACCGTACTTTGCCATGGTGTACGCCAAGTGCATCCCGGCCCATTTCGGGTCCAGGTTCAGTGGTGGGGACAGGGTGAGGATGTGGCCGTGGCTGGATTCCCGCAAGGCGGGCAGAGCCAGCTTGGACAGCAGGAAGGTGCCGCGGACGTTGATGTCCTGCATCAGGTCGTAGCGTTTCATGTCCACGGCGTCGGTGCGGGACAGGTCGATCGCCGAGGCGTTATTAACCACGACGTCGATGCCCCCGAAACGCTCGACGGCGGCGGCGACTGCTGCGGCGACGTCGTCATCATTGCGGACGTCCCCGACGAGCGGTAGCGCCTGGCCGCCCGCTTCGACCAACTGTTCCGCTGCGGTGAAGACGGTCCCTTCGAGTTTGGGGTGTGGGTCGCCGGTCTTGGCCATGAGCACAATGTTGGCGCCGTCGCGGGCTGCGCGGGTGGCGATGGACAGGCCGATGCCACGGCTGCCGCCGGACATAAGGACGGTCTTGCCCTTGAGCGAAGCGGTGGCCACGTAGGGGGTGGTGCGTTGCGTTTGACCCTCTGTGGAGGCGGAGGAAGCGCCGTTGCTTGAAGTCATGGGGACACTCTAGCCCAACTATGTTACTGGCGGGTAACATGGTGTCGGCTTTGGCTTGGACACGGAAAATTGTAGGGTTTCTACAGCGGTTCGCGGCAAAGGCGTCACTAGACTGGCCTGCGGGGCCTGTTCTTTGTACGGAAGCTACTTAAGTCAGCTACTTGTCCGTGCCCTGGATTGCGCCAGCGAATATCAGCTAAAGAGCCGGAGACACTTGATGAGCCACGATCTGACAACGACAGCGGGAAAGATTGCCGACTTCCGCGACCGCCAGGCCCGTGCAGAACAGCCTTCCGGCCCGGAAGCAATCGAAAAGCAGCACGCTCGCGGCAAGAACACCGCCCGCGAACGCATCGACCTTCTGGTCGATCCCGGATCGTTCGTCGAGTTCGACGCCCTCGCAGTCCACCGATCCACCGCTTTCGGCATGGAAAAGAAAAAGCCGCTCGGTGACGGCGTGGTCTCCGGATACGGAACCGTAGATGGCCGACTCATCGCCATTTATAGCCAAGACTTCAGCGTCTACGGCGGCTCACTCAGCCAGGTCAACGGGGAAAAGATCGTCAAGGTCCAGGAATTCGCCCTCCGCAACGGTTGCCCGGTTGTCGGGATCAACGACGGCGGCGGCGCACGAATCCAGGAAGGCGTTGCTTCGCTGGCCATGTTCGCGGACATTTTCCGCAACAACGTCCACGCTTCCGGCGTGGTCCCCCAGATCTCCCTCATAATGGGCCCGTGCGCCGGCGGCGCTGCCTACTCCCCCGCCTTGACTGATTACGTGGTCATGGTGGACAAGACATCCCACATGTTCATCACCGGACCTGACGTCATCAAGACCGTCACCGGTGAGGACGTGGACATGGAAACCCTCGGTGGCGCGCGGCAGCACAACGCCACCACCGGCACCTCCACCTACCTGGCTTCCGACGAAGCCGACGCGATCGAATTCGTCCGCGAACTCCTGGACTTCCTGCCCTCCAACAACCTGTCCGAGGCCCCCGTGGTGGAGCACGACCAGGAACTGGAACTGAACGACGACGACCACGCGCTGGACTCGCTGATTCCCGACTCCGCCAACCAGCCATACGACATGCGCAAAGTCATTGAGCAGATCGTGGACGACGCCCATTTTCTGGAAATGCAGTCGCTCTACGCTCCCAACGTGATGATCGGCTACGGCCGCGTTGAGGGACACACCGTGGGCATCGTGGCCAACCAGCCCATGCAGTTCGCGGGAACCCTCGATATCTCCGCCTCGGAGAAGGCTGCCCGGTTCGTCCGCCACTGCGACGCTTTCAACATCCCCATCATCACGCTGGTTGACGTCCCTGGCTTCCTACCCGGTAAGGACCAGGAGTTCCAGGGCATCATCCGCCGTGGCGCCAAGCTCCTCTACGCCTACGCTGAAGCGACCGTTCCCAAGCTCACCGTCATCACCCGCAAGGCCTACGGTGGCGCGTACATCGTGATGGGCTCCAAGAAGTTGGGCGCTGACCTGAACCTCGCGTGGCCTACGGCCCAGATCGGCGTCATGGGTGCCCAGGGGGCAGTGAACATCCTTTACCGTCGTGACCTCGCTGCCGTCGCCGAAGCCGGCGGCGACGTGGAGGCCAAGCGCGCCGAGATCATCCAGGGCTACGAGGAAGAACTCCTCAACCCGTACCAGGCGGCGCAGCTGGGCTATGTTGACGCAGTTATTGCTCCCTCGGATACCCGCCTGCAGATCATCCGCGGACTCCGGGCCCTCCGCGACAAGCGCGCGAGCCTGCCCACCAAGAAGCACGGAAACATCCCGCTGTGATGGCGCCCAAGCATCGCGCCGATTTGGCGCCTGACGGAGTAGCCGCTGAGTCGCCTGCCGAACCGATGTTCTCGGTGGTCAAGGGCGAACCGACGGCCGAAGAGCTCGCGGCGCTCGCCGCCGTCGTGGTTTCACTGGGAGTCCGGCAGGAAGAGGCCTCGTCCAAGCCGAACGTCCGGCACTGGGTGCGTCGCCAACAACTCCGCCTGGACCCCACACCAGGTCCGGGTGCTTGGAAGCGCAGCAGGGGTTAATTCCGTCGTCCGTAGAAAGTTCAACAACCCTTTCACGTAAGCGTTGTCGCGGCTAGGCTCTGTGGGTGACTACTGCAAACACTCCCGTACGCCCGAAGTCCGCCATCGATGCCGTCGCTGACGCGTACACAGAAAAGCTGATCGAACTCAATCCCAGCTTCGCCACCACGCTGGGCTTGCCGGGACACGAAACGGAATACCCGGATTACTCGCCTGCTGGTGCTGAGGCGCATGCCGAGGCCACAAAGTTGGCCTTGGATGCTCTGGCAGGCCTTGAGCCGTCCGATGATGTGGACGCCGTCACCCTCGACGCCATGCGCGAGCGGCTCGGCTTGGACCTGGAGATCCACGAGTCAGGCTGGGATGCGGCCGACCTCAACAACATTGCCTCCCCCGCCCAGGACATTCGCGCCATCTTCGACCTCATGCCCACGGACACGGTGGAACAGTGGGAGCACATTGCCGGCCGTGCTGCGAACGTTCCCGGTGCGATCGAGGGCTATATTGCATCACTTCGCTCGGCTGCTGCCGCCGGAAGAGTAGCCGCCGCCCGCCAAGTGCGGATCGTCATTGAGCAGACCGGCAGGTACGCGGCAGAGGATGGCTTCTTCGCCAAGATGGCTTCCTCCGCTTCCCTTGGTGGGCAGCCTCTTCCTGCGGACGTCCAGTCAAAGCTCGACGCCGGGACTGCGGCCGCGCGTTCTGCGTACAGTGCCTTGGGCGACTTCCTTCGGGACGAGCTCCTCCCCGTAGCCCCGGAAAAGGACGCCGTGGGCCGTGAGCGTTATGCCTTGGCCTCCCGCTCCTTTATTGGCGCCGAAGTCGACCTGGAAGAAACGTATGCTTGGGGCGTCCAAGAGCTCGAACGGCTGATCAGCGAGCAGGAGAAGGTTGCCGGCCAGATAAAACCGGGCGCCTCGATTGAAGAAGCCAAGAGCATTCTCAATAACGATCCCGCCCGCCAGATCAAGGGCACGGACGCCCTCAAGGCCTGGATGCAGGAACTCTCCGACCGGGCAGTCTCTGAGCTCGCCGACGTCCACTTCGACATCCCCGACGTCATGAAAACCCTCGAATGCATGATCGCCCCCACCGATGAGGGCGGCATCTACTACACCGGCCCGTCCGACGACTTCTCCCGGCCCGGGCGCATGTGGTGGTCCGTGCCGGCAGGCGAAGACACCTTCACCACCTGGTCCGAAACAACCACGGTGTTCCACGAAGGCGTTCCCGGCCACCACCTCCAAGTAGCCACGGCAACGTATCGCCGCGAACTCCTCAACAACTGGCGTCGAAATGTTTGCTGGGTGTCGGGCCACGGCGAAGGCTGGGCACTCTACGCCGAGCAGCTCATGCTCGAATTGGGCTACCTCAAGGACCCGGGCGACCACATGGGTATGTTGGACGGCCAGCGCATGCGTGCTGCCCGCGTTGTGTTCGACATCGGAGTCCATTTGGAATTGCCTGTTCCCGAACGCTGGGGCACGGGGACGTGGACACCCGAGAAGGGCTTCGACTTCCTCAGAGCCAACCTCGACATCAGCGAAGGCCAACTCCAGTTCGAGTTCACCCGATACCTCGGCTGGCCCGGCCAGGCCCCGTCCTACAAAGTGGGCCAGCGTTTGTGGGAGCAGATCCGGACAGAGCTTGAATCCCGCGACGCCTTCGACCTCAAGTCCTTCCACAGCAAGGCCCTGAACATCGGTTCCGTGGGTTTGGACGTACTCCGACGGGCGTTGCTGGGCTGAGACGGGTCCGCCCAGCGGCCGGACATCCTCGGTGTGCTGCTCCTTCGGCGCTTTGACGCACACTGCCGGATGCCCGGCCTTCGGTCTTAGTACAGAGATCATCACCACATGTTTGGCGGGAATAACTTCACACTCGCGCGGAACTTCGCCGCTATTCAAGGCATAGGCCCGCTTGGAGGCATTGGGGCTGCGTAACATTTCTCAACGTCCGTTCGCTATGTTATTTGCGATGCACCTACCGTGTTCCGGTGAGCACCTCAACCAACACTTCCCCAGCAGCTGGCAAGACCGGCTTCCAGCTCCCCAAGTGGGCCGGATCCTTCGGCGTCCAGATCATCGCAGCCCTCATCGTCGGCCTTATCTTTGGCCTCATCGCCAAGTACACGGGCAGCACCAAGACCGCTCCCAATGGCCTCGGCGCTACCCTCCAGACGATTGGTTCCAGCTACGTCTCGTTGCTGCAGACCGCCGTCGTTCCTTTGATTTTCACCGCCGTGGTGAGCTCCATCGCGAACCTGCGCCAAGTCTCCAATGCCGCGCGACTGGCGTGGACCACTCTGCTGTGGTTCGCCATCACCTCACTGGTTTCGGTGCTGATCGGCATTGGGCTCGGCGTGCTCCTGCAACCAGGCGCTGCAACAGGCATCACCGAAGAGGCAAAGTACGCCGGCAAGACCGGTGACTGGTGGGCTTTCCTGATCGGCCTGTTCCCCAAGAACTTCCTTGGACTCGGCGCCAGCTCCACCGTCACCGAGAGCGCCAACGCTGCCACCACTGTCAGCACTGCCGTCAACTTCAACGTGCTCCAGATCCTGGTGATCGCCATCGCAATCGGCGTTGCCGCCCTCAAAGTGGGCAAGCAGGCTGAAGCCTTCCTGACCTTCAACGCATCCGCATTGGCAGTCATCCAGAAGGTCCTGTGGTGGATCATCCGCGTCGCCCCGCTGGGCACCATCGGCCTGATCGGAAACGCCGTGGCCATCTACGGCTGGGACACCATCGGCTCCCTGGGCAAGTTCACCGCCGCAATCTACATTGGCCTGGCACTGGTGCTCTTCGTCCTCTACCCCATTTTGGTCCGCGTCCACGGGCTGTCCGTCAAGCAGTACTTCTCCGGTGTTTGGCCGGCTGTCCAGCTGGCGTTCGTCTCCCGCTCCTCGATCGGCACGCTTCCGCTCACGCAGCGCGTCACTGAGCGGAACCTTGGCGTCCCTTCCGGTTACGCTTCCTTCGCCGTCCCGCTGGGTGCCACCACCAAGATGGACGGTTGCGCAGCCATCTACCCGGCCATCGCAGCGATCTTCGTGGCACAGTTCTTTGGCATCAACCTGGACTTCAGCCAGTACCTGCTGATCGTTCTGGTCTCCGTCCTCGGTTCCGCTGCTACGGCAGGCACCACCGGCGCCGTCGTCATGCTTACGCTGACCCTGTCCACGCTGGGTCTCCCGCTTGCCGGCGTCGGCCTCCTCCTGGCGATCGATCCGATCCTGGATATGGGCCGCACCGCCGTCAACGTCGCGGGCCAGGCACTGGTCCCCGCCATCGTGGCCAAGCGCCAGGGCATCCTGGACGAGTCACTGTACAACGCACCCCGTAACGGGGCAGCGTTCGCGGACGAGTTCGCCGCCGACAAGGCAGCGGCAGAAGTAAACGAGCGCGAACTGGCCGATTCAAAAGCCTAAGTTTGTGCCTCTATGGACTGGCGCAAATCCCCCGGGGAGTTCTCCCCGGGGGATTTGCCCGTTTAAGAGCGCAAGTCTGGATAGGCTCGGACCATGTTGATCGTCACCTCCAACGAAATCCCGGGCCACCGCATCGACGCCGTCTTCGGCGAAGTCATGGGCCTCACTGTCCGTTCACGCGATATCGGTTCCCAAATGCTGGCCGGCTTCCGCTCCCTCGGCGGCGGCGAACTGCCCGAAATGACCAAAGCCCTCTACGAAAGCCGCCAGGAAGTCATGGCACGCATGGTCAACGAGGCACAGCAGCGTGGCGCCAACGCTATTGTGGCTATGCGGTTTGATACCTCGGAAATGGGCACCAACTGGACCGAAGTATGTGCCTACGGAACCGCCGTGTACGTGCTGCCGCTGGGTGAGGGTGAGCCCGGAGCAACGGGCCAGTCAATCTACCTGACCAAAACGCCTGCGCAGCAGCAGAGCCAGCCGACTCCGCCCGCTCCCCCAACACAGTTCTAGCCTGGCCTTTCCGAGTCCCGCCCTGGTTCGTTCTCCTCGCCCTTCAACGGTGGGCATGACAGACCAGGGCGGGACTTTTTGCATGCCCTCTCCCGACCAAATTGCGCAGAGTGCAAACTTGCACTTAGTGTAAGTATGTGATCCAAACCAGTAGACAGGAAGCCTCTGCGGAGTCGTCCACAACTGCTGAGCCCGCTACCCCCTCACGGCGCGAACTCAACAAGGCGGCCACCCGCAGCTCCATCGCCTCCGCAGCCCTGGACCTTTTGCGCAGCAACGGGTCCGGTAATTTCACCGTGGAAGACATCGCCGCCAGCGCGGGTGTCTCACGGCGAACCTTTTTCAACTACTTCCCCAGCCTCGAAGCCGCCCTGGCCTCCGTAGCCGACGGCTTCATGGACCACGCGCTGGAGCAGTTCCGGCTGCGCCCGGCGCACGAATCGATCCTCGAATCCGCGCAGGCCGCCCTCATGGCGCTGGCCGATCCCATGTCCGTGGCTCCCATGGCCGAGCTGTTCAGCCTGACGCAGGACAACCGTCAGCTGGCCCGCTCCGAACTTGAAGCCTGGGAGCACTGCACCGAGCAGATCATTGACGCTGCCCGCGGCAGGCTCGGCACCGGCATCAGTGAGCTCTACCTTCACGCCCTCGCAGGTTCCGTCATCTCCTGCGGTAAAGCGGCAATGACCGTCTGGTTCGCCGAATACGGACCAGATCTTTCCCCCAAATCCCTCGCCGTCCTCCGCCAGCACCTCATCGATGCGATGGGCCTTCTCGGCGCTGGCTTCGCGCCGCCGTCGGACGCGTCCCTGCACGCCTCAGCAGCCTCACCTTCCGTTTCAACCACCAAAGATCGGTTCTGACATGGCCTCGTTCCTCTACCGTCTCGGCAAATTTTCGTATCGCCGCCGCTGGCTGGTCATCTCCATATGGCTGGCCGTCATGGTGGCAGTGGGTGGCTCAGCCGCAGCGTTCCACGGCACCATGTCCAACAACTTCACCATCCCGGGCACCGAAACCCAGCAGATGGCGGACAAGCTGAAGGAGGCCCTGCCCGGTTCGTCAGGCGGCTCGGCCAGCGTAGTTTTCGACGCCGCAGATGCCGGCTTCGACCAAGCCAAGAAGGACGCGGTCGCCGCTGCGCTCATCAAGCTGGAAGCCATGCCGGACGTGCAGGGCACCGTAAACCCCTTCACAACGCAGGAGCAATTGGACAAGGCCGCCGCGGACCTTGCCGCCGG